>CAZRCV010000001.1:0-63052 GCA_964598745.1 uncultured Methanosarcinales archaeon
AATTCATAATCAACAACAACCAAATAGAATAAATAATGTTTGTTTATTTTAGTTATTGCTAATCAAGTTAGTAGTAAAAAACTACTAATATATTTTCAACAATTTCCTCAATCCCAAACTAAAGATAATCGAAAGAATTATGTATAACCCTAGCCAACCTGGCTGCCAATTAAAGACCGGGACAGTAAAATCTGGCCCTAGCGGCCTTAATTTGTTGTAACCTATTTGGATTTGTTTAATTTCTGAATTATCATAAACTGTTAATGGTTCATCATACCTTAACTCCTTAGTTATTAAAACAGTTTTATTCTGTTGATCATTGGTTGTTTTTACAGTTATAAGGCTGTCTCCTTCCGCCACTGCTTTAATATTCCATAGTACTTTGCTACTGATTGGCTGTTCAGCTTCACTTAATATTTCCACTTTATCATCTCCAACTAGTTCCACTGGCCCTGTGGCTCCTTCGACGAATTCGGCAGTTAGGCTAAACCTGTCCCCGGGAAAAATTGGTTCGTACATTAAATGAGCAGACATCCAACTAAAAATAATTAAAATTGGCAACATGGTAATCAGCGTGGCTTTGAAAGAGTGTTTCATGTATTCTAAATTTTTACTCATAGCTTCTTTTTGGACTTTCATCATTTCTTCAGGATTATGACGAAGCTCTTTCAGACGTTTTTGAAACAGCTTTTGCTCTTCTTTTAAGCGTTTCATTTCCTGTTGGTTGGTAGCAAATTTATAGACTAATGTTATAATCAAAGAGATAGCCAAAGCTAGGATAAAGATAGCCCAGAACGGACCAAAGTTTAGCAAGGGCAGAAAGATTTTACTTAAAGCTGAGTCCAAAAAAGACATAAACTTGAATCTTAACCAATAATATATAAAGATTATGTTAATTTAGTTAAAGATAAACTTTATTCCATCAATTTGCGCAAAGCTGGATGCATATCCATCATATGATCCTTAGCTAGTTCTTCATATAATTTGTAAATAATCATTACTGACAGAACTACACTGGTACCCTGCGCCAAGGCCCCAGTTAGATCAGCTAAAGCTGCCAGCAAACCAATAGCCGCGCCACCAACCACCGTTAGTGCCCAGATGTAACGACTTAAGATCTTTTCTAGCACCCGTTCATCCCGCCTAAATCCAGGTATCTGCAATCCTGAAGATAAAATTTGTTTAGCTTGGCTCCGAGCATCCATGTTTGCTGTTTGCATCCAAAATATGCTGAACACCACTGAACCTAGAACAAACACCAACACGTAAACTAAAGATTGGCCTAATAATGAAAACGAGAAGCTGCCTTGAATAAGACTTTTTACCAGGTTGGGAGAATTTAACCAATAAGCTAAACCGCTTACGGCTACCCCATTAGAAAAGTGGCCCAGAATGGGAACACCCCAGCGTTCAAACAAACTGCCAAATAAAGTGATATTAGCTAGCAAGGCAGCTACCAAGATCACCGGAATATTAGACGTATAAAAAAAGCTTAACGGCCAGCGCATACCATATCCCCTAATTTTTCCAAAGGAAAGAGGAATCTCCACTTTCATGGCTTGGCCATAAACCGCAACCAAGAACACCGCAATGGTAGAAACGAGAGCAGCGATCTGCAGTGCAGCTGTAGTAATATCTCCTATAGCCAAAGATTGAAACAAAGCTGGAACTGCTCCGCTAGAAATTTGCGAACCCTGCGGTTTAATATAATTAAAGGTCCGAACAAATATTTGCTGTGCTACACCCCCAACAATAAACAAAGAAATCCCCGACCCGAAACCCCATTTGGAAATAACTTCATCCATAAATAGTATTAAAATGCCGCCAATGAACATTTGTAACACTAATAGCCATTGGAGCTCAGTGTAAAGGTTAGTGCCTATGTAAGATTGTGATGGCGCCAAACCCCCCATAAATACGTAAATAGACGCTTCAAAAATGATGAACACGAACGACAACAGTTTCTGCAGCCCCTTAAACTTTTTACGGCCTTCTGCTGAAGACATGTCAAATTTTAAGATCCCTGTTCCAGCTAATAATTGCAGTACAATCGAACCTGTAACTATTGGACCAATACCCAAACTAATAATAGAACCAAATGATGCCCCTAAAATTATGGAAAGAAACTCAAACTGCTGAAGTGAGTTCTCACCTAAGCCAAACAAAGGAATTAAACCCATTACAAAAAAAATAACCAGAATTATTAAAGTCCACTTAAGTTTTTCTTTAAATGGCAACCTTTTTTGTATTGGCCCTTTCACCTCAGGAAGAAGCGAAAGAATGTAATCTATTTTCCCCATGTTATTTTTATTCTAACTAGCCTATCTCTTTGGAAGGTGTAGGCAAATCATCAGCTGACAATGCCCTGCCAACCGTTATCAGCTTAACATTTCCACCAGTGGAAGAAACCTTTTCTGATGCCTTTTTGCTGCAATACTTGACGATAAATGCTACTTTAACTGTAATTACTCCCGTGCTTAATAACTTATCGTAACCTAGTTGGTTAAGGTTTACTTGGTAAACATCGTCTTTCTTAGATATTTCTCCTTCTTTTACTAATTGCAATAGGCGATTTTCAGTGAAATAACTTAAATTAATAGCCTGGCCAGCTCCAAATGACCTACGAGGAATGAATCCATGGCGACCTAACACAATTCCATATTTTTTATGTCCAGCCCGCTTGCCGCTTCCCGCACGCCCTCTGCCGCCACGGCTACCAGCTCCTCGTCGCTTTTTATGGTGGCCACAACCATGAGAAGTCTGGCCTCGGTATTTCACAACTTTCTTTCTTCTGTTGGTTACCATATTACTAGTTTTTAGTTAAACGAAGGCGATTCACCTTCTTAAAGCATCCTCCTTATTAAATCATTTATTTTGTCTGCGCGATAACCTAAGCCACCACCAGAATTAAAAGGTATCTTCATGCCTTTGCGACCAAAACCTTTTCGCGGCGGATTTAACCTAAAATAAGGCTTATATTTCTTGCCCCCAAACTCTAACGTTTTATAGGTATATTTTTTCTTAGAATCTTCCGTTGGCCCTTGATACAAAATTCCACGCTGTTCAACTAGTTGCTTAAAGGTGTCATTAGAAATCTCACCCCAAGTTACATAATCCTTTACTTTTTTTACCATTCCCCTACTAACAGAATTATTATTAATCACAACACAGTAATTTTTGTGGGTTAGCCTTAACATCTTCAAAGTATCTTTTATTTTAACTGTAACGCTAACCATCCCACGCACTAACACTACTGCTAACTGGCTGCTGTTTTCATTTGCATTCTTTGTTTTTAATGTCATATCACTTCAGACCTATTCTGTATTTTTTGAAGTTGGGATGGTTCCGGCCTGGACTATAGGTATCATACTGTCCACCACGTGGGCCTGCTCTGCAGTACGGTCTCGCAGCCGACCCTCAACTAAACCTACTTTAGCCGCATCCTGGCCATGAGTTTTTTGTTCCGATAATTTTTTTAAAGCATCCATCAAGGCATAAATTAAGTTTAATTTAGTATTAGTCTGGCCTTCAGTTTTACTCCATACATCCCGAATGCCAGCTAAGGCTAGGATTTTAGCGCATTCTTTTTCCACACATAAGCCAGTGCCTCGAGGCGCAGGCAAAAGAGTAAGCCGAACTGAACCACATTTACCAGTAATTTGGAACGGAATAGAGTTTGGTTCCATAGAATCTGACTCCCAACTGCCACAACCGCGCCTGATTTTAATGACATTTAACCTAGCATTCCTTTTGGCCTTGTCCCTAGCCGGAACAGTTTCCTTGCTTTTGCCAATGGCTACGCCCACAAACCCGTCCCGGTTGCCAACCACAGCGCAAGTTGTAAATTGAATACGATTCCCTTCGTTGGTTTTTTTCTGAGTTTGACGAAAAATTCTTCGTTGGCCGCCGCCAAACTTTCCTTTGGCTTGACCAATCAACAACAAGTCTTCTTCTAAATCAGGTAAAAGTCGATTAACTATTTCCGCCTCTTTAATTTTAAGGCCATGATTAAATATTTCTTCTATATCAGTAATTTCACCAGATTTAACCATGCGACCCACCGCTGTGACTGGCTTCCATTCGCTTTTTAATTCTGGCACTTCTTCTATTTCATGGGTGATTTTTTCTATTACTTTTGGAGAGGTTTCTTCTGACATGTTTAATTACCTAAGCTCTGCTTAACTTTAGAAAAGTGCTCCTTAACTGTTGTTTTTAAATGTTGCCCCAGAATTACTTCCAAGCTAGGAAAGATATCTTCCTCGCCTTGAGGGATTAACAAACCACCGTCAATAGCGCCTTTCAAGAAAGCATAAATTTTTCCTTTACGTTCTGGTGTTTTAAGGCCAGTATCTAAAATAGCTTCTGTTATGCCTGCATGAACTGCTTTCTTAGCTAACCAGAAGCCAGTAAGGTAAGCTGCTGGAACATTTTTAGGCGAGGCTTTCCATCCTTTTTTGCTAAGAAGATCTGAAGATACGCCCGCCTTAACCAAATCTCCTTTAGCAGAAAATTCTATTATTTGTCCAATAATTTTATGTCCCGTAAAACGTATTGCCAATCGTGGTTTACGGCTAGCTAATAGTTTTAATCGCTTGTTGTAATCAGTCCTTAATTCTCGCTTTCTTCTATACAATACCGTTTTGGGTTTATTGTTAGCCATAATGAAATTTTATTTATTCTCCTTTGTTTTATTTTCCTGGATCAGTTTATGTTCAGAAATAAATAATTTAATATGGCGGCGGCTTCTAAAGTAGCCTCCTTTACATTTAGCATAAAGTAACTTGTAATCTTTTGCGGACAGCAACTGCTTTTGCTTTAAATCTTGCAACAACCTACGTTGTGTTCTGATAAGCGCCATCCAAGCCTGCTTTCTAGCCACCACGGAATATTTTGATCCCTTGCGCGACCCAGGTCCTTTTTGCCTGCCTTTTCGTTTTTGGCGAATAATGTGGCGAGCCCTGCTTCGCGAGTGTTCACTTCCCCTAGATTTTATCACTTTTTTGACTGCAATTAATCCGCGCAAGTCAGACCTAGTAATTGCTTTTTTAATATCTTCCAAAGCCCCAGCAACAAATTTTACTTTCTTAGGCGAAACTTTCAACAATTTCCCAGCCAGTTTCTTTTTATTCATCATTTTTAATTTATTGGCGCTTGATTATCGTCTTCTCCATTTCTTGCTGTTCTTGTTGTTTTTTTTGCTTTTCCGATTCTGGAATTACTGAATCATCCGTCACCGTGTCTTCTATTGCCTTATCAGTAGCAGCCTCTTTCTTCTTTTTTTCTTCTACTTTTCTTTCTTTTTCCTTCTGTTTTTCCGTCCTGACAACTAATTTTTGACGTTTTAATTTTTGGCGCTCAGTTATTTTTGCGGTAATTTTCTCGGATAACTTAACCGGATCTCTAACATTTAACAACTTAATCTTATGCTCAACTGCGTATTTAAGTAGTTGCAATTTTTTCCTGTCGCCAACGGTTCCAGAAAAAACACCGCCTTCCTTTTCTTTGTTAAGCAACTGCAGATCTTTAACAGAATGGACTATCACTGGTTTAAACCCGGAAGAATGCAAACCGCGCACTACTTTAGGAGAACCATAACCTGGCGTAGGCAAGGCCGGCCGACCCAAGTGGCATTGCCTAACTTTAGAATGGCGACCTTGGGGGTAACGCCAGCGGCTTTTAATCCTAGCTGAATATTTTGATTCTTTAACTAAAAAGTCAGGCAAATGTTTCTTAGCGGCTTTGCGTAAAGATAAGAGAGAGCTAACGGGAGTCATATTGGCGCCTCTCGCCCAGCTTTCTCAATGATATAACAACCATCCTGAAAGACTCTTAAATCACGATTAGTAATTCTACAAGCTTTCTCAATACGGGCAGCTACCAAACCAGCTTTCTCTTTATCAACAGATATTACAGTAATTTCTGAACCGCTTACCTTTACCTTCACATCGTCTAACAAAGATACTTTTCTTGGCACCGCCTCACCTAGGAAATTTTTGATAAGCAGTTCTTTAGCAGTGACTGAAACATTCATTGGAAAATGGCCAGAACAAATTTTAAGCCGATAAACATAAGGATTGACTACACCCGAAACCATATTTTTGATGTGTGAAAAAAATGACCCTATCATTTTTTTCTCTCTTTTGGTAGCCCGCTTGGAAAAAACACTGATTTTTCTCTCTCCCAGATGCAATTCAACTTGAGGATGGGTAAAAGCTCTCGTTATCTGGCCATTAGGCCCGCTAATGCCTAGGACACTATCTTTTAGAGAAGCATTCACTTTTTCTGGTAAAGCTATAACTTTGATTAATTCTTGTTTCATTGTTAATCTAATAGCAGTAAGCTAATAATTTCCCTCCCAATTTCATTTCCTTAGCCTGATAATGAGTTACTATGCCTTTCGGTGTGGATACTACCAAAATGCCAAAATCCTTTGCCGGAAGATAGCGTTTTTCCCATTTTTCAAAAGCATTGCATTTTGTTGAAAATCGTGGTTTTATCACGCCGCAACTATTAACGCTGCCTAATAAGTTTACCTTAAGCTCGCGGCCATCACTGCTTTCCTCACACCAACCAATGTAGTGACAATCTCTTAATATTTCTAAAACTATCTTTATCATTTTAGAGTGCTCTTTAATAAGAACCTCTTTCTTGCCTACTTTCTCGGCATTCAAAATTTTTGTCAGGGCTGCTGCTAATGGGTCATTTAACATTTTTCCTTCCCTCAATCAAATTGGCATTATTAATCATATATATCTACTCGCAAGGCCTCACGTAAATTTCTTAAACCCCAAACCAACAGCCATTTCACGAAAGCATTGCCGGCATATATGAAGGCCATACTTTCCAATGTGAGCACGCATACGGCCACAATTTTTACACTTTCTAAGAGCTATACCACAGCTCCTGGCTTTCGGCTGATTAAATTTAATAAATTTCTGTTTCTTAACAGGCTTGGCGTTAAGTTGGGTAAACATCTTCCGATGATCGCTAGTTGTCATTTTACTGAATCTCTACTCCCAGGGTTTGCTTGGCAAAAGCCATCGCCTCATCCTTACTAATCAAGTGATTGTTTCCTATCGGACTTCTTTTGATGGCACGATCTTTTACTCTAAACCCCGGCCTTTGCAAAGTAACAGCCACTTCAAATCCCATAATTTTAAGTTCCGGATCATAATCCATTCCTGGAATGTCGATGTATTCTTTAACTCCAAATGCAAAATTGCCTTGATCATCAAAGTTACTTTCTGGTAACTTATAATCTAGTGTCGCTAAGAGCCGCTTTAATAACTCTTCCACTTTTCGCCTAACCGTTACCTTACAACCTATCTTTAGGCCCGGGCGCAGCCCCCACCCGGGAATTCTTTTATGAGTTACCGTAACTATTGGTTTGACTTCTCCAGACAGCTTTTGCAACAATTTAAGGCCCCTTTTAAGTAGATCCTCGTCTTTGCCAGCACCTACATTTAGGGTAACCTTAGCTATCTTGATTTTTCTCATAATATTTTCTTTAGACATCTTAATTTACCACGAATAAATAATTTTTAGCAGTAGTGATTTCTTCATCACCAACTTTACAGATGGCCTTTCCTTCTTCAATTTTTTTTAATTCTCCTGTTAAACCGCTGTGTTTGCCCAAAATTAACATTATTCGGGCTCCTGTCTTTAACGGAAGCACTGAAACTATTTTAAAGGAAGGAACTTCTAACTTAACACTATCACCAATATGCAGGGAGTTGTCAGCAATAATATTCCGGCCATCATGCAACCTAAATTGCAATAATCCTTTACGCACTAGGTTTTTGCCAACAACCTTACAAATTTTGTACTTATTTTGTTCCCTATCTGTTAAAGATATTTGCAGCCTACCTTGAGAATCAAGTTTCAATTGGTAATATTTACTTAATACAGGAATACTAATCGTGTCACCTAAACCAACGATAAAACGATGATCTACTCTTCTTTGCCCATCAACTAGAATTTCATTATCATGAAGCAACCTCTTTGCTTCACCCATAGTTTGAGCCAAAGCTAAATAATTTCTCAAAATTAATCCCAAAGGCAAGCCTAAATTTAAACTGTGCGCTCCTGAATTGGGTCGAACCACAAAGACATTATTTTTTCTGTCGATGAGCCAGGTTTTAGGTGCAGTTATTGCTTTTAAATGATTTTTCATTTTTGTTCCGCTTGAGCCGGTAATGATTTTCTAACTTTTACTGCATTTGCCCCTCCCTTAATTAGTTTAGCTGGTTTTACTGACTTACTTGAAGTGGAGGAAGATATTTTTGCTTTTTCTAATTTAAGCTTTCTTTTTTTGCCGGCTAAATCCAATTCCACAATCATGACATTAGAAGGAGATATTCCCACTTGAATCTTTGAACCATCTTTCTTGATTATTTCAATTCCAGCAAGATGTATTTTCTCTTTCTTCAAATTAACTTTTTCTACCTTTCCCTCCCTGGATTTGAATTGTCCACGCATAACCTTAACTCTATCACCTGTTTTAACTTGAATATTTCTTAAGCCATATTTATCTCTCAGAACCGGAGCAAGATGAACATGCATAAATTTTTGCTTAATGTGAAGCGGAGCATTATACCTATATTTCCGTTGTTTCCGCAGCTGTGTACTGCTTTTCCAATGTGTTGAAAATTTTATTTTCATTTTATTTAAACAACCATGCTAGCCACTTTAGCAATAGCCGGCCAACGTTCAGCTACTTCTTTGGCAATAGGTCCCTTAAACAAGGTGCCCTTAGGATTGCCTTTTTCATCTTTTAAGACAACTGCAGCATTATCTTCAAACTTAATCCTGGTTCCATCTGGCCTGCGATATTCCTTTCTTTGCCGTACAATTACAGCAGGGACCACCGTTTTTCTCATTTCCAATTTGCCCTTCTTCACTGAAGCTAAAACTAAGTCGCCAACACCTGCCGATTGAATACGTCCCCTAACTACATTATAACCAATTCCTTTAACAGCAAAAATCTTCAAAACTTTAGCACCAGAATTATCACAGGTTGGAACCAGTGCCTCCAATGGCAAAGCCCTGGTGACTCTGCTCCTGAAAGCCTTCATACTAAACCACCCATTGCTTTTTTATCTTTTGATTTCTTTAAGGCCAGCTTAGCGATAGATTTCTTAGATGTCTTCTCAATTATAGGTTCTGCCAATTTATTTTTTTCCAACTTCCCTTTTTCAAATATTTTTATAATTACGTGGTGTTTGGTCTTGCTAAGCGGCCTGGTTCTGGCTACTAAAACTTCTTGACCAATCTGAGCGTTAACTGCAGGCGGATTGTGCACCCTTAACCTAGACCTGTTGATAGCATACCGCTCATATTTAGGAATGAACTTCGATTCAAACCACTCAATGGTCGCAGATTTGTTGGTATCTTTCTTAATTACCTTGCCTTTTAGCAATTCTTTTTTTACCACCAAACTGCCAGTAAATGGGCAATTTTTATCATAGTTAGAACTATCATAAGCTCCCTGCGGAGCCGGTATCCCCAACACTGTTTCCTTAACTTTGTATGTTTGTGGTTTCACTTTCCTTTCAACCTGTCTTCTGGCTTTTTGATTAAATCTACTCCCTTTATTATCTTATCATGGTGTTCCAACCTTAAAACTAAACCTGATTTTAATAGGATTGCCTCCTTCCCTTTAGTGAGAACCACCAAAGTAGCTTTAGTTTCATTTATCACTTTCCCTTGAAGACCAATCAAGCTTCTGTTGGTAGCATTTACAATGATGATTCTTTTGCCGATTAATTCCCCAGGAAAAATTTCCAAGTTAGATTTCATGAGTTCTTTTTGCCTTGCACCAAATTAAATTTGGCACAACTACTGGATTTCAATGGTCTCTTCAGGAAAACCTAACTCCGTTAACGCCTGTTTCACGCGAGATTTATGGTCTCCTTGCAGTTCGATATTTCCGCTTTTAGCCGTTCCACCACAGGCAAACTTCGATTTCAATTTTTTAAAGATTTCTTCGATGTTAGCCTCACGCTTTATACCATTGATAACCGTATACATTTTTCCAAACTTTCTTTTCTCAATTTTAACGGTTATTTTTTGCTGCTCCCGCGCGATCGTCTCACAAACGCACAAGTCTAAAGGTAATCCACATTGATTACATACTGCCATTTATTTTGCATCACGCTCCAATTTTTTAGCAGCGGTCAAGAGCCTGGCAATATTCTTTTTAGCTTGTTTTAGGCTACCAGGATTGGAAATGCTCCCTGTTGCCGACTGCACTCTTAACTTTAGCAGTTCCTTTTTAAATTCTCCCAATTTTTCAGCCAATGCCACTGGAGAGAGATTTCTTATTTCTTTTGCAGCTTTCATTTTTAATTTACTTTAATATCTTTATTATCGAAGGAATTGTTAATAATATTATTAGGTGATCTTACTTTAGGCTCATCAGTTAATGAACTAATTTCTTCCTCGTTCTTTTTTTGTGAAGAGGGAAGGGGTGAATTTTCCTCAACAACAGAAAGGGGATTAGATTTGTCTACCTTAACTTTGTTTCTTGAACCAGCTTTTCGTCCGGAAACTTTGCGTTGAGGTTTAGCCTCAGTGCCGCTTAACGGCTCGGTAACATGGTCCTTGGAAGGAACGACGGCCTCTTGGGTTATGGTTATCGGTTGATCCAAAATTGTTACCGTGTCAGGCAACACTAAATCAGGTGGCATGATTGATACTTTTATGCCTATTATCCCGCTCTTAAGCAAAGCACTAGCTTTAGCACTCCTTACACCATAAATAGCAATATCTCCGCATTTTTTTAAATATCCTTGGTAAAACCGCCAACTCTTAGCCCTAGCGCCAGGAATTTTTCCGGAAATTACTAATTCTATTCCCAGAGCTCCAGAATTAAGAACATTTTCCATAATTTTGTGGCCAATGCTTTTGAACCTAGCCGAACCAAACTTTTCTAGCGAGCTGGCAATTTTTTCAGCTACAATAGCCGCATCAAGAAAAACGTTTTTAACTTCTACAATTTCAATCTGCGGGTTTTCCAAATTAAAAATTTTCTTTAATTTTTGAGTTAAATCCCTGATGTTGGAACCTTTTGAACCAACAATTAAACTGGGTCGATTAGCATGAATGATGACTTTCTCTCCCAAAGGTATTTTTTTAAGAGTGACTTGAGAAATACCGGCTCCTTTAAGGGTGCGTTCTACTTCTTTTCGAATATAATACTCTTTAGTTTTTTGTTGAATAAATTCTCGTTCAATCATTTTGAATAGTCTCCAGCGTGATTACTAGACATAGGTTTATGATCATTAACTTTGACCGGGTTTGTTTTAGCTTTTTCAGAGGAATGAGATTCGTTTCTGTTAGCTGTTTTGGAGCTAGCTTTAGATATTTTTGTTGAATCTTTACCCGCAATTTCACTTACTTCAATCTCCAAGTTCGTTCGCTTGGTAGCATGGCGAAACCTGCCACCGGTAAAGGGTATTGAAGCTAAATTAGCCATAAGTTTAGTAATTTTTAACCGTGCTGTGTTCAAGCCTTGGGCTTGAGCATTAGCCTCAACAGAGTGAATTAATTTTAAAAATTGCCGGGCGGCTTTTTCTGGATACCTTCCAGCAGCCATGGTTCTTTTATGAGCCACATTCTGTTTATATGTTTTGAAAGGAATAGCCCTTCGCAAGGTTACAACATTCTCTAAGATTTTCCTGGCTGCGGCTGTGCTTTTATAGCGAATAGCTTTGCTTATTTCTACACTATGCTTAAATGACATGGTTACATCTAGCGATTTGGCCTTAGCCAAATGTCCTTTTTCAACTATAGGTGTAATTTTCATTTTTATCTAGCCGATACAGCTTTACTGGATCTGGTGGCGCCAATACCCGCGGCACTGTGTGTTACAACTTTCCTAGTTAAAGCAAATTCTCCTAAATAATGGCCTAACATCTCTGAAGTGATTTCCACGCGCTGAAACTCCTTGCCATTGTAAACACCGAGAGTCATCCCTATCATTTTAGGAATAATCACCATGTCCCGGCAATGAGTTTTGATATTCTTATCCCCCGCTTCAACCCGTTTTAACAATCTTTTCTGGGCTTCCGTAAAGCCGCGTTTGATCGAACGCCTCATGCGTGCTGAAACCAGATTAGCAAATATATCCAAGCTCAAAGTTTTAACTTCTTCTTCGCTTCTTCCCTGCCATTTAAATTCTTTTGCCATTTTATTTTACCTAAATTTAATTTCACTTCGTCTTGAGTTTGTTTCATCACCATCACTAACTGAAGAAGCACTCACGCCCGGTGTTGGGTGGAATAATTTATTTTTGAAATAAGCCACACCATTACTAGTGCCAACAAGGCCTCGCCGACAGGAAAAAGTTAAATAAACAGTTCCTACGGGAACCTCATTACCCTGACTATCTCTACTTATTAAAGTGTCTATTCTCTGGATATTACCATTATACCTTAATCTAAGGTTACTATCAAAATAGCTATCACAAGTATAATTACTGGAAATACCTTTAGCTACTTGCACTGGATAAAACATTGAGCTAAGATTATTTTCAGTATCCCTTCTTCTAGCTTCCAGCACTCCAGCATATGCCCACACCGTAGCGGCTGCAACAAATCCTAATTTATGTATCAATGACATTTTATTTCTTCCTGCCTGTCCTGCGCGGCGCAATTTTCCCTACTTTACGCCCTGGCGGCGCGCTTCTCGGTGATAACGTTGGCCTACCTTTGATATGCGAACATGAGCCACCAAAGGGGTGGTTAACTGCATTCATGGAAATACCGCACACCCTTGGATAAACTTTATTGCGCGCTTTCATTTTATAGTATCTAGCTCCGGCTTTCAAGAAAGGTTTGTCCTTTCGGCCAGAGCCAGCCAAAATTCCCACCGAAGCTCGGCAATCAGGCAATAATAATTTTTCCTTTCGTGAAGGCAACAATACTCTGATGGCGGTTTCCGACTTAGCAATGACACGAGCCGAAGAACCGGAAGTTCTAACTAATTTTCCTCCATCTCCTGGCCGCAACTCAATATTGTGAATTAAGGTTCCTTCCGGAATATGTTTTAAAGATAAAACGTTTCCTGGCCTGATTTCTGCTTCAGAACCAACATTAATTTGATCACCAACAGCAATACCTTCCGGAGCAACAGTTCTGGCTTTAATTCCACTATTAAAATAAGCTACCTCCATTAAGGGAGCAGTATGCGCTGGACAATGAATAAGATCGACTATCAAACCGGCTTGGGCGGGATGTTTAGATGGCCCTTTAAATCTAAATTTGGGAGTCTTATAAGTAAGCGAACCGCGCCCTCGTCTTTGTTGTATTAGTTGCTTACCCATTTATATTAACCCCAGATCCGCGCTTACATCAGAAGCTGATTTATCAGCGCTTAACTTAACATAAGCCTTTTTTTGCCCGTCAAAGGAATTTTGCAGGTTAACCTTTGTTACTGTTACTTTAAACATTTCTTGCACCGCTCTCTTGATATCCGGCTTGCTAGCTTGCCTATCGACCACAAAAACTAGGGTATTGGCAAACTCTATTTTACGGATGTTTTTTTCAGTAGATAAAGGAAATTTAATAATTTGGTAAGGATCAAAACTAGCAGAAACCTTAGCCTTAACTTCTGATGCTGTTGATTTAGATGATTTTGATTTTTTCGAAGTCATTTTTTATAATTCATACAAATAATTTCTCTTTGTCCATAGTTTCGATGGCGTTCTTTGTCCATAAAGTAATGCGGCCGGGCATAGTTCCAGGAGCTAACAATTCTATATTTAATGATTTAGCTGAAACAACATCTATCCCGGCAATATTAGCTGCCGCACGAATCACAGCACAGTTGTCATCACCCACCACAATTAACAAACCTTTTTTCCGTTGATATCTTCTTCCACGTAATTTTCCTAAGCCTGCCCGCACTTTTTTAATTAATGACCGTTCTAATTCCTCGCCAAAACCCAATAATATTAATATTCTTTTAACTTGACTGGTTTTGGCCAGAGATTCAAAATCATTATCAATAATAAAGGGATAATCTTCGGGAAGATAATGCCCCCTATTTTTTACAATAGCCCTACTCACAACTGCCGATACTGCTGATCTGATGGCCTTAGAAGCTTCTTTTTTGTTAATTTTTCTTGCCCAAATTCGTTCTGCTTTGGGAGGATGCGCTCTCCTACCGCCAACGGTTTGCGCAGTAAATGCTCCTACCCACGAAAATCTTGTTCCGCGGCGAGATAAAATCTTACGCCGCACACGGCTAATGCCGAATCCGTAAGTCCCCCTATATTTGCGGCGCCGTTTGCTAGTTTTAGAAGAAGAACGCATACCTGCGCCTGGATGTCCCCCATAGGGTTGCCTAGAGGCGCTCTGTAAAGCTTGAACTGCGCGTTTAATTAAATCTGGACGATAAGCTTCGGAAAATTGTTTAGGTAATTGTTGCTCGCCTATCTTCTTAGATTCGATATTTCGTATTGGTAGTTTCATATTAATTACTCAAAGATATATAGCGCACCTCTGGCGCAGATTTAGGTATTTTAGAGTTAACTCTAATCGCAGAAGTCAACAGCACTGCCCGTTTTTGGGGGCCAATAACTGAACCTTTTAACAATAAATAATGACTTTTTATTAAACCATAGTGGGTAATGCCCCCGTTAGGATTGATCTTCTTGCCATCCTCACCAAGGCTAATAATCTGCTTATTGTATTCTGTTCTTAAATGATAACCCATCTTTCCGGCCTGAGCTACAGTAAACTCTACTCGTTTAGGCGTCCATGAGCCCAAAGTAGCTATTCCCCGTTTAGTTTTTTCGGCCTTGTGTTGCCTTATGGGCACACCAAACCGTTTAACTGTACCTTGCCAACCTTTGCCCTTGCCCACGCCGTGCACATCTACGGACATTCCTGGATCAAAAACAGAGGAAATGGGAACTTCTTTACCTAACAGGGATTTAGCATAATTTAATTTATCTTCTTTATTGCCGCCTAACGCTATTTCGATCATCTTCGGTTTTTTTGTGCCAATCCCTGTTTTTTCCGGAGCAGAATAAACTACCAACCGAATGTCGTCAAACTCAAAGCCTGCTTCAAGTGGCTTTGATTTTTTAGCTAAGGGTATCTTTCTACCCAGTTCTTTGCCTAAATTAGTTCCAAGAACAACATTTATTTTTTTTACACCGTAACTAGTATTTTTATAGAAAGCAACGCCAGCCACCCGCAGCGGTGGGCACTCTATTATTGTCACTGGACAGAAAATTTCTTCTCCCTTAGTAAGAGATTTTGGCCGGTTGTCAACTATTTGCAAGTGAGTCATGCCTGCTTTGTAACCAATAAAGCCTAATAATTTAACTTTTGATTCAGAAGCCCAAGAGCGCACCCTAACTAGTGAATGCTTAGACCTCTTCCGAGGCCAAAATTGCATACTTCCTCTTCTGGGATGGCTTACTTTTGGCATTTAATAAATACAGCGCTTAATTATTCTACGAACAGCTAACCAAGCGCACACATTTTCTTTGATAAACTGCCTATGGCGGGTATACATCAAGAAAATTTGATGTCAACCTTATCAGGCTTTTACCACAAAATGTATTTAACCGATAAATCGGTCAGTTTACATCTCGTCTACACCTGGGTAAGAATGTTATTTATAAAGATTTCTAAAAAAATGAATTAAAACAAAAACATGTTTTCTTATTTATTGCAGTTAACGTCACAGACTATCCTTACTGCTGATTCTAAACCGCTAATTAGTGTTTCATGCCCCGAGCCGTCTATTGCCGGCTGCCAATTATCGTGGCCGCAGACACATCGCACAGACTCGTAACGAAAATCGTCATACCACACTGAAACCCAGCTTTGCCGAGGCAGAGCGACCCCACAATAACTGCAAGGGGGTGGTTCTTCTTCCATAAACAAAGTTAATACTAACAACAAGTTTATAATTGTTTTATTTAACTTAAAAGTTATAACATAACTTACAAAATCTACCAGATAAACATATAAATAATTAAGATTAAAGCAATATAAAATAACTAACCTGCTAGATTCGGGTTTAACTAAAATTAAGCATTGCCATGAGATACAAGTTTGTTAACATTCTTGGAAAGTTCCTCTTTGATGAAAAATTAAATATCATCTCAGTAAAAGACGATTCTTCTGCTTTGCCGCTGCCGCCAGAAAAAATTCCGGCCATTTTGTCCAGTTTTAAAGACAAAAAGTACTTCGCCAAATTTTATCAGGAAAACCTCAAATTAACTAGAGAAGCCATCAAAAATGCTGTAAATGAGGATCAACTATTAATGCAAACTATTTGTAACATCGGAGAACTAGATAAAGTTTCTAATTTGTTAATTAAGAGGCTGAGGGAGTGGTACTCATTATACCTGCCAGAACTATCAGAATTAGTTACAGATCACGAACAATTCTTAGAGTTGACTAAACAAACTAAAACTGCTCTTTTAAAGAAATTTAACCTTTCTGAGACAATGGGTGCAGATTTGCTACCGGCCCATTTAGAACAAATGAAATTATTGTGCCAACAGATAATCAACATTTACGAGTTAAGAAAATCTCATGAAACATACCTCAAAAATATCATGCAAAATCATTGTCCAAATTTGTTAGAGTTGGCTGGAGCAACCATCGGAGCCAAACTTATTGACTTAGCTAATGGTTTGAAACAATTAGCCCTGCTGCCAGCTTCTACTGTGCAATTACTAGGAGCTGAAAAGGCCTTATTTAGGCACATTAAAACTGGATCCCGTTCGCCTAAGCATGGTATCATTATTAACCACCCACTAGTACAAGGTGTAAATAGAAGCAAAAAAGGCAAAGCTGCGCGCATGCTAGCTGACAAATTATCCTTGTGCGCTAGATTAGATTACTTTAAAGGCGAACTTAAGGCTAAACAATATCGCCAGGAGTTAGAAGAGGCTTTAAGATGAAAGAGATAGAACTTAAAATCTTAGATATTAATCCTCAAGATGTTAGAAAGAAATTACTAGGAATTGGAGCGCCAACAGAAAAAGAAGTAGAAGAACTCGTACTAAAATTAGGGTATACTATGAAACAAACTACCAACTTAACGATGGAAGAATTAAGAAAACAAAATGCCTAACCAACTTAGACCACACCAAATCTTTGAAATATACCAAGATAAAGACAGCAAGCGCATTTTTACTAAAAGTTGTTTTCCAGGAAAAGTCCATTTTGAGGAAAAAATTATAACTGAAGATAGTGCTGAATATCGAGAATTTGATCCACGCAGAAGCAAGCTAGCCGCCATGATCATAAAAGGCTGCACTAATGTGGGAATAAGAAAAAATGATGTAGTCCTTTACTTGGGAATTTCTCACGGATACACTGCTTCGTTTATTTCTGATATTATTGGCAAAGAGGGTTTAATTTTCGGCATTGACCCTGCACCCAGAGTGATGCGCGATTTAGTGTTTTTGGCTGCAGAACGCCCTAATATTGTACCTATTCTAGCTGACGCTAACCATCCAGAAACATATCTTACGCGCGTATCACAGACAGATATTTTATATCAGGATGTGGCTCAACGCAACCAGGAAGATATTTTTATCAGAAATTGTAAATTATTTTTAAAACCTGGCGGTTATGGATTACTGGCGGTAAAGGCTAAAAGCATCAATATTAAAAAAAGGTCCAAAGATATTTTTATTGAAATCAGAAAGAAACTGGAACAAGAATTTACAGTTATTGACTATAAAATACTTGAACCATTCGAAAAAGACCACTGTTTAATCATTGTCAAGAAATAGAGATAGGATTACAACAATCTATTAAAATCCATTATTCAAAATTTTAGCAGTGGGATTAGGGCATTATTTTTCTATCAAAGGCACTAATGGAACAACTCAACTTTATTTTCTTGAAGAACCAATTTCCAATTCTAATCTGTTGCCGGAGGCTAAACAAGTACTACGGTCTCATTGCGCACCAGACCTCAGCGAACAAAATGTAGTTAAGGCTTTAATTTTTGCCATTGCCAGCCAATCGATGGTTTACGAGAGAGCTGTAGACCTTTTAACTCGGCTACGAACTACCTCTCCGGAACAATTAGAACAAGAAGGGCTGGTGTATTCTTTGGCTCAGCCCTCATCGCGTTTTCCCGAAGATAGGTTTAGTCCTGCTATTAATTTTGCAGCAAACTACAGTGGAGGAATAGGTCAACTAGTGCAAGATTACTTTGCTAACCCGGCAGAAACCAGAGGGAAATTAGTGAAAGAAGTTAAGTGGCTAGCGCACAAAACCGCCTCATTCTGGTATTTGTGCTTGGGAGGCACTCAACTAATGACGCTGGACATCCATAACATCAGACAAATCGCGGGATTAGCGGAGATAGAAATTGACCGTAAATTTTACAGTGGCGCTTCGCGGCGCGGCGGAAAAACCAGAGGGAAAAAAATAGTTAATGCGTTAACTCCTGCGGAATACCTTCGCCTAGAAAGAGAAACTCTCTTATTATTGGGACACATTCCAGCTTTGCAGGATGCTTCTGGCCAACCAAATGGCGCTTTAATTACTACTTTATTTTGGTGGGCAGGAGCAAAAGGCAGACGAGAAAATTTGCGCCAGTTAGTATTACCCACTATGTCCATAACCTCTTTTACTTCTCCTTACCGGTGATAACCAAAAAGCTTTAGGCTAAGAATCTTTAAATACATCATTTATTTGTTATTATTATGACCTTAAGCCAGGAAGCAACCTATCTTTACATTTATTCCAAGGAATTACTAAATATTAACCGACGATTGAAAAAGCTTAGCGGAAGTGCTGAAAAGCAGATTCATAAACATTCCATGGCTAGAACAGAGGAAAAGAGACAAAAACATAAAATTAAACATTTAAGAATTTCTTTGGTGATGGAAAGATTAATCCGGGATCATAATCGAATGGCGGAAAAACTGCACCATCATTATTCTGCTTTCTCTAATGAACTAAAAAAAGAACACTTAATTAAGAAGTAAAAAATTTAATTTATTCTTTCTTTTTCACATGAATAATATTTACTGGACACACATCGGCAGCTTCTTGATTGGAAACTTTAGCTGCTTCCGTATCAACTTCCAGTTCCCAGTGGTCTCCTTTGTTTTCCGCACCCTTTAACTGAGCCAGACCTTCCGGATCCATTTCCCAAAACTCCGGATTAATAGCAGCGCAAGCTCCACAACTGATACAATTTTTTTTGAAATGAATTACTTTATTTTTTCCTTCTTCCATAACCCCGTGAAATGAATGTTATTTTATAATTATTGCGAATGTAAAATCACTGAATGATTTTTTAGAAAAATGGCTTACGAAGCAATCCTAAACCTATCGCTTAACCAAAAGACTTATATACAATTTTTGATTAATCTATGATATAATGTTTATTAGAAAAAGAGCTACCTTATTGGCTATAGTTTTACTTTTTGTGTTTCTGGTATCATGTCAAAGAATTCCTGGAGGTTCCAACCCACAAGATACTTCTGCCGCCTTGCAGCAAGTTAAAATTGGAACACAGGGGTTGGGCTTAAGTTTAGTGCAAAACTATCCTCCCGCGACAATCTATGACCAAAATGAGCTAATTGCTTTATTGGAGGTTAAAAATGTCGGCAACTATCCTCTTCAGCCAGAAGAATGTTTCCTACAGGTTACCGGTTTTGATCCAAATATCGTGCGAGGAGGCTTGGAGACGCCACGTTCTTGTGCAGAAAATTTGGAGTTATTGGAAGGCAAAACTGTTTATAATCTAGATGGTAGTTTAAACCAGATCGAATTCAGAGCGCCCAACATTGCTTTACCCTTTGGTATTTATGATTACCAGCCTAACTTGAATTTTGTAGCTTGTTATCATTATCAAACTACAGCCAGCCCACAGGTGTGTATCGATCCATTACTCTACCAAGTTTCTCCCTCACAAAAAGCCTGCAATTACAAAAGAAGCGTAGCCGTAAGTGGCGGCCAAGGCGGTCCGGTCGGGGTAAGCAACGTTAACATAGATATGGTTGGCAACAGAGCCATAGTAGATATTACTGTATCTAATTTAGGTGGTGGTACCGTTTTAAGTCCTTATTCTAATCTCATCGGCTGCGCTGAAACTGCCATTGATCGTCAAGATTTCGACAAGGTGGCTTATTCTATTAAGTTGGCTGATGGCAGTGGGGCCTGCAATCCTCGCGATGGTTTAGTAAGGTTAAGCAATGGGCGTGGAAAGATTATCTGCAGCTTTGACCTTCCCGGGACTAGCGCTTACGAAACGCCATTGTTAGTAGATTTAAGTTATAATTATCTGCAATCTATTTCCAAACCAGTAAGAATAATTAAGACGCCGCAGTAAACTTTAAATAGCACAAGGAATTATTTCTTAACTAGTTACAAAATTAAAAGGTCGATTGGATGATAAAATCAAAGGTGTGGTTACCGTTATTTCTACTAACTGTTTTGTTATTATTAACCAGCTGCCAGCAGACGCAGAAGAAGCAGCAGAGTGTCAGCGCCTTTTTGGGTGGCACTCAGGGCATCGTAGCTACATTTGAGCCTTTCGGCGTGGAGGAAGACGGTGTGTACAGCATTTTTGACACCGAAACCTTTCCCATTGAAATAACTATCAATAATAAAGGAGAGTATGAATTGCAACCTAATGAAGTTACCGTTGAATTGCAAGGCCCTTCCCAAAGTGAATTTAACAACATTGCTAGCTGGAAGAAAAATAACCAAGATGTGATTGATAAAATTTCGGAGTTAGTTAAACAAGGCGGGGAAGAAACTATCACCTTTGCTGATGAAGCCAAATATGTCACGCCTGTAAAAGGAATTACTGAAAGAAATTGGTTTGCTAACATCGAATATAACTACAAAACGTTTATTATTGTGCCTGAAGTGTGCCTTAAATATGACCTAGCGGATAAACGAGTTTGCGCGGTGCAAGAAAAAAAGGAGTTTTCTGTTTCCGGAGCGCCGATAATCGTTGAATCTGTAGAAGAAGACACTGCTGGCCGTGGCATTGCCGCAGTTAAATTCAAGCTTAAGAATGTGGGTGGTGGAAAGGTCACTGTTTTAGGAAGTGATTTTACTGTAACTGACCGATTAAGTTATTCTTTGGATGATGCTGGATGGGAATGTAAATCTGGAGGAAAAGTAAATGAAGCTAGGCTGATTGACGGAACAGCTGAGGTTGTTTGTCGCCTTAAAGAAGCCCTGCCTACAGAGCAAATATCCACTAAACAAATTATTTTAACCTTAAGTTACCGCTACCGTGAAATTGTTCAAGAGAAACTAAGGATAAAAGAATCAGTAAAGTAAAGTCAGTTGTTTTATTTGTTGCTTACCAGAACAACATAAGCTAATAAGCTTTCAAGTTGAATATATTCATCAGCGCCCTCGGTCATTCTAAACTCTATCTCGCCGCATTTGTCAATCAAAGTTACCTTCAGTTTATCATCCAAACTAAGATTCCATATTTCTTTTTGAATTTGCCTGATAAGGTCTAACCCCGACAAACCATAATCCAACATCAAGGCCAGCAATTTTTTCCTGGACTCTAAAAAGTTGCCAGCAACGGCTGTAGACAGTACTTCTTTCACTTCCTTGGGCTTGGCTACAGAAGCCATAGAATAAATGTCCTCCGAAGTTAACTGTTCTCCCGGAACTTTAACTGCCAAACAACTCTGCAGGATATTAGTTAGCCTGCGGCCGTCACCTTCACAAACCTCATATAATGCTTCCTTAACTTCCGATGAAACTAGTTGTTGGTTCCCTTTAAATTCATTAATAGCGATTTTATCTATTATCTCAAATATTTCCTCCTTAGATAGTAGTTTGAAACGAAACACAGCACAGCGGCTTTGAATGGGGTCAATAATTTTGGAAGAGTAGTTGCAACTGAGAATAAACCGGCAAGTTCTGGTATAATTTTCCATTGTTCTGCGCAGAGCTTGCTGCGCATCTTTAGTTAAAGCGTCACTTTCATCAAGATAAATTAGTTTAAATGGCACATTACCTATGGCTTTAGTGCGTGCAAAATCTTTTACTTTAACCCTAATAATATCTATGCCCCGTTCATCAGAAGCGTTTAATTCTAATGTATTTTGGCGCCAATTTTCGCCAAACAATTGTTTAGCTATCGTTAGTGATAATGTGGTTTTGCCTACGCCGGCGGGCCCGGAAAATAATAAGTGAGGCATGTTTTTGGATTCAACAAAGGCTTTGATTTTCTCAACAATATCTTTCTGTCCTTGAATCTCACTAAAGTTAGTTGGCCGATATTTCTCTGTCCAGAGGGTAGAAACCATCATAAAATGCGAACGATAGTACTTTATAAGCTTTTTTACGGCTTCACTGGTTAATGTAACCTGAAAAACCTAACTTAATAACATCTAAAAGACCCATAATAAAATTTCGCGGGTTATTTTTAGCAACTCATTGAAAGAGATATCGAATACAAATACTAAAATTAGTGCTGCAATTAGTAGATAGTATAGCGATTTCAAGGCAAAAGAGATGATTTTTCCCAGAGAGAAAGATAAGGCAATCAAGATCAACACAGTTATTAAAGACAGTATATCGATCATATCCCTTATTAAAAATAAAAGGATTATAAGTATTTCTTTACCCTAGTGGTAGTTAAAATTGAAATTATTGCCTGTGAACGGATAAAATTTAAGATAAGTTTTTAAAAATAGCTGAGAATCAGCAGTTTAATGGAAGAGTACTCTTATGAACTAAAGATACCATTAGAACGAATTGCGGTATTGATTGGAACGGAAGGAGAAACTAAGAAAGAGTTAGAAAACAATACCAAAAGCAAAATTGATGTATCTGCAGAAGGGGATGTAACCATTACTGGCAATGATGCTTTGTTGCTTTACACTGCTAGAGATATCGTGCAAGCCATTGCTCGCGGATTTAATCCCAAGATAGCTCAACTGCTGCTTAAAACAGACTATGTTTTGGAAATTATTGACCTTAGGGGTGTGGCTGGGAAAAGCAAAAACACTCAAGAGCGGTTGAAAGGCAGGGTTATTGGCAAAGCCGGAAAGTCACGAGAAGAACTAGAGAGACTGACAGATACTCACATTTCTGTTTATGGAAAAACTATAGGGATTATAGGAGAAGTTCAACAAGTTGCCGCATCCAGAGAAGCAGTAGCCATGTTATTGTCTGGTTCCATGCACAAAACTGTATTTGCCTTTTTAGAACGAAAGAAAAAACAGATGTTATTTAGTTAATTTTTTATACTTTGAAACAGTTCAAAGTAATGATGTCCAAGAACTTGAGCCAAGCCCCTTTTGTGGCCATCTTTATCAGTATAAGTTTTATTGTTCTACTAATTATGGTCAGTAATCAAAACTTTACTGGAAAATCTTTTGCAGCTGGACCTTCAGGCCAAGCTTCTACCATAAAATTGCCGCTGCCTTGTCCAGCTGGAAGCATTGAAATTTCTCAAAAAGATATAGATCAGGCCTTAGCACTAAATTTGCCTTATGTTATTACTGAACCAGCAGAGTATTGTTTGAAGGAAGATATTATAGTTGATGGTTCAGATACACGTTATTTTCCTGTAAGTCGTGGAAGGGCGGAAGGAAAAGTAATTCAAACTGCCACCAGCTCCGTAATACTTGATTTGAATGGTTACTCTATTGTTAATACCGCCGGGTCAAATGCTCTGCGGGGAATTTACAGTCTGATTTATGCTATTGATGTTCCTGGCGATACCAATAAACCAAATGGAGACATACTCATTAAGAATGGACAGATAAATGGTTTTGACACGGCCGTTTCAAGTGCAGCTAATCGCGTTACCCCGGGTCTTAATAAACTGACTGTGGAAGGGATTACTTTTGTTGGTAATGCTGATGCTGTTAATATCTTCTTTAATGGTCAAGAGATAGAATTAAACAACAATATAGTAACACAAGGTAATCGTGCTCTATATCTTTATCATCGCTATGCAGGATTCAATTTAAAAGAAGTCATTATAAAAGACAATAAGTTCTATGTGCATTCTGATGGAATAGTAATTACTGCAACTACACCTAATAAAGTTAGAATAAAAAATAATATCATTGAACGGGAAAAATTGTTAATTCCACCGTTAAATCCTCGCGCCAGCCGTTTTGAAGGAATTCATTTAAGCGGGGGTAGCAGAAATCTTGGTATTATTGATGCCGAAATTGAGGATAACACTATTTCTAATTTTAGATATGGCATTTCTGCAATAAACTTTGTAACCGCCGGTGCTAGAAATAATAAGGGCTGTAGATTGGGAACACCTATCGACGCCAGACTACCGGCAAGAATCTGGGATATTAACAATAATTGGAACTATCAGAATTGTTAACCTAGATTTTAGAAAATTTTAAAAACCATCTTACTGATTTCTAGTTGTGGTCCAGAAAACTGCAGAAGAATTGGCTAAAAAGCAGCGAGAGATTTCCATTGCCGAGTTCTTTGAAAAAAATAGGCACTTGTTAGGATTTGACAACCAAAGAAAGGCGTTGCTAACTGCTGTCAAGGAGGGCGTGGATAACGCTCTCGATGCCTGTGAGGAAGCCAGAATCCTGCCAGAAGTAAATGTAGAATTAATCCAGCTTTCTGAAACTAGGTTTAGGGTGGTGATGGAAGACAATGGTCCGGGGATAATCCGAAAACAAATCCCTAATATCTTTGCTAAGCTGTTGTATGGATCTAAGTTTCATAAACTATCGGCTACCAGAGGACAACAAGGGATAGGCATTTCCGCAGCGGTATTGTATTCCCAATTAACTACTGGTAAACCTGCCACAATTATTTCTAAAACTGAGAAAAATAAACCAGCTATTTTAATGAAATTAAAGATTGATACTGCTACCAATAAACCTGAAATTTTGGAAGATAAAGAACAGCCTTGGAATGATAAAGAACATGGCACCAGAGTTGAAATTGACTTGGAAGCCAGTTACCAGAAAGGCCGGCAGTCGGTAGACGAATATTTGAAACAAACGGCTATCGTTAACCCCCATGCTACTATAATTTACACCGATCCAACGGCTAATCAGATCATCTTCCCTCGCGCGGTAGAAGAACTGCCGCCTGAACCAAAAGAAATCAAGCCGCATCCATATGGAGTAGAACTAGGCCGGCTGATTCGCATGCTGGAAACAACCATCGCTAAAACACTGCAACAATTTCTAACCACTGAATTTGTCAGGGTTGGTTCGGGCACAGCCAAGGAAATTTGCCAAAATTCGGCCCTGTTGCCAACTACTAAACCTAATTCCATAACCCGAGAGGTGGCAGAAAACCTGCACAAAGGCATCAATAAAACGAAAATTATTGCTCCGCCCACGGACTGCATTTCACCGATAGGAGAAGCACAATTAGAAAAAGGCCTTAGAAAAGAGATCAATGCTGAACTCTACGTTGCAACTACCAGGCCACCAGCAGTATATCGAGGCAACCCTTTTATCATAGAATGCGCTTTGGCTTACGGTGGTGAACAAGAAGCTGAATCAACAGTCCGGATTATGAGGTTCGCCAACCGTGTGCCGCTGCAATACCAACAAGGAGCTTGCGCAATTACTAATGCCATTCAAAACACCTCTTGGAAATCGTATGGAATACAACAAAGCAAAGGATCCCTGCCTTTAGGCCCATGTACTATTGTAGTGCACATGACCTCTGTGTGGGTTCCTTTCACTTCTGAATCCAAGGAAGCCTTGGCCCATTATCCAGAAATAATTAAAGAGATCAAGCTAGCACTACAGGAAGTAGGCAGGAAACTGGCTTCTTATGTTAATAAGAAAAAGAGATTAGGCGAGGAATCCAAAAAAAGAAGTTATATTGAAAAATATATCCCCTATGTAGCAGAAGCCTTAAAAGAATTACTAGGACTTAACGAAACAAAACAAAAAGAAGTGGAAGATAATCTGGCTGAAGTTCTGGAACACGTAAGAGGAGAACTAGAACAGCTAGGCGTAGATAATCCCGATTATGATCCAGAATTGGCTGAGATCGGCAAGGAAGAATCGGAAGATGAAGAAGGCCAAGAAAAGCAAACTAAATTAGGAGAAGAATTTTAAAAATTTACAAGATGGTCCCCACAAACTCGATAGTTAATAAAATTAAGCATTTGGCTCAGGAAGTATATGAAAGTATCAAGTTAAAGAAACAGCCGCAGCTAGCCATGCCCATCCGGGCCTTAAGCAATGTTTCTTATGATGAGAAAGAAGGATTCTTTAAACTGTTAGACAAAGTGAAGACTAGAACTTTAACTGCCGCCACAATCAGGACGTTTGCCCAAACCTTGAAAATGATGAGCTTGTCTAAACAGTTGGTAGAAACCGAGGATATTGCCACCAAGAGGGAAGCTTATTATGTCAGTAAAAACTGGGGTGAAGCTAGATTCAGAGAACAACCGGAATCAGATGCTGTAATGGACGACATTGAAGCTTCCCTTAGCGTTAATCGTGAACAGATCGGCTTTATTGCAGATGAACACGGCGGGGATGTGGCAGGATCATTAATTGTTCATGATAAAGACGAAACTGGCAAGGCTATCAAGATTGATTGCACCAAATTTGGTTCAGGAGCTTATTCCATTCCTACCTCAGTAGAAGAATTGCGCTTCGAAACCAAAGCCAAGTTTATCTTAGCTATTGAAACAAAAGGTATGTTTGAACGATTGAACCGCCATGGTTATTGGAAGACAGCTAATTGCATTTTGGTTTCTATGGGTGGCGTTCCCTCGCGAGCCTGCCGTAGGTTTATCCGGAAATTAAGCGATGAACAAAAACTGCCGGTATATGTCTTTTGTGATGGAGATTTTTATGGTTATTTTAACATTCATCGGACTCTTAAAGTTGGTTCAGGAAATGCAGCTCATATAAATGAGTTTTTCTGTGTACCAAAAGCACAATATATTGGAATTACCCCACAGGATATTGAAGACTATAAACTTCCAACGCATCCTCTGAAAGATGTTGATGTAAAACGAGCTAAGGATGCCCTGAAGAACGATCCGTTTGTTCTTCACTATAAAGAATGGCAAAAAGCTGCTACCAAACAAATACAGATGAAAGCGCGTGCCGAACAGCAAGCCTTAGCTGCCTGGGGTCTTAATTTTGTAATTGAAAAGTACCTTCCAGACAAACTTAAGAATCCAAAGACCTGGCTACCTTAAAGAAAGTTTTAAATAACCAATAACTGATTTTTAACCTAAAATGTCAACATCACTAGAAACTATTATCCAGAAACCTGGTTTTATACCAAAACAGTTTTTTGATCCAAAAGTATTTATTCCTTTTTCTGGCTTGGTTTACAGCGGTTGTAAAGCTATCTCTGGCACTTTTAAAGAATTGGATCTAAATCTTTCTGATCAAATGGTCGAAGATTGGAAATGGGCCTCCCGGCTAGCTTTGAGATCTGTGGAGTTAGCTACTATTACTACTTACAATGAGGTTATTTTCTCTCTTTGTTATGCTCTTGGCTACGAACTGTCACAGAAAATATTTTAAATAGTTAATCATTGTTAAGCCAAAGATGAGAATTAAACTCTTAATGGTTTTAATCTTAAGTTTATTTCTTGTCTCCTGCGGAGGTTCAAACTTGAAAACAGCAATTTTACAAACCAACCTTGGAACTATTGAAATTGAATTATTTAGCGAACAAATGCCGATAACTACCAACAATTTTATCGATTTAGCCAAACGTGGATTTTATGATAGTACCCGCTTTCACAGGGTGATCGGCCCGAACCAAGTGCCACCAAAAGGGTTCATGATCCAAGGAGGAGATCCGCTCTCTAAAGAACCGTCTAAGAAATTCTTGTGGGGAACTGGCGGGCCAGGTTATGAGATCAAGGATGAATTTGTAGCTGGTTTATCCAACCTTCGTGGAACAATAGCCATGGCTAACCATGGCCCAAACACTGGCGGCAGCCAGTTTTTTATCAATTTGCAAGACAATACTTACTTAGATTTCGATAAACCGCCACTGAGCAGCCAACACCCTGTGTTTGGTAAAGTCGTTAAAGGCATAGGCATCATAGACAAAATCGCGGCTGTTGATACCGATGAACAAGATAAACCTTTAACTGATGTAATAATAGAAAAAATTATTATTAAGTAACTTTCTTTCCTATAGTCATTTGTTTATAAACACTTAACTCCGTCGGCACTGAAATGGTTTTTAGATTAAACTGCAAGAAACCAGAATCACTAATGATAATACCGCTTGGATTTAATTGAACCATAATTTTTGGTTCATAATCATCATGAATCGTTTTAAATATTGCTAATTTTCTCTCAAAATAGATATCAAAAAATGGCAGGTCCATGCTGAATACGTCTGCAAGAGTGAAATTCATAGTCACTAAAATATCTTGCCAATAGAAAGTAGTAGTTTGCTTATGGGTGGTAAATGGCACCCCTATGTTCTTGAGAATAGATTTAATCAATCCTGAACAATCACGTTTATCTACAAACTCCAAAGTAATTTTATTTACAGAGGGAAGCAAGTATTGAACAAAAAATAATGGATAAAGAATATCTGGCCCGCAACCAGGATAAAATAAAACAGGATTATTCTGAGGAATAGTTAACTTCTCAGAGTAATTTAATTGGTATAATAAATTTAATTCTTCTTCAAATAAATAATTTAATAACTTACGGAAAGAAACTGGGCTTCTTTTGATTGCTCCAGAAGGGAAGGCAGTTTCTTCCACATAACTAATAAATCCAGCCACTAACAGTTTGATTCAAGAGAAATATTTAAAAGTTGTTTACTTATTTAATGTTCAGGGGCCAGTAGCCTAGCCTGGAAACTTAGGGTAAATAGGGCGTCAGCCTTCTATCCTCGCGGAAAGATAGCTGAAGATCGTGGGTTCAAATAGTAGCTGCATTTCGCAGTTTGTTGAAAGTCCCTCCTGGCCCGCTTTTTTTTAATTATCAGTTTAATTATTCAAAAATAAAAAAAAACATAACTTATTAAACAAGATTAAATGAATATTATTTTTGCTGTTATTTGCGTTAAAAAGAGGTCTTTATGAAGGAACCTTATGGTGTAGAAAAGGATATTGGGTTTATGGGAGTTCTGTCAATAACTTTTAGAAGCATGATTCATGCTTTTCCTTTAATTTTTGCTAGCTTATTACTATTGGCTACAATTGCTGGTATTCTATTAACTGCTGCCCCTAGAATTTTCCAACAGATTATCGACTTTATTATTGCTGGAGAAAGTAAGGACATTTTTTTAAAATCGTTGATTTTATATGGAGTTTGCCTTTTTGTTGGGCTTATTTGTAAATTTGGAGCTACCAAGATTAGCTTTTATATTGCTACACAAGTAGAAGATTGTTGGAGATACAAGGGGTTAAATCATTATTACAACCTGCACTTAGCGTGGCATGATAAGCATGATTCCGGAGAAGTTGCTACTAAAATTGATAAAGGCGGCGGAGCGATTTTTGCATTATTATATGAGCTTTTTGGCCATAATTTGTTAGTTTCATTAATAACTCTTTTATTTGTGCTAATTTACACTTTTCTAACCTTCCCCTGGTTTGGAATGGCATTACTTCTTCCAATTCCGTTGTATATCGCTGTAACTTTCATTATTTCGCAAAAAATCGCCAAAGCGCAAGGCAAATTAAACAGGTTGGAAACAAAAGCCAGTCGAGCACTCTATGATGGGGTTTCTAACGTGAGAGCGGTAAAAGCCTTTGGAAAGGAAGAATTAGAAACAAAATATTATGCCGGACGATGGGATAAGTATCACAGTCATGAATACAAAGTTGAACGGTTATGGTTTACTCAAGAATTCATTCAAACCGCGATAGAAGTAATTTTAAGAATTGCCATTCTAACTTACTGCATTTATGCTGTCATTAACAATAAAATAACTATCGGCCAGTTGATTTTAATCATTAGTTACCAGCAAATGACTTTTGCGCCGTTAGCTCAACTGAATCAATTATTTACAAGAGTGAGGAGAAAAGCCAAACAAGCTTCCCATTTGTTTGAGATCATTAGCGAACCAGATCTCTTGAGAGATAGAAAAGAGGCAAAAATTATTGAACCATTAAAAGGAAAAATTGAATTTAAAGATGTAACTTTTGAGTATCAAAAAAAAGCTGCGGCATTGCATAATATCAATCTACAACTACCTGCAGGAACAACTACCGCATTGGTAGGCAGAAGCGGCGCAGGAAAATCAACTTTGGCTTTATTATTGCTAAGGTTTTATGATCCTGACAGCGGTGTAATTAGTTATGATGGAGTAGATTTGCGAGATATTAAACGCGCCTCGCTGCGGCAGCAAATGGCCTGGATTCCACAAGATACCAGCTTGTTTAATCGAACCATTAAAGAAAATATAGCTTATGGCAAAGCAGGAGTTGTCATGGCACAAATAGAGCAAGCTGCGCGCCTGGCCCATGCTCACGAATTTATTTTAAACACACCTAATGGATATAATTCAGTTATTGGAGAAAGAGGTGTTAAATTATCTGGAGGACAAAGACAGCGCATTGCTATTGCCCGTTCGCTGCTGACAAAACCAAGCCTTTTAATTATGGATGAGTCCACTAGCCACTTAGACAGTGAAACTGAAAAGGCTATCAGTGAATCCATTCGGGAACTGCATCATAAAACAACGCAAGTAATTATAGCCCACCGCCTTTCAACCATCTTACATGCTGACCAGATTGTTGTTTTAGACCAAGGAAAAATTATAGCAGTAGGCAAGCACCCAGAGTTATTAAACAATCAAATATATAAAAAATTATATCAACTGCAGTTTCATCACTAAATAAAACCAAAAAATGATATTGGGTTTTATATTTTACTCACTGATTAAAAGTCAAAAAATTGCTTGAACTTTCCCACTTTGGAAAGACTTCCCACGCCCTTCCGCAGGATATCAATAGGCCTTGCTGCAAACATTATATTTTAGTTTTTGTGCATCCTTTGGGGCATGGTGTTTCACAAAATTGGCCATTCTGCTCAAATCTTGCAACAGTTTTATTTTATTATAATTGCAATGACCTAACATTACTATCACCTCGCTCTCTTAAGAATTAACTTTATTCTTAACAGGTTATAATCATTTTAAAGAGTATAGATAAACCGGTTAAATTCAAAAGAAATTATCCTCCGCGAAAACTATATAAAGTATTGATTATCTGAATCACTCAGGCGCTCGTAGCCAAGCGGCTAAGGCAATCGCCTGCAGAACCGCTAAGATGAGCCAATGAAATGGTTATGGCTTAGAAGACAGCGATCATTCGAGGGTTCGAGATTTGAGCGAAAATCCCTCCGAGCGCTTTTAATATCTAATCGATGATAGAGAGATGAGACAAAAAGCTACTTTTGCTTTAGGTTGTTTCTGGGAACCACAAGATTATTTTTCTAAATTACCCGGAGTAATTACTATTACTGTAGGTTATATTGGAGGAAAATCCAAAAATCCAACTTACGCAAAAGTTTGCGGGGGTAATACGGGGCATAGTGAAGCAATAGAAATAATCTTTGACGATGAATTGATTTCCTTTAAGCAGTTATTAAATCACTTTTGGAAATGGCATAACCCTACAGAGAAGAACATCAACCAATACGCTTCAGCTATTTTTTACCATAACGAAAACCAAAAAAAACAAGCTAATGATAGTAAAAAATGTATAGAAAACAAGTTAGGATCAAAAGTAGTGACTAAAATTATCAAGGCTACTATTTTTTATCAAGCAGAGGAATATCATCAAAGATTTTTGGAGAAAATGACCAGATTTAAATAATTCTCCGGTCTCATTTTTGTTAGAGGTTTATCTGTATGGCAAATAAGTCTGAAAATAAATATACACGTTCTGATTTTCGCATTACTAGAAACAATGTGTTGGGCGATTATATTAATGCTTGGAATCCCCATTGGTCAGCTCATGAAGAAATTAAGATTATTACTGCTAAAGGTCTTGTGGCCTTTTCTCAAGATTTAGCGCTCATTAAACAACCTATCCAACGATATAAACAGTATATCAGTAACAAATATCCAACTAGATTAAAACAACTTTTAGAGGAAAGCGACTCTGCTGTTGTTGAAAAAATAAATGCCTTAGTAGAATTGTTTAACCAAGAATTAAAACAAGGGCATCAAGATAAAGAGGTTTTTCTGAAATATTATAATGCAGTAAAAGTCTTGATGGGGAAATAATTTAGTAGACTTCCCTTTTTTGTGAAGTTTATATAATTTTAACACTTACTTTAACAAAATATTTTCTTAATAGAGCGGGAAAACAGGCATCAACAGCGCCATAGATTGCATCATTATCACCAGCAAAAAACGTATTTTTCAAAACTTAGGCCCATATTGTTTCTTCTTTGCTGGGGGCTATTTTTGATGGTTTGATTATAATGGGAGTATTATTGTACTAACTAAACAATTCTGACTACAATCGAAGTTAGTAAAAATTTAGAGTAGAATCGCACCATTTAGCCGAAAATAGAGAAAATAGATATAAATAAACAGAACATTCAAGACAACAATGAAAAAGAACTCTTTAGCCTCATTAGAATTGGCAGCTATTATTAATGAACTGCAGTTTTTAAAAAATGGCAAGATTTCCCAGATTTATCACCAAAATGAAGAATTATTGCTGCAGTTGCATACACCTAGCTTACGCAAGCAATTTTTGAAAATTATTCCCGGCAAGTTACTTTGTTTAACCATCAATAAAAATCCACCCTTAAGACCTTCTGGATTTTGCATGCAGCTGCGCAAATACTTAGATAATGCTGTTATAACAGATCTTTACCAAAAAGACGCTCAAAGAATAGTGGTGTTGGAATTAGAAAAAAAAGAGGCCTATTTTTTAATCATAGAATTATTTTCTAAAGGGAACATTATTTTAACTAACCACGCCTTTAATATTATCGGGGTTCTGCAGCCACAAATTTGGAAAGATCGAGTAGTTAAAGCAAAACAAGATTATGTTTTCCCATTGCCGGGAGTTAATTGGAAGGGACTAAAACTAGCTGAATTTGAGAAAATTATTAAAATAAGCGATAAAAAAAATATTGCTACAACTTTAGCTACGGAATTAAATCTAGGCGGAGTTTACGCAGAAGAAATTTGCGCTATGGCTGGTGTTGATAAAAACTTGCTAGCTACAAATTTAACTTTGATGCAGTGTCAGCTCCTCTACAGCGAACTGAAAGAGGCATTAAGAAAAATCTTGCATCCGCAGGGATTTATCTACGTAGAACAAATTACCCCCTTTAAACTGGCTGGCCCAGAACCGATTACTGTCACTAAAACCTATAATGAAGCCATTGATTCTTTAAATCCTTTTCAAAGAACTACCCCGCTTGAAAGGAAGATTAATACTATCAACAGGAGAATTATTGAACAGGAGGATGTGATTAAATCTCTGGGACAGAAGATAACTGTCGCCCAAAGAAGCGGGGAATTGATTTATGAAAATTACACTTCATTAAAAACGTTATTACAATTGGTTGCAGAGTTAAAGGTTAACCACAACTGGATTGAAATGATGGATGAGTTAAAACGACAAAATAGGATTACTCAATTTAATCTTAAACATAAAACAGTAGTAGTAAATTTATCTTAAGAAAAAACTAAGGTAAAGATTATGAAATAAATAGCTTATGATTAAAAATTCTTTTATATTTCTAGATAAAATCGGTGAAAACGGCGAGTTTAATCTTTGGAAGAATAAAATTACTAATTGGCAGGAATTCTTAGCAGCAAAACAAATTAAAGGCATCTCTTCCCTGCGCAAGGAACACTACAACAGAAGATTGTTGCAAGCTTCGCGAGCCTTGCAAGATGAAGATTATGATTATTTTGTAGGAAAACTTCCCCCTAAGGAAATGTGGAGGCTGTACCCCCAATGCCGCGAAACCTGCTGCTTCTTGGATGTGGAAGTTGATAGCGCGGGGTCAATCATCCTGGTGGGAGTTTCCGATTATTTTCATACTAATTTTTTTGTAAAAGGAATAAACTTAACTAAGAAGCAGCTAGAAAAAGAATTAGACCAATACCAGCTGATTATTACTTTTAATGGTTCGGCTTTTGATTTGCCTAAATTAACCAAACAATTTGCTGTCAGCAACAAAGCCCATATTGACCTTAAGCCACTATGCGCCAGTTTAGGATTAACTGGAGGCTTAAAAGACATTGAAAAAAGGCTCAATCTTAAACGACCACCTCACCTTTATGGCAATCCTATTAGCTTGTGGAAATCTTTTAAGGCCTCTGGAGACAAAGAGTATTTAGATTTGTTAATCGAATACAACCGCGAGGATGTAGAAAATCTCAAATTAATTATAGAGTGGGTGTACAAGAACAAAAGTGAACTTCTGCAAAGAAAGGTTGTGTCAATTAAATAAAGAAAAAGATTAAAAAGAATTAGATATCTATAACTGTTATGAAGTATACTGTCACGCCGTGGGAAGTAAAAGGAAATGTTGATTATGATAAATTGATTAAAGAGTTTGGCCTAAAACCTTTAAATGATTTACCGAAGGTATTCTTGAATGAACTATTGTTTCGAAGAGGTCTAGTTTTTGCAGGACGCGATTTTGGTCAGATTATCGATTGCATTACAAATAATAAACCTTTTGCAATGATAACCGGCCTTATGCCATCAGGAAAATTTCATTTTGGGCATATGATGGTAGCAAAACAAATTAATTTTTATCAGAAATTGGGTGCTAAAGTGTATTTAGCAGTTGCCGATATTGAAGCATATAACTCCAGAAATCCTAATCTTAAAGAGCTACATAAGACCGCAATCGAAGAATACCTTATGAATTATGTTGCACTGGGACTTGATCTTTCTAAGTGTGATTTCTATTTCCAATCTAAGAGATCTAAAGATGGAAGAAAAGCAAGTGCATATTACAGTTTGGCTGGTATGCTCGCAAGACACGTTACTTTTAATGAATTAAGAGCTATTTACGGCGATATTGAACCAGGAAAAATGGCCGCAGCATTGCTACAAGCAGCAGATATGCTGCATCCACAACTACCTGATTTTAGTGGAACAATTCCAGTCCTAGTTCCAGTAGGTGCCGATCAAGATCCGCACTTGCGGTTAGCGAGGGATTTGTCAAAGCGATATAATGTCCACAAGTTTTTACCCCTTAGTTCAACAATCCATAAGTTTATGATGGGGCTTAAAGGAGGAAAAATGTCTTCTTCTGATGAGAATTCTTATATTGCATTGACTGACAGCCCTAGTGTTGCTGCTAAAAAAATTAACAAATATGCTTTTTCGGGAGGTCAACCAACTATTGAAGAGCATCGCAAAAAAGGAGGAAATCCTGATATCGATGTTAGTTTTCAAATGTTGTTGTATGGTTTTGAAGAAGATGACAATAAGTTAAGCAAGATTTATAAGAATTACACCGCAGGAAAGATGCTTACTGGTGAGTTGAAAAAGTATCTGATAGAGAAAGTTACTGTATTTTTAGAGGAACATCAGCGAAAAAGAAAAAGGGCCGAAAATATTGTTAATAAGTATGTAAAAGATAACTTCCTTTAAAAAATTGGTGGTTAAGTAAAACTTAACAAAAGATAGGTTTAAATAACCTTTTGACTTTCTGAAAGTTAGAGGTGATTTAAATGACAAACAATTTAAGCAGTTCTGCACCATACCTAGTCATAGTTGCTGTGGTGGCTGTTGTCGCTGTCGCTACTTTGGTAACCAATAACACTTCGGGTAGTAACCTTGGCTTAAACGTGCAAGGCGCGCCCGTGGCTGATTTTGTTGACGGCTGTTACGAATCTGACCCAGACTACAAGTTTGAAGAGAAAGGGTTTGTGCAAGTTGGCAGTGATAAAAAATTTGATTACTGCGTTGGCGATGTTTTGCACCAATACAGCTGCGAAGGTAAAGTAGCGCGGCTATTAAGGCCTATTGACTGTCAATTTGGGTGTGAGAATGGCATCTGTCTAAGCGAGCCTAAATATGGACAATAAGAAAAATATTTTATTTTATTATAAATTTAATGATATTTGGTCATGAAAACTGCCAAACAATTTCCGGATAAAAAACATGCGCAGAAATGGCATGCCGCTCCTTTAAAGGGTAGCTTTATGGTTTTTGCTATTTTAGGTTTTTTTATTTCAGCTTACTTAATTAATAATTCCGCTTGGAGATTAGCTTTTTTAATAGTGTTTGCGGCGATGTTTATAGCCTCGTTAATCAGTTTGAGCAAAGCTGATCTTATGCTAGAGAAATAACTTTCTATAAGCTAATTAAAAAAATTAATAAAGGATTATTATTTAAACATTTGATCAAATTTTTCCTTAGCTTTGCTTTCCTTCCAGAATACAGCGTGGCTGGCTTTTTTCTCAAATAAGGCAATAGCCAACTTTATCCTATTTTCATCGGTATTAATTCCATGCTTTATTGCCATTACCTTGGCTTCCCGCAAGCAGTTATTAAGAATTCGCACATTTTCATGAGAACAAACTTCTTCTGCCTCCTGTTCTTCTTGCTCTGTTAAGTAAACTTCCTCCCAAATAGGGTAAGTAGTTCCAGGATCCTTTTTCGGAAAGGTTTTGGAAAACATTTCCTTAATCATCCCCCGACTAAATAAAAAAGTTGTGAAATAAGCAGGTTTAAAAAGAATAAATTGTTTATGCCGTTTATGCCCTCTTTCTGGAAACATGTAAATTTGGTGTTGCAAGGAGCTGAAATTGTTATTGAAGTTCTCGATGCCAGGATGGTAGAAGAAACCAGAAACAAGGAAATAGAAGATAAAATAACTAGATTAGGTAAAAAAATTATTTATGCGATAACCAAATCAGATTTGGTGGATAAACAAGAGAGCGAGTCTTGGAAAAGAAGGCTGAACCCTTGCGTGTTTATTTCGGGAAAAGACCGCACCGGTACAACTATCCTAAAAAAGAAAATTCTGGAAATTTCCAGAGGCCAAAACGTAATCGTAGGGGTGGTAGGGTACCCCAATGTTGGTAAATCATCATTAATTAATGCTTTAGCTGGAAGACACAAGACCAGAACTTCTACTGAAAGCGGCTATACTAAAGGCTTACAGAAAGTCAGGGTTGGCCCTAAAATAACTTTACTGGATACTCCTGGTGTTTTTCCGAACCTAGAAAAAGACTTGTTGAAACATGGTAAAATTGGCGCCATTGATTATTCTAAAATAAAAGATCCAGAATTAGCAGCATTACAATTGATTAATGATGAAAAAAAATTAGTATTGTCTTATTATCAAGTAACTGATGGTGATCCTGAACAAATTCTAGAACAGATAGCTATAAAACACCACCGGCTGCGCAAGGGCCAGGAAGCAGACCTGGAAGCTACAGCTAGGTTGGTGTTAAAAGATTGGCAGACCGGAAGAATCAACTTGAAAGCTGTGCAAACCAGTAAACTTAAATAGCTTTTTGTTCTTTTCGGCTAAGGAGGTGAACATTTATGGGAAAATTAGAACCGTTGATTAACCAAGCCGGGTCGGCATTCTACTTGATATTCAGATTGCTAGTTGGGCTGTTATTCTTCCTTCATGGATGGAGCAAATTCTCTGGACAACAAGCTCCAATGGGGTTGATATTAGTAGCGGGCATTATCGAGTTAGCAGCAGGAATTGGCATTTTCTTAGGCTTGCTTACCCGTGGACTGGCCTTGATCGCAGCCATTCAAATGATTGTTGCTTATTTCAAAGTACATGTCGGCCAAGGTTGGAATCCATTAGTAAACGGAGGAGAATTAGCGCTAATGTTTTTAGCAGCTTTCCTAATATTGCTCATTTACGGAGCACAAAAATGGAGCCTAGAAACAAAGTTGCTTAAGAAAGAACTATTTTAATTATAGTAATTTACTATAATCTTTTTTTTTAATTTTTTAGATTAAGGTCTTCATAATCTTTCTCAAAAATGCCAATTAGTTTCTGAGCCATAATTTCACCTACTCCCGGGGTTTGCAGTAAATCTTCCCTAGAAGCATTAGTTAAATTTCTTATAGATTTAAACTTTTTAAGCAAGTTTCGAGCAGTAACCATGCCTATCATTGGCAAGGAAGAAACAATGAACTCCTGCTGTTCACGAATGGATAATGGTTTTTTCTCCGGATAAAAAAAATTCTGGCTCTGGCCTTGTTCTCTTTTAGCCATGATAGCTAATAGTGCTGCTGTATCTTTTGGGTTCTTAGTATAAAGTACCGGTACCTTAAAATCTAAGGTAATAGAAGCCAGCATACCACGTATAGCATTAGCATGTACCTTCCTAACAGTATAGATATCTTCTTCTCCTTCTACAACTAGGATTGCTTTATCAAAATTAGTTTTAAGATCTTTTACTTGATGAAGTAATCGACCGTCAACTATAGAATTTACAAAGTCTGTAATTGTTTTTAGTTCTACACCTACTTTTTCAGATAAAATGTAATCGGCAGAATTAAGTTGAGCCGTCTTTACACTTATCCCCAGCTCTATTAATTCCTTAACTATTCTGTTATCTTTCTCCCGGTGGTCGGCTAAAATAGCTACTACTTGATCTTTAGGAATAAAGCGATTTAATGAGTTATCTGTAACCGGCTTTTCTAAAACTAAATCTGTTTTTATTTTCTCTAAATTAGAATACATTCTTTTTTCCTTGTGATGAGAGACCCAGCGATATATTTCATCTCGCGTTCCTTCAGTTACTAACACTGTAACTTGTCCGCCTTGTAACCTTCCTGTTCTGCCACGCCGCTGGATAGCTCTAATAGCGCTAGGTATTGGTTCGTAGAAAATAACTTCTTCGACTTTAGGAATATCCAATCCTTCTTCTGCTACAGAAGTAGCTACCAACACTCTAAATTCACCTTGGCGAAAACGATCTAAAATTTGTTTTTGCTCTTTCTGAGAAAAACCCAGGCCGTTCTTCCTAGTTTGTCCGACAAAAATATGGCTAGTTATTTTTATCTCAGACAGAACCTTGATAATTTGTTCAGCCGAATCGCGAAACTGTGTGAAGATAATAGTTTTACTATCTCCATTGCTTTCGGCCATAATCTGCTTTAGTTTAATTAATTTAGGATGCTGTAAATTAGAATCAGCCAACGCGGTAGTGGAGTGAACTGCTAATTTAAAATTAGCATCCAAACTGAGATTTTTAGCCGCTTTAGTTTTGGAATTAACTGCTTCTAACTGAAGTTTTTTAAAGTAAGAATCTAATGGCTTAATACCTTGTGTTTCTAGCAATTCAATAGCATGATCAACTTTCAAAGCTTCGGCAATTAATGATAACGATCTTAATAATTCAAAATCACGATAACCGCTATTAAGCTTTTTTTGCAAATCTCTTTGTAATAATAATAGTTGCCCTTTAGTTAATTCCAGATTATTGCAATAACCTAAATTCTTAGCTTCGATTAACTTGCTTTTTTTACAATTAAGTAACTGTTGCTGAATAACCTTTAATTGGGACGGGAAAGCTACTTTTTGCCAATTAATTTTAACTTTTTGTAAATAATCCTTAACATCAGGATCTTTTTCGGTTCTAACTTCTACTTTTTCAATCTGCAAATTTTTACATATTTCTTTAATCTGTTCTAAATCGCTGCCAGGAGAAGCAGTAAGTGCCAGAATTCGGGAATACTTGCTTAGTCCAGCATATTGACGAGCTAACCAGACATAAGCATAATCTCCCGTAGCATGATGGGCTTCATCAAAAACTAACAAAGAAACTTCTTGTAAATTTATTCTTTGGTTTATTAAATCGTTCTGCAATCCCTGGGGCGTAGAAATAATAACTTTACCAGATTTCCATAGTTCAGCTCGGCGTTCTGGTTTGACATCTCCAGTAAACAAAGTAAAACTTTCTTCAGGCAAGTCTAAATGATTTTTAAAAGTAAGCCAATGTTGCTCACAGAGTGGTTTAGTTGGAGCTAGTATTAATACCTTCGAATTTGGATAGTGGTTAAAACGTTGAGCTGCTAACAGAAAAGCTATGGCTGTTTTGCCTAAACCTGTAGGTAAGACTACTAACGTATTATAACGGGCAGCAGTGCCTAAAATGGTCTGTTGGTATAACCTAGGTTGAAAATTTTTAATCACCTAACCTCTGTATAACAATCCTTTAAATATTTTTACTGCACTGTTGTCTAGTGGCAAGTGCTTAAATTGGGGAGATTAGTACAGTTAACCCTGAACCAAACTGCTTTGAGAAACCCATTATTACTTAGGCAAATTTTGCTTTCCAGTTATAGTAAGAATATGTTCTTCTGGTTGCAGAATAGAAACTTCTTCCAAATTATTAATAACGATATCATTGCCTAACAAATAGTAAGAGATGTTACGAAGTTCGCGAATCCTAACCTTCTCAATATCCTTAACTTCTATCACTTCAAACGGAGCTTGCCCTTTAAGGTGAGGATTATTTTCATTGAACAAACCAATAAAGGCTGTTTTAAAGCTATTTTCATCCTTTCCCGGCTTGCGGCTGATGGTAATACTCTTAGCCCTAAATTTTTTATTAAGAAGCTTTTTAACCATAAACTTATTTAAGAAAGTCTGGGCTTTTAAAATTTCCTACTATTTTTTTAAAATGAAGATAAAAAGAGATAGCTGCGCCAAAAGCAAAAACAGCAAAACCATATAATTGAGAAAATGGCGCCAGCCAGATAGTTATTAATGCCAGTAAGACTAATGATACCGAAAAATAATATCTTTTGGATCGGTTAAGATAAACTGCCCTTCCGTTGATTATGCCTAGCAACAACAACAAAAAATAAAAACTAACAGTTAACCTAAAGGTTACTGCAATTAATAAAACTATTACAAAAAACAACAAGATTAAAAATTCGGTGGTTCTACGCGTTATTAGGCTCATTTTTCTGAACTTTTAAGCATTCTTGTTATTACAATCAGGGTAATGATAATAATAGCTAAAATTAACCCGATTCTTGTTTTGGAAATCAGCAATAGCCAATATATAGCCGTTAAACCTAAGTAAAAAAAATAGTTAATCCTATCACCAAAGAACAGATTTAAACCGTCCATCTGTTTGATAGGAACCAATGAACATATAGCCATAACCAAGTTCAACAGCAGAGCTTGCCCTAAGAGATAGCTGTCAGGCACAAAATACCAGCCAATAGCTGAAAGTGTAGCCAAGGAAAGATTAGAAATTATACCTGTTGAAGCTATGGATGCATTATCAGTATAGGAAAAACCATACCTGAATTCACCCAATCGCTGCTTAACTATGAAGGTATTAGTTATAGTTCCGATTAACACCAGAGGAATTCTACCCGCAGAAATAACTGCAAAAACCAGTGCTGCTGCCAACCCGGACCACCACGGCTTAAATTCGCCGCGATACCCTTCGTTAAGGCCCTTAATTTTTTGTGCTGATAATTTTACTAAAATTGTAACCAAAACAACAAGGCCAGTAACAAATAAATTTCTTATCCCTGTAGTAGCATTAAACTGTCCTATCCCCCAGTCGCGGAAGGAGAATACAAACGCAGTTACTAGTACTACTGCTACCAGGCCAAATAATTCCCCTTTGTCAAACTTAAAAAATTCCTGTACCTGGGCTAATTTTTCTTGCCGACTGACCATAAAACTACAAGAAGCTAAGGAATATATAAAAGATTCTGTTATTTAGAAAAGGTGGTTTGAATCCTGCCTTTATATTGAGATCCCAAAGAAGCAGAACCATAAGATCTGTTCACTCCGCTAGGAAAGAAAAATACTTGTCCATAGCCAACTACATCGCCGGGATAGATAGTTCTGCCAGTCAACCATTTAGGCTGACGGGAAAAACCACCGCTATATCCTGGATCCACCCAACCATCAGTAAGGCCCAATAAACCAACATTGGAAATAATCCGATCAGGCCTATCCACTGGAGCATACCTTCCGCCAGAATTTTCTACCACCACATTAGCTAAATTGTCCCAAAATAGTATGCCCACATGTTCAGACAATTCTAATTGTTCTAGTGTTTCAATAATGACGTGCTCAAAAGGTTTTACAGTATAGCCTCTAGAAATATCGATTGGTTCCAATAAATCTTCCTTAGCATATTTATCCCTGTCAGAAAAATCTAGGCCTCCAGCAATTTTTTTCATCCTATAAGCAGTTGAACTAGCGTGAACAGTAATTTTCCCTTGTCTAGTTGTTAGGCGAGGTGAAACAACCATATATTCTGACTGTTGCAGATAATTAAGATAATGGCTAATGGTTATCTCTACACCCATGGGCAAAGCTCTCACCCGCTCGCCTAAGGAATCAATTTTAGGTTTGGTTGAATCTAGTTCAGCTAATCTTTCATCAGCAAAAGGTTTAACTGTAAAGAATAATTGAGCTAGCCGCTCACCCGGACTAAAATGAAGATCATTACAGCTAAAATTGCCTATTTCTAAAGTGCTGCAGTCTGGGCCAGAAAAAAAGTAAGCCCCGGAATTCGCCATGAAACAGCCAAGTCGTCTTACACTGCTCCTTAACTCAGCCCTCACCCCAAAAAATTTAGCCTGCCCAGAAGAGGAAGACAATTGTCCAAAGTTTATTAGTTCAGTTAAATTAATCGTAGAGACATAACCTGATCTTAGAATAGCTTCTCCTGAAAGAAAATGCTGGTATGGGCGACCAACACTGGCGGAATTAAAAAAATCCCCAGTTAAAGGGTCCACTTCATCAACATCCTTTATTTTTACATCTAAAGATGCTGGTTGAACTCTTTTGCTATCTTTACTTGATTCCAGAGGCGGAGTAATGGAAATAAGACCAAAATCTATGGCGCTTTGAATTCCCGCATCATTTAACAGCCGCAAAGGAGAACTGCCAGATAAATCTAAGGTTTTATTTAATGGATTTAAGAAAAATCTCATTTTTTCTTCATTAACCACACATTGTAACCATTATCCCCTTTTTGAACAAAAATTTTGTTAAGCAAACTAAATTTATCCGAAACGAATAATTCCCAACCGGGCCGCCCAATAAACTGCAGTATCCCACCGGGCTTAAGGATGTAATTAATTTGATGATATACTTCGTTTAATCTTTTCTCATCTTTAGAAGTAACGTAAAAAATGCAAAAATCAAAATAAGATTCATTAAAATTAATATCCAGATCTTCCAAAAAACATTTTTTAACCTCTACTTCTGTTTTAGATATCTTAACATTTTTTCTAGCTGCAGTAACGTTAGTAGATCTTTCGTCAAAAGCAAATATCTTTTGTTGAGCAAACTGCCCTGCCTCGATAGCTAGCGCTGCATCTTTACAAAAGCCGATTAATAATTTGCGATTAGGGGAAAATCCAGACTGCCGTATTAAGTGATAAGCTAAATCTCCCTTAAATTAAGCCGAATGGGGAAAAACACGATAACTGCGGTTATTGGCCTCTCGAATAGAGTTATCAATCCCCACAAAATATTCTGTTCCATTGTAGAATGCAATGACCAATAATTTGGGCTGCTTGAGATCTAAAACTGGATTAACAGGGTGTAAGAACCGAAATAGTTTTTCTGCCACTATCTTAGCTGCATTTAACCTATTCTCTTGGCCGCTTACTCCTTCTATCAAGATCTTAAAACGAGTATTATTAGTAAATAGGCCTGCATCCAAATTATGGAAATCTAGATTCAACAAATCTTTTGTTCTGGTTACTGCTACCAGCAGCCTACGCACTGATTGCAGATTTAATTGGTTGTCAGAAATAAACTCCAAAACATTTTTTTCCACCAAGGGATTAATATTTATCTTCTCTTTAATTTCCAATGCCGCTGTAGGTTCAAGTCCGTCGTTGACTAAAGCAAAAAATTTCATATTGCATTAAAATTAATTGTATTTTATAAAATAGTTCTAGAAAAGTTTATAACTTTGTTTAAATAAGTTAGGTTATGCCTCTTTTTCAAAAAGAAGAAAGAATTCTTAACTTGATAAAGATCCACCCCGACAACGTATAACCGCGTTCAAACTCCTGGACTAAGTTTATCATCGCTTTGTATCTTCTCTAAATGTTCGTCAACAACTTTTTCACTTTCTGAACCTGAGCTAGGCTGTGATTGTTCTGAACTAGGCAAATTTAAATTCGTAACAGAATTAGGCTCATCAAAATTACTGCCATCAGTAGGACTAAAACTACCCCGAGTTAATTCTAAAGGAACTTCTTCATCAACAACTATTGCTGCGGCAGCCAATTTATCACCTGGGCTTAATCTAATAACGCGGACGCCTTGAGTGGCCCTGCCAATTAAAGAAATTTCTGAACAACGAACCCGGATGGCAATTCCCTTTTCAGTAACTAGCATCAGCCCCTCTGAACCATTAACTAATTTAATAGCTTTAACTGGCCCATTCTTTTCTGTTATTTTGATATTAGTTACGCCTCTTCCACCACGATTGCAAAGCCGATAATCCTCCACTGAAGTTCGTTTTCCATAACCATTTTCTGTTAAGGTTAACACCTGTTTAGTTTGTTCAGCGGTAATCATGCCTATCACCTCATCCTCTTTGGTTAAGCGAATACCTCTTACTCCGCCTGCGGTACGTCCCATAGTTCGCACCATTTGTTCATTAAAGCGATTGGCATAACCATTTTTGGTAGCTAAAATTATCTCCTCATTGCCAGAAGTGTATTTAACACTAACTAGTGTATCCTGATTTTCTAAAGTTATGGCTCTGATTCCTCCTTTTCTAGGATGAGAAAATTCTAGCAGGCTTGTCTTTTTAACTGTGCCGCGCTTGGTAGCCATAAACAAATTGCCTTCCTTAAAATTAAGGACTGGAATAACTGCTGAAATTTGTTCGCCTTCTTCTAGTTCCAGTACATTAGAAACATGTTTTCCTTTAGCTTGCCTGCTACCTTCCGGAAGAGAATAAACTTTCTTCCAATAAACTTGGCCCCTGTCTGTAAAAAATAGTAAATAGTCATGAGTTGAAGTAATGTAAAGGCTCTTAACAAAATCCTCCTCATTAATTCCCGCTGCTTTAACGCCTTTTCCACCACGGCTTTGTGTTTTATATGTATCAAGGGGAATTCTTTTAATATAACCAGAGTTGGTAATGGTAACTGCCATGGTAGCCTCTTCAATCAATTCTTCCATATCGACTTCTTCATCATCGTCATTAGGCACAATCGTCGATCTACGAACATCGCCATAACTTAGTTTTAATTCTGATAACTCTTCCTTGATTAAAGAAAGAACTTTTGCTACAGAACCAAGAATCTCTAAATAATAATTAATCCTTTCTAGAAGTTCAGTATGTTCCATTTTAATCTTTTCTTGTTCCAAGGAAGCCAACTTTTGCAGCCGCAGTTCTAGGATAGCTTTAACTTGGGTTTCAGATAAAGAATAATTTTGCATTAAAAACCTGGCTGCGTCCTCCACAGTTCGAGAATTTCTGATTCCGGGAATGACTTGATCTAAATTTGCGAGAGCTACCAATAATCCTTCCAATACTTGAACCCGCTTCTGGGCTTGCTCTAATTCATATTTAGTTCTTCGGACAATCACTGTTTTACGGTGGTCAATGTGAGCCTCGATAATTTGTTTAAGGCTTAGAATTTGTGGCTGTGAGTTAACCAAGGCTAACATAATTATTCCAAAAGAAACTTTCAACCGGCTAAATTTATACAGCTGATTTAGTATAACTTGCGGATCAGTTTCTTTTTTAAGTTCTATTACAATGCGAATACCTTCCCGATCAGATTCGTCATTAATATTTTTGATCCCATCGACAGTTTTATCCTTAACCAAATCAGCAATTTGCTTAATTAGCTCCTCTTTGTTTACCTGATAAGGAATTTCAGTGACAATTATCTTATCACTAATTATTTTGCAGACCGACATTATTGTAACTTTTCCCCGGCCATTAACATAAGCAGAAATTAAAGGCGAGCCACAACCAACTTCACCGCCAGTAGGGAAATCTGGGCCAGGGATGATTTTGATCAATTCTTCAGTATTAATTTCTGGGTTGTCGATAGTAGCGATAATAGCATTACAGACTTCAGAAAGGTTGTGTGGCGGCAGATTAGTAGCCATTCCCACGGCAATGCCGGAAGAGCCATTAACCAATAAATTTGGCACTAAAGAAGGCAAAACCTCTGGCTCTTTCAGCGATCCATCAAAATTATCTTTGAAATCAACAGTGTTCTTGTCTATATCTATTAATATCTCCTCAGCCAATTTTTGCAGTTTGGCCTCAGTGTAACGCATCGCTGCTGCAGAATCTCCATCAATAGACCCAAAGTTACCCTGTCCCCTAATTAATGGATAACGCAAAGAAAAGTCTTGGGCCATGCGCACTAGTGAATCATAAACTGCCGTATCACCATGAGGATGATACTTGCCTAAACAGTCTCCAACAATACGAGCGCATTTTTTGAATGGTTTGTTGCTCATAAGCCCCATTTCGTACATACTGTAAAGAATTCTTCTATGCACCGGCTTCAATCCATCGCGCACATCAGGCAAAGCCCGGCCCACAATCACCGACATGGCATAATTAATATAAGCTGTTTTCATTTCCTCTTCAATTACACGAGAAAAGATGTGATTGTTTTCAGCAGGAGGATCAGCTGGTAGAGTTGCCATTTTATAGTAAATTTAACGTAGTCTTTAACTGCCGCCAGGGTTTAATTTACCGACGACAAAAGTCAAGAAAGCTCCTTCTTTTTTACTTTATAAATGTTATGGTGATTTTAGTTTTTCAGAACCAAGCTTACATTATTTGACACTTTCTGTAGCTCTTTTGATTTCTTCTTTAGATTGCCCTTCCTTCTTTCCTAATTCTATTAATCGTTCGACCTCGTCCGTTTCTTTGCTTACTTCTTCGGCTTCCTTTAAAATCTCAGAGGGGACTTCCTTTAAGAAGGCTTGCTTAGCTTGTTCGCTGGGAAGATCAAAATATTCAAAGAATTTTTTGGTTAGCCTGACTCTAAAGGTTCTTCCATGCCTTTCTTTAGCAATAAAGCCCTGCTCTTCCAGCTGCCTCATATGGCCATAAGCCGCCGGGGTTCTAAGCTTGATTACTTCTGACTGAACAATCGGGTATTTCCAAGCAATAACCGCTAGCGTTTCCATCAAAGGTTTTTCTAGTTCGGTGGATGTTACAATCGAACTTACCAAGGGAAGATAGTCATCCTTTATGGACAATTTCCAACCATTATCTTTAGCAATCAAGTAAAAAGAAAGATTTAACTCCTGATAGCGTTGCTGCAAAATATCCAAAGCAACCTTAACCTCTGGTTCTGTTAAGGAACACAAACAAGCCAGGCGCTCAATAGTAACTTCCTTGCCAATGGCAAATAAGACTGCTTCAACCTTTTGTATATTACCATTTAAGGTTTCACTGGGTGTGTTTGATTCCACTGCCATTTTATATGCTAACCTCCTTTTTTAAGATATAAATGCCTTCTTTAAGGTCAATTTTGCCTTCATCTATCAGCTGATCTAAAAAATCTTCTAATTTGTCTTTGTTAACACCAGTCAAAAGGCTTATCTGCTCCGAAGTTAAGTTCTGGCGGCTGAGGATTAAAGTAACATAGTTTTTCAACAAAGAACCCAAACTGCGTGTTAAGAATTGATTTTCAGCTTGAAATTGTTTAGCTACCATGTCTACCTGATGTAGTTTTGCTTGTAAATCGCTTAAAAACTCAGAAGCATTGCTATCATTGAACTTAACTTCAGTAGGAGAAATTATTTCAATCATGGAGGGCATATAGTTAAAACAAAAATCTATCAGATGCTTTAGAGAAGGCGTTTTCATTTCCAATTCAGCAAAAGTAGCCCACATCTCACTATTCGGCTGTTGTTCTGCCGGCATAAGCTGCTGCGTCGTTATCAAAAAATGCTTATCCTGTTCTAAATCCTTAATGTAACCTTTTAATGCTTCCTCTACATACAGCCTAGGTTTGCCCAAAACCTCAATAATACTGCGGAAAGCTATTTCCTGCTCCATCAAATTAAGTCTAGTAGTGCTGGTTTTTAAGCCTATCGATCATCTTTCTTTAAAATTAATACCCTTGCTGTTAAGCTTACAGGAGCCACTACAATGTAAGAAATCAGTTTTTTGATTTTTTCATCCCTGGAATATAGGTTGTTAAAATAAATTACTGCACGTTAAACTATTACTTTACTATTTTATAATAATAAATAAAGTTTTTAAACCGTGTTACCCTTGATAAAAAATATGGGCTGGTTATTCAAAAAGAAAAAAGTAATTCCGAAGGTACCATTTCCTGAAACTATTCCTAGCAGTTATGGAACTCTAAGGTTTCCAGAAAAGTTAAAGGAGCGGATAATTGAACCTGAAGACATTCAAAGTGCTGCCGGGCTAACGGAAGAATCGTCTGAGCCTGCAGGCCAGGACTTAGATCTAGACGAAAATAACCGTAATATCGGCGCGCAAGAAGAACTGCCACCCTTGCCAGAAGCGCCAGCTGTTATTACACGAAGCGAACCATTGTATGTTAAAAAAGATGTTTATCAAAGGATATTAGGAGAAATTGGAAACTTGAAGGACGATTTATTGGGGTTAAGTGAAACTAACGGAGTTCTAGAAAATTCAGAGTATAATGAAGAAAGTAACTTTGAAAAGTTGCGTAAAGCGATGAAAAATATCCATGATCGTTTACTGCAAGTGGACAAAGTATTATTCAAATCGTAAGGTGATTTCATATGGAAAGGATGCCGGTTTTTATAAAGGTGGATGATTATGAGGCTGTTCTTAGCTTGGTCAAAATGGTACGCAAAAAATTAGATGAGGCTAAAGAAACTATCCTAAAAGTCAATGATCTAAAAAATGAAGAAGATCACCAATTAGAAACTTGGCAGAATTCCTTAGCTGAAATTGAGAAGAAAGTTGATTTCATAGATCATTCCCTTAGTGAGCCTGAAGAATTTTGAAAAGGAGTTCGAAATTGAGCCATAAAAAAACTAAGCATAAGCCTAGCAGCAGGAAGAGTGCTCCCAAAAATCTCCTTTCTGAACGAGCACCAGAGTATATGATTCAAATTAATGACCCTAAGATGCTGCGAAAAGACATCCTGGAATCGCTTCGCGAGGTTATTATTTTTATGCAAAGTTATGAAAAGTTCAGAAAAATACAAGAAGAGAAAATATCTTTGTTCTCTTCTTTGAAAACTAGTGTAAAGGAATTGAATTCTTTAATAGATAATAAGCTGCGAAGTTATCTTCCTAAAGGAAAGTTAAGGCCAGTAATGGACAACAGGCCAGAAGCAGAATCCAGTACTGAAATAGCCAAAGAGCAGGAAATCCCTCCAGCTAAGAAGGTAATTAAGCCAGAACCAAAGAAAGAGCCAGAAGAAGAGTACAAACCAAGAGATACCTTAGAAGAATTAGAAACACAGCTCAGTGATATAGAAGCACAGTTGAAACGAATGGATTAATAAATTTTAGTTAGTTTTATAAAATAGCTTTTTTTAAACTGTCTAAAGCGGACGTGCCGGAGTGGTCAAACGGGATAGCTTGTTTGGCAATAATGCTAAACGAATCCAAACTCAAGTCCTAGAAGTGAGACTAACGATCCTAACGTGCAAAGGAGTCATCTATTGGCTTAGTGCCTACGCAGGTTCGAACCCTGCCGTCCGCATACCTTTTTAAATTAATAAACTTTCTTTCTATTATGTCATTAGATGTCTGCGCCATTGGCGGCTTTTCTAAAACTGAAGGCAACTCTGTAGCGATTAAGGTTGATAATGAAGTAGTAATTCTAGACATGGGATTGAGTATGGCTGATTATGTTAAATTTCAAGAAGATTTTGAAGACATTAGCAATAGAAATTATAAAACACTGTTGAAAGTTAAGGCTGTGCCCGATTACAGTTTTATTGATGACTGGAAAGATTTGGTTATAGCCATTATTCCAAGCCACGGGCACTTAGATCACGTTGGAGCGATCCCTTTTGCTGCGCCGTTGTTTCCGAGGGTACCCATAATTTCTACGCCCTATTCCATTGAAGTGCTTAAAACTATTCTACAAGACGAACAAATTCAATTGCCTAACAAACTAATCACTGTGAACTTAAACGATAGTTATCAAATTTCTAGTAAAATTACTATCGAAATGGTTAACGTTACTCATTCCATTCCCCATACAGCAATCGTAATAATACATACCCCTTATGGAAAAATCATGTATGCCAATGATTTTAAGTTGGATGATACTCCCGTCTTGGGTAAAAAACCAAACTATAGCCGCATTAAGGAGCTGGGAGAAGAAGGGATAAAATTATTGATTATGAATTGCCTGTATGCCCATGAAAAAAAGAAATGCCCTTCTGAATCCGTAGCCCGGCAGATGTTAAAGGAAGTTATGCTCAGCACAGAGTCGGATGGAAAAGCCATTGTTGTAACTACTTTTTCTTCACATATCGCTAGGCTAAAAAGTATTATTGAAATGGGCAAGAAACTTAACCGCGCTGTTGTCTTCTTGGGAAGATCGCTAGATAAATACGTTACTGCTGCTGAAAGATTAGGTTTAGTGCAGTTTAGCCAAGAAGTGGAAATAGAAAAATATAACGACAAAATAGTTAAAAAACTTAAACAAATCCAAAAGAATGGCCGAGAAAAATATGTCATTGTCTGCACTGGGCACCAAGGCGAGCCGCGAGCAATTTTATCGCGAATAGCTAGAAAAGAATTGCCCTTTATTTTTCAGGACAACGATTTAGTTATTTTTAGTTGCACCGTGATACCCGTTGAGGCCAATCTTAAAAATAGAGAGCAACTGGAACGGTCATTAAGTAAATATAATGTAAGATTGTTCAAAGATGTACACGTTTCTGGCCATGGCGCATTAGAAGACCATCACGAGTTAATTGCCATGGTCAAGCCGCAGCACATTATGCCCGTACACGCCGAACCAGCTAAAGCCAAAATGGTTCAAGAGTTAGCTACAAAAATGGGTTATCAAAATACGCACATTATGGAAGACGGGAAAAGAATTTCTTTAGACTAAAAATAAAGAACTTTGAAAAACGGTTCCATTAAGAAAATTCCATTTCTAAAACATTAGAACAGAGAATGATTATAAAATAGTTGTTTTAAGATAACAAACTTTATAAAGAATTTCCTCAGCAGAAGACAAAGAAGGGGTTAAAATTATGAAGCTAGTGTTAACAGAGCCAAAATACTTCAAAGAAAGTATCTCTATTATTTCAGAGCTAGTTTCAGAAGCCAAATTTAAGATAAACAAGGATGGCTTAGAGCTGATTGCTATGGATCCTGCTAATGTGGCCTTGGTTGTCTTCAAGCTTTTAAGCAGTTCTTTTACGGAATATGGAGTTAAAGAACCGGAAGAGGTAGCGATCAACCTTAACAGCCTGAAACAAATTCTGCGAAGAGCTAAGGGAGATGATATCCTTAAGATTGAAACAACAGAAGACAGCAAGTTAAAGATTGAAATGAAAGGCTCGACTGTTAGATCTTTCTCCCTTCCTACCTTAGAAACAGACAGCCACGAACAAAAAGTTCCGGACTTAAATTTTCCCATAACTATTCAAACAGAAGCAGAGATTTTAACAGAATCAATCGAAGATGTTAGTGTAGTGGCTGAATCTGTTACCTTTTTGGCAGAGAAAACAAAGTTATTCATAAAGGCAGAAGGTGATTTATCTAAGGCCTTTATTGAAATTAAAGCAGATGACTTGACTAGTATAAATACAGATTCTAGCGACAAATTTAAAGGAAAATATTCCTTAGAATATCTCAAAAAAATGATAGCTGGAGGCAAATTAAGCGATAAGGTAAGTTTATGTTTTAATACAGATTATCCCTTAAAATTAGAATATAAAGTCACTGATCGGTTTTTACTTAGTTTTATTTTAGCACCAAGGGTAGATAATGACTAAATAACTAGATCCTATCTCCTCCAAGAAATCACAATTATTATATATTAGGTGTTTCTCCCCGTAATAATTAAAAAGAGTTGGAGGGGTATGTATGGAAGAACAAAAAACCGAGAGCAAAGCTGAGCCGGCTAACACCACCCAGCTTAATCAGGCAGCTCAAAAACAAAAGCCAGATTTCTTTTGGAAAATAACTACGGTAGTATTGATTGTGATATTAGCTTTCTTCGCTTTTAGAGGACCAAATCTTACTGGTAGCCTTACAGGAAACGCGGTTAAAGATACTGCAGATAACAACAATGTTCTTGGAGCTGCTGCACCCGCACGTGTTGACTTTCAAAAAGTGATTTACACTAATGACCATATACTGGGAAATGAAAATGCACCAGTAACAATCATTGAATGGAGTGATTTTGAATGTCCGTTCTGCGCTAGGTTTCATTTAGAAACGTCTGGAGCATTGAAAGACCAATATGTCAAGTCAGGAAAAGTTAAATTCATCTACAAAAACTTTCCTTTAAATTTCCACCAAAATGCTCAGAAAGCTGCAGAGGCTGCTGAATGTGCCTCTGATCAAGAAAAGTTCTGGGAAATGCATGATCTGTTGTTTGAACAAGGAGTTCAAGGTGGAGTTGTGACCTTCAAGCAGTATGCTAAACAACTTGGATTGGACACTGCTAAGTTCGACAAGTGTTTAGATTCGGGAGACAAAATTGCTAAAATTCAGAAGGACATGGCTGATGGAGGGAAATCTGGAATTCAAGGAACACCAGGATTTTTAGTTAACGGCTTAATGGTCAGCGGAGCACAGCCGTTGGTTGTATTCCAACAAGCCATAGAAGCTGAACTAAATTAAAATTATTTTCCTTTCTTATCTTTTTAATTTTTTTTATGTAGTGTTAGTTATTAATGCGGAAACAGTTCTGACACAAAAAAAGTTTAATCTAATGGACAGTTTGTTTTAGCGCTTAGGGCTTCTAAAGAAAGTTGCCCAGCAACTCTATCTCCTGGTGCAAATTCCCATGTAGGATATGATTCAATTCCAGCCTGCTTGCACACTTCAGTTTGGCTTTTACCATCCGGCAAAGAACATTCTACATAACTTATTTTATCCCAGGCATCACCAAATAACTTTTTCTGTTGTTGACAATGAGAACACCAAAAGGCTCCGAACATTACTACTCCTTTTTCTGAAAGACAAGATGCCAGATTCTCCTTAGCCTGCTTAGAAATATTATCAGAACAACCAGTAATTGAAACTAAGAAAATAGTTATTAAAACGAAGCCTATTGATTTCCTAATCACAGTATACTGCTTAACTGAAAACAGATATTTAAAGCTTTCTTCAAAGTTATATAAAAAAATTAGTTTTTAACTAAATCTTCAAAATTAACTGTTTTAATTTAGAACTTTTTTGTCTGTTTTGACAATAGGAAGGTATGCGTTTAATCTCTGGAGCTAAGCCCAAAGACATTAATTTCTGGCGAAGTTCCAATTCTGATACTGGGTGGTCATAACCTAAACAAATAACGTCTGGTTTTCTTTGTAAAATAATTTTGAAGTGATCTGTCTGGTCACCAAGAACTGCTTCGTCAACTGCCTTAAGGCTTTGAATAAGTTTTAGCCGCTCTCGTTCTTGAAAAATAATCGGTTTTTTTTGTTTTTGTTTAGTTTTGTCCCTGGCAATTACCACAATAAGATAATCTCCTTGTTTCCTAGCTTGTTCCAAATAATAAAGATGGCCTAAGTGAAGAAGATCAAACGTTCCAAAGCACATCACTGTTTTCATGGTTTATTATAGCAAGACTTCGCGAGGTTGTAGTTTAGCCCTTCTTTTCCACCAACCGGGCCTGTTTAATTATTAATCTTCCGCTGTTACGAGAATCCATCATTTTATCAGAAGCAGTAATTTCAATTCGCCTATTAAACAAAGGACCGTCTAATACTAGACTCTCATATTCCCCCCCTTCACCAGCCATGTTGCTGTGAATCAAGGATTTAAGTTTTATTAACGATTCCGAATTAATTTCTCTACCCAACCATGTTTCATCCATGCCATCAGCAGCAATAGCCGTAATAATAACTACAAATCCTGCCTTAATTACTTCCTGCAGGTGTGTTTCCTGTTGTTTATGCCATAAAGGAGCAAAAATTTTCAAGCCTAACTTGTCACAAATCTTTTCTATCCTGTCTCTTTGATAAGTGGAAAATAAGGCTCCTGAAACAATCCCCGTAAGAGCATATTGTCCTTTAGCTCTTTTAAGAGCTATTTCTAAGTCTATTAATTCTTCTTCTTTTTCGCCGTTGGTTTCTTGAACTAGCAAAGGAATCCCCATCGCCTCAGACTGCAATTGCACCAACTCTGTCCCTGCCTTCTGAAACATATAAGAGTGCTGATTTTTAGGTTTTAAAGTAATTAAACAAGCAATATCATAATTTTGTTTTTTCATGATATAAGCCGCAGATGTAGAATCCTTTCCAGAAGAAAATAAAACGCCTAATTTCTGGTTAGGCTTAGAATAAAAAGTTTTAAGGTACTGTGATTTTGAAGAAATTTTATGTTGTTTGGCTAATTTACCCAAGGCCCAGTCAAATCTAGACCCATACTGGGCAGCTGTTTTTTTACGGAAGGCAACCTGCTCCGGCAAGCCTTTTTCTAAAGCTAGATGGCGAAGAATGAGCTTAGTGACTGGTTCTTTTATTTTATAGCGGCCAGGAATTTTCAGAACATAACTTACCAACTCTTGGTCTAGATATGGAAGACGTAATTCTAATCCATTTTCCATAGTTATCACGTCATCGCGGTAAAGGTCGCGTTCATATAATTTTAATAAACCAGAAAGACATTCCTGGTTAATGTTAGAAGATGATTTATGACGATCATAACCAGCAAATATTTCTTCACTGCCTAATCCAGAAAAAATAACCTTGCATCCCGCATTCCCAGCAGCTTGGCAAGCTATAAAAAATGGCAAAGCCACACCAACTTTAACTACATTAGAATCTTCAATTAATGGCACAATTTGCTGTAAATAGAACGGAATTTCCTTAAGCTTTATTGCAACTATAACTAAATTTAACCCTAGCTTTTCCGCTGCTAACTTAGCTGCAATTAAATCTGGAGCTTGGGAGTTACCATCTTCTAAAATGGCAGTATAACAAGTGAAATCATAATTATGGTCTTTAAAATATTTAGCTAAATAAGTCGAATCAACACCACCTGAAAACAGCAAGCCAAATTTATGGGCTGGCACTCTTTTTTGAATGGCTTTATCCAACAAAAGAGAGGTATGCTGTTTAATCTGTAAGTAAGTTTCTTTATGCTCTGGCAGATAACTAAAAAATTCACGGTATTGGAATAACAAAGTATTTGTAGGCGGGATATAAGTAGCGATTTGCCGAGGATTAAGTTCTATAATGTCAGTATAACCTAACTGTTGTAAAACTTTGGCTTCAGAAGCAAAAGCAAAATTACCTTGGTTATGGCTATACCATAAGGGCTTTTCGCCAAGGATGTCCCTAACCAATATTAACCGTTGATTTTGATAATACGCCAGTGCAAATACCCCCTCCAGTTCACCTATTTTCTGCAAACCAAAGCGATCCAGAAACCTTAACAACAATTCTGCGTCATTTCTGGCATTGAAACTATATTTTTTATCTAATTCTTGCCAATTATAGATTTCACAATTAGTAGTTATGGCCCCGCCCTCCTGCAGCGGCTGCGGAACTTTGTTTACCACTGCATGCAAAGTATGGCCCATTACCGCCGTGGAATTTAACTTTAAACAAGCTGAGCCATCTCTGCCCCTATTTTTAAGCAAAACCAAAGCTTGTTGTACCTGCTCCAAGGCTAGATGGTGATTAAATACTCCTATTATGCCACACATAAGTGACTAATTTACTAAGTTCTTTTAAAAGTTTAGCCTAAATTTTTAATAATAATTATTTTAAATGAATTTCCAGAATGTCATTATCAGCCAAGGAATGGTCCAATCTTCTGAATTGTTGGCCGGGAAACTTAGCGCTCTTTCCCCAAAGCCTGGCAAACTTAAATCTAGACACAAAATCTTTATGCGTTTTTTCGCAAACATCTTTAATAGTAGACTTTTGTTTTAATATCATTGGTTCCTGCAAATCAGCCTCTTTCCTTGGTTCTTTTAGGTAAATTCTGATAAAATTTAACTTTTGAAAAATTAATTCTTTTAAATTATCAATATTAAGATTTAGTTCTGCAGAAACAGCAATATCAGCATTTAATTGTTTTTTTATTTCTGAAACTTGTGCTGCAGTAGCCAAGTCAGCTTTGCTAATACAGGTGATAGCAGGCAAATATTTTCTGTTGCTTTCAATGCAGTCAATGAAATCATCCACATCAATCGGACTTCTGATTAATACTTCTGCATTCATAATTCTGAACTCACGCAAAATCTCTTTTATGGTGTTATCATCTAAATCGATAACTACCGTTTTGCCTACTTGGATGCCGCCTGAACTTTTCCTCTTTATGAAAACTTCAGGTTTAGTTTTGTTTAACCTAATTCGCGATTCCCATACTTCTTTCAACATTGCTGGATAATGCTCCGGGTGGTTAATATCAACAATAATCAACACCATATCAGCATTTTGAATTACCGCTAGAACCTCTTTTCCCCTGCCACGGCCGGAAGCAGCCCCGGAAACTATTCCAGGCACATCCAATATTTGAATCTTAGCTAGATTATAATTAAGCATGCCTGGAATTACCGTTAGCGTAGTAAAAGCATAGGCTGCAACTTCAGAGTTTGTTCCAGTAAGGGTGTTTAAAAGAGTTGATTTTCCGGAGGAAGGAAACCCAAGCAACAGCACTGTAGCATCGCCAGACTTGCGAACAGAATAACCATGTTCAGATTTGCCTGTTTTTTGACTTGAACGCAACTCCTGTTTTTCCCTAAGCTGAGAAATTTTAGCTTTTACTATGCCAATATGCCCCTGTGTTGCCTTGTTATATTTGGTTTTTTTTAACTCTTCTTGTAATTCCTTAATTTTTTTAGTATAGTCAACCATGATTCCTCTGTTTAAGAAGAAAAGGTATTTTTAACCTTTTGGTATCAGATAAGTTACATCCATTTATATTCGATACGTTTATATATAATTATAACCGCAAGTCAGCTTGTGGTCGCTTGGTTATGGGGATTAATACAAACTTATTTTTATAACCTAGCCGCAGGAATTGGATTTCTTTTAATTGGGTTGGCTTTGGGTATTCTCGTAAAAAAAATAACTTACAGAGTTTTAAAAGAAATTGAACTAAACAGAATTATGAGCAAGGTTGGTGTAAACTACAATTTGGATCATGGGATCAGCTCAATCCTTTCTTACTTGGTATATTTGATTGCCGTTACTTTTTTCTTAAGGCAGCTAAACATAACTTCGATTGTGTTATACTTGATCCTGGGGGCCTTGTTGATGTTACTAATTTTAACTGTAATCGTCGGCTTAAAAGATGTTATACCTAATTTCGTAGCATGGATACTAATACAGAAAAGAGGGAAAATTAAAGAAGGGTATCAAGTAAATGTAAGAGAAATTGAAGGAAAGATTGAAAAGATTGGATTTTTAGAAACAGAAATACAAACTGAAAAAGGAGACTTACTTTACGTGCCCAATACTCTGTTTTTAAAAAGTAAATTTTGGGTTAAAAACTAGTGTAAACTATTTTAGGCTTTCTAACAAACTAATAACATCCCAAACTTGAGTCCGATAATATGATGACAGTTCTAAAGAACTTAGTTCTTCCAACTCTAGTAAGGCTTTATCAATAGCTAAATCTGGGCCTTGTTCTAATATCTTGATAGCCTGTTTGGCCTTCTCTTTAAACAATTTGCTTGTATCTGGATCCTCTATCATAGCGTGAAGGTGACTTATTACTTCATAGTAAGGAGAGTTATTCATTTTGTTTTAGTTTCCTTTAGCAGTTCATTCTGCAAGCTTTCGATAACCTGGTTAAGATTTTCTTCTTGCCTAATAAAGTTTTTTAGACGAATTTGCAACAAGTTCTTTTTTTCAAGAAGCTCTACCTTTAATGCTTCAGGAGAAGCCAAAACCATAATTTTACCAATAATCTTAAAAGTTTTCTTAGCAACAGGGATATTTTCTAAAGCAGAGTCTAGTTCTGACAGCTGTGAATGTAATTGCTGTTTCTGTGCAACTACAGATTGCAAGTTCTGCTGAGTAAGTTGAAGCTGACTAACTTTTTCAGAGGGCATATTTTCTTAAGCTGCTAACGAGCCTTTATTTTATTGGGGATTTTTCGATCCTTAAATAGAATTTTTCCACCGCAGTAAGGGCAACGAACTTTAGTTTTAACGTATTCTTCTTCCACTTTTTTACCACAATCAAAGCAAATGTAATACATTTTTATTATACCGGCATATAAGCCTTCCCTGTAAATTTCTTTTTTGTTTTAGTGCAATACCAGATGCCAGAAGCTAAACGCTTAACGGAGTTTTTATTACAAAACGGACTTTTGTGGGGTTTGCGCTGTTCTATTTCTATTTTGGCAAACTTAGCTTTTGGCTTTCTGCCATACCGAGCACCGAATCGTTTTGTAGGCATAAATAAATTCCGTCTAAACTTTAATTTAAAGAGTATGGGGCTGCCCGGATTTGAACCGGGGTTCAGTGGTTTTTTTGTTTTCGGTCATCGCCGAGGGCTCACCCAAACCACTAGTGATAAATTACTCGAAGCGGGAGTGCAGTTCACTTAAATCAGCATCCCGCCATCACCAAGCTACACTACAGCCCCAAAGACATTTATAAACTTATCGAATATTTTTGGATGTTTCACCAAATTTGTTGGCCCGTATTTGCATCTTAAGAGAACAGGATTTTAGCGATTTAAAAGATTTGTGGTTTGAATATTAAGCTTGACAGTTAACTGCGTTAGAAGGATATATTTAACCACTCTCGACTAGCTTTAGTTAATATATATGGTTTTTCCCTAAACAAAACTGTGTCTTCAATTCTTAGCCCAAATTTACCGGCAAAGTAGACCCCCGGTTCAACAGTAAAAATTATGTTATTTCTTACGAGATATTTCTTGTTTGAAAATACGGGTGGTTCATGTACTTCTAAACCTATCCCGTGTCCTAGGGAGTGAATAAAACGATTGGAAAGCCTGCCTAGATTCTTTCTAGAAAACTGTTCTAATTCAAAAAATGATTTCCCTGGCTGTGTAAATGTAACTGTTTTCTGTTGAGAATTTAATAAGGAAAAGTAATATTCTCTTTCTGGTTTAGTTGGATGTCCTAAATACAATGTCCTAGTCATATCTGAACAATAATTTTTGAATTGTGCGCCAAAATCAACCACCAAAAATCCTTTCCTCAACTTGGAGGTGGAAGTAATGTGATGGGGAATAGCCGTATGCTTACCGCTAGCGACTATAGTAGGAAAAGCTAGCTGGCCTCCGCTGTTTTTGATCTCTGTTTCTAAAACATTAGCCGCATCTTGTTCAGTAAAAACTTTATGTTTAGACAGCTGATCCACTAACATATTAAATGCTTTATCAGTAATCTTACAAGCTTCACCCATTAACCTTATTTCTGATGCCGTCTTGGTTAACCTTAATTCCTCTAGAAATTCAGAAACATCAACAATCGGAGAAGCAGGAAATTTTTTCTTAAGTTTTTCTAAATAACTAATTGTTAAACAGCGGTAATTTATGCCGATCTTTCTCGCAGGCAACAGACAATTTTCCCAATCTTTATCCAAGAACGAGGTAGAAATTGATTTCAATCTTTCCGGAGGCAAATCAAGAGGAGTGATTAGTAGGCGAGCTGTTCTTTGGTACACTAATAATAAAGCTTTAGAAAAACTGAGCTGAGTAAAGTAAGTTACACTTTGGTCCGGTGTAGCCAAGAAAACTAAATCTATGTTTTGTTCAATCATTCTACTTTGAAACTCTTTTAATTTCATAATCAAACCAAGTACACCTAATGCAAATTAATTAAAAAATGTTGCTATTTTAGGTTAATACCCTTATCATTTTAAGTTAATAGTGTGCTTAAGCAGATTTATGGTTCAATGCCTAAAACATGCCTGATTCAAAAGGATTATAAATCATTAAAAAATGCTTAACATCATGCAAAAGGTTAAATTGTCTAACGGATTAACAGCTATATATAAGGAAAAGAAAGGGAATTCTGTAGTAGTAGAGCTGTTGGTTAATGTAGGCAGTAATGATGAACACGAAGGAGAGCGTGGCATCTCTCATTTTTTAGAACACCTGTTGTTTGAAGGCACAGAAACAAGGCCCACCAACCAACTTATATCTAATGAGATAGAAAGTATCGGCGGAGATTTCAATGCTTACACTACCAATGAAAGAACTTGTTTTTATATCAAGGTTCTCAAAAGACATTTTTCCAAGGCAGTGGAAATATTAAGTGATATTATGTTAAATTCTCTTTTTAAGACGGAGCATATTGAAAGGGAAAAAAACGTAATCTTAAAGGAAATAGATATGATAAATGATGAACCAAGATTTTATCAATGGCTATTCCTGCAACAAAATTTATTCAAGAATCATCCCTGCCGCCACCCTACTTATGGAGATAAAAAACACATCAAGAATCTCACCAAAGAAAATATTTTTTCTTATTTCAAAAAACATTATATCCCCCAGAATATGACTATCTCTGTTGTTGGTGAAGTTAATCGGTGGAAGGAAGAGATCTCAGAGAAGTTTGTATTAGAAAAGCTTCCTGTGCCCGGAAAAATAGTATTTAAAGAATCTCTTGACCAGCGAGAAACTACCGCCGTTGAAAAGAGGAAAATTGCCAATACCTACACCGTCCTGGGGTTCAAAACCGTTCCAAGATCGCATCCAGATTCCTATGTTTTAGAAGTTATTAACGGCATTCTTGGACGAGGACAAAGTGGCAGAATGTTTGCTGAAATTCGCAGTAAACATGGATTGGCTTATGACGTGGGATCACAAAATGTGGGAGAAGTAACTTTTGGGTACTTCGCAGTCTATGCCACTGTCGATAAAAAAAATGTAAAGTTAGTTAAGGCCCTAATTCAGAAGGAATTGGCAAAACTAAGTAAGGTAAACAAAAAAGACCTCCAAGAAGCTAAAGATTTCATTGAAGGTGATTACCTCCTAGAACTAGAGGATACACAAAAAGTAGCTGACCAGATTTTGTTCTGGGAACAGGTGGGCCAAGCCAAACTGATGAATTCATTTATTTCACAAATTAAAAAAGTTACAACCAACGACTTGGCAAGGGTAGCCAAAAAATATTTTAAAAACGGCACCTTTATAGTAATAAAAGGAAAATAAAAATAAGATCTAGTTATAACCAAGTTTAGCTATCTTTTCTAACTTACCTTTCTGTTTTTGGAATGGCTTTAACAGTTTATTTATCTCCTTAGCCACTGCCATTTTTAAATCTAAAGGATGAAGCTGTTTTTTTACAAAATCTTCTTCTATCTTTAAGTACGTTTTGTAAACAATATTGCCACCAAAATTTGCCGGCCTTTCGACTACCAATGGTTCGCCGAGATCTTCTTTTAGAACCATAATTACATATTTTAAAAAAGCTAAGACCCCGTTATCTTCGACAACTCCTTCCGGACAATGCGCCTTATGTAGTTTTTGTTTGACATCCTGCGGAGAATATAACAAATCTATTTTTGAGGCTGGTTCCGAAGCAGACATCTTTTTACCTAACAATCCGGGTATCAAAGGAGTCATTACTTCGATTCTTCGTTTATAACCAAGTCTGCTTAAATTCTCGCGGGCAAACATTAAGATTTTCCTCTGGTCTATTCCACCCCCCTGGATATCAACTTGTAGGTATTCCTCATCCAAAGCTTGCATTAGGGGGTACATCAAACTGCTTAACTTAGGATTATCACTAGATTTAACTACTTCCGAACCTGCGTGACGAGCTTCATTAACAGAAGTATACGTAGACAACTTAAGAACATCAAACCAGTAATTCTTACTTAACTGGAAATCGGAACCTTTTACAATCTCAAATTCTGCTAAGTCTGAGTTAATCGCCTTAAACATCAGCAAGATAGTATTTTTATAATGCTGAAACCGATGCTCCAATACATCCCAAGGAGTTTTATCTAGTGCGCCGTGGATATCGGCCAGCAACAGCTTAACTTTGAACCCCGCCTTAAGAAAGTCAGCCAATTTTAATACTGGCACAAAATAACCTATGTGTGGCCGGCCAGTTATGGACCAGCCCCAGAAGACTGACGGCTTTTTTTTGTTTTTTAACAAATTTTTAAGCTCTTCTTCCGTAACTATCTCCTGCGTATTACGCTTAATTAACTGAAACCGATATTCTAAATCCATGAAATCTAGCAAAACACTTTAATTTTATATAGTTATGTATTTATAATTCGAATAAATAACCATAATATAAAATATTAAATTTAATAGCAAAATATAAATAATCTTATTTTGATGATTATTAAGGAAGGACTTTGTTATGACTAAGGCAATATTATTTGATTTTTGGGGCACGCTGGTTGAAGCAGGGGTGTGGAGCCCATTAAAGCAAGTGAAAGGTATTTTAGAAGTTAAAATTCCTTTTTCAAATTTTGTAAACCGAGTTGAAACCGCGATGATGACCAAACCTTATGAATCACTAACTGAGGCATTCAAAAATGTACTAAAGGAGTTTGAAATAAAGCCAGATCAAACTAAAATAGAAACTTTGATCGGAATGTGGAACAAATCTTGGATGTTGGCCCGCCCCTATGAAGAAACCATTGAAATATTGACGGAATTGAAAAAAAAGTATAAGCTTATTTTGATTAGCAACAGCGATAGCATTTCCCTTCCCTTGACTTTAAAGAAATTTGATCTAGCCCAATATTTTCACAAAATGTTTTTTTCCTTTGAGTTAGGGATGATTAAAACGGATAGCTTTTTTTTACAGAACGTATTGAGCGGATTAAAATTGCTGCCAAGAGATTGTTTGGTAGTGGGTGATAGTTTAGAAAGCGACATAGCTGCGGCAGTGGCTGCCGGAATTCCCGCTATCCTGATAGATCGGAAAGACACTAGAACTTACATTAATAAAATAAAAACTCTGCGGGAGATTTATTCTTTTTTATGATAGAGATCACTTTTCTTGGAACGGGCTGCATGCAGCCAACTAAAACCAGGCATCACTCTGGAATTTTGTGGTTGTACAACAAAGAACTGCTTTTACTTGATTGCG
>CAZRCV010000001.1:63062-63937 GCA_964598745.1 uncultured Methanosarcinales archaeon
CGGCGAAGGCACCCAGAGGCAGATGAAAATTGCTGGAATAAAACCAGCCAGAGTTACCAGGCTGTTAATAAGCCATTGGCATGGCGATCATGTTTTTGGCATCTCGGGATTACTTAGCTCAATGGGATCAGATAAGCCAAGCAAAACACTAGAAGTTTACGGTCCGCCCGGCAGTAAAGTTTACTTTAACCATTTATTCCATTCTTTTGCTGCAAAAGACATTATTAAATACACTGTTCACGAAATTAGGGAAGGGGTAATTTTCGAAAATGACGAATTTCAGTTAATTGCCCAACAGTTAAAACATTCTGTTAGTTGTTTTGGATTTAGTTTGCAGGAAAAGAACAAAAGAAAAATAAAATTAACTGCTGCTAAGGAATTAGGGTTGGATGGGCCAATACTCGGCAAACTACAAGAAGGAAAAAGCGTTGTGGTTAATGGTAAAAAAATATCTGCAGACCAGGTAACTTATTTAATCAAAGGAAAGAAAGTTAGTTATGTGGCTGACACTGTTCTTTGTCGGGGAGCAGAGAAGTTAGCCCAAGATGCAGACCTGTTAATTTCCGAAGGAACCCACTTAGACGAAATAAAAGAAAAAACAGAAAAATACCTACACCTTACAGTTAAACAGGCTGCCCTTCTGGCATCAGAAAATAACGCAAAAAAACTAGTAATAACCCATTTGAGTCAGCGATACAAGGAACCTTCTGAAGTTTTAGCAGAAGCCAAAACTTATTTTGAAAATGTTGTTGTGGCAGAAGATTTTATGAAACTAAACCTTTAATTTACTAAAACCTACACCCAAAAAAACACAAAAGACCGCCCTCGCAAAATGATAAATGCCAAAGCTAAAGGAACAAACGGAGAAAGAGAGT
>CAZRCV010000001.1:63947-102396 GCA_964598745.1 uncultured Methanosarcinales archaeon
ATTACCAAACTCTCCCGCATCAAATACGGCGAAGACAAAGTCGTCGTAGAGCAAGATATAAGTAGACGTTCCCAACTCACCACCTAGCCCACCTTGACAAAGACAATATAATAATATAGAATTATAGAAAATCTATAATATAGAATATAAGCGTATTAATTATTAAATCATAATATTTAAAAGTTAGGAATCAAATTTTTAATAAGTACTTATAAACCTAAATAAGCCTTTCATTTAGTTAAATTCTTTAATGAACATCAATGGTCATGCATCCGGGTGGCAGGTTCTGGAAGTTGCAAATATCCTTCTCCAGATTTACTTGCCGGAAATGCGATTAGAAGGTTAGCCATAGAGTGCAAGGTAACAAAGGAAAATAAAAAATACTTTACCGAAGACGAAATAACTCAGCTCAAGACTTTCTCAGAGAAATTTGGTGCAGAAAGCTGGATCGCTGTGCGTTTTCCTAATGAACCGTGGTATTTTTTAATTCCAGAAGATTTACAGCCATCTGGAAATAGCCGGGTTATTTCAGTGGACCTAGCCCGGCGCCGCGGCCTTAATAATCAAGAAGTAATTGCTAACTGCCCGGAAAGCCCCCCTAACCGAAAGATTTAAATTTGTTGTCACTCCATATAGATATAATTACGGATTTGTTGTTTCAAAATGCGCTTAACTACTAAAAAAATAGAAGAAATTCTCCTTGGCCTGTTAGGTGAAGATAGTTTGCCTCTGGTGAGGTTGTTAATAGATAGAGCCAATGTTTCTGAATTTGATTTAGCTAACAAGACTAAGAAAGACATTAAAATTATTAGGAAAATGCTATATCTGCTTTATAATTATAATCTGGTGGGTTTTACCAGGAAAAAAGATAAGCAAAAGGGATGGTATATTTATTACTGGACGCTGTTGCCAGATAGCATCAAATTTAACTATTATAAAAGCAAAAAAGAGTTATTGGAACGACTTAAACAACAGCTTAAACAAGAAGAGAAAGAACTGTTTTTCATTTGTCCAAATAATTGTATCCGGCTTGATTTTGACCAATCGATAGACTTTGAATTTCATTGTCCGGAGTGTGGAGAGTTAATTACTCAGGATGATAGTAAACGAAAATTAGAGGAATTGCGAGAAAAAATATTGAACGTAGAACAAGAATTGGAACAGTTTAAAGAACAAAGAACGTTGCGTAGAAAAAGAATAAAAGAGCGAAAAAAAGATATCCGGGCTAGAAAGCTTTCGGTTAGCAAGGATATAAAGATAAAACAACTGAAAAAACACATTACAACCAGGAAAGCAGTTAAGCCCAATAAAAAATAAAAAACATTAGCGGCTTTTCCGACGAATTGTGTTCTGTAACTGGACTTTTGGCTTAAAAGCGTGGCTGGCCATCCGTTGAATGTTGGCCTCCATTGATGCTACTCGTCTTTCCAAAACAATTAAGACACGTAGAGAATAAACTATGGCCGCCAATGTACCAATAATTACAGCTAAAATAATCTCTGCAAGATCTAAGGCTGGCATCTTCTTCTAACACCTCTTTACGTTCTACAAAAATTATAGTTGCCACATATATAAACATTTCTGTAATCATCTTCCCCGCCTACTAAAAAAGAATGAGAACATCCTAAAAAGAGGTTAACCTCAAGTAAAAGTTTATATAAAACAAGGGAAAATAAAGCTAAAATGGTTACATATGAAAAATTATTAGAAAAGGCTTTCAAAGAGCTGCCAGAGCTGGCAGTTGGTTCTGAACGGTTTATAATAGAGAAAATTAAAGGTCACCTTGAAGGAAACAAAACGGTCTTAGTTAACCTAAAGAAAATCGCCAAAGACCTAGTTAGAGATGAAACCCATTTGTTAAAATACCTGCTTAGAGAGTTGGCCACGCCAGGAAAAGTTGTGCGAGATAGGGTAATTCTAGGTACCAAGGTTCCTGCTAATGCTCTTAATAAGAAGATTAAAAAATACGTCAGTGAGTTTGTACTATGCTCAGAGTGTGGAAAACCAGATACAAAACTGACAGAAGAAAAAGAAATTACTTACTTAAAATGTTCTGCTTGTGGTGTCAAAAAGCCGGTTAAAAAAATCTAAAGATGAAGTTTGTTGTTGCTGAGAAAAAAGGACCACATGGATTATTAATTGTCATCAGCGATGAGAATTTAATTGGTTTATTCTTCGAAGAGGGTGAACTTCAGTTAGACTTAAGCAAACCTTTTTATCAAGGAACTAAAAAAAACAAAGCTGAACTTGTTTCTATAATTAAAACCGCACAACATATCCACTTCACGGGCAAAGAAGCAATAACTTTAGGATTAGGACTTAACTTAATAAAACCAAAGAATATCCTTTATGTTGCTGGAATCCCCCATGCAGAAATGACTTCTTTTTGAGTTAAGTTTAGTTTTTATAAAAAACTACAGCCGCCAATCACCTCAATCCAGGCCTGTCAACAAAGTCAAAATCACCCCATAAATCCCGAGAGCCCGGTTTGTGTTTCTTTTTCTTTTCCAAAAACATGTTCGATTTGCTCTTTGAGGATATCTATAGTTTGCTTTAAGTACGGAGAAAAGTCATATTTTTGGGATAAAGTTAGTGAATGTTTCAGGTACTTAACTACCGAACCTTCAGAAATGGTAAAAATTAACCGGCTGTTACAACGGTTGCAATTTCCTTTTAGTGGCGGACGGCGGTATTTTTCATTACATTTGACGCAACGGAACTGCTGCATAGAAAACTTACGAAGATTCCCTTTGATGTCCTTAAGAAAATGTTTCTGTATTACTAACTTTGCTACGTCGTCCATATTAACTGCCCGCACTTTCTTAGCAATTTCCATCTGGCCTATTAATTTTTCTTCCATGGAAGGAAGCGTTTTGTAAGCTGAACATTGAACGCCTTTATTTATATTTGATGTTGTGTGTGTAAAACCAAACTGTTCATATTGATTCGGTGTGTCTAGCCGATCACCTATTTGTTCTATTTTTTTGCCTAAAGACTTAACTTCCCAGGGGTTTTTAAGTTCTAATGCTGCCTCATAAAACTCCAAGGGATACTGCCAAACCACATCCATTCCATGAACTTGGTCGTCCACCTCTGCGGGATCCAAAATGAGGGTTAATACTAAAGGAGAATCCATGGTCTTGGCTCCTCGTCGTTCAGGTAAAAATTGACGAGAAAAGTTTAGCAATGCGTCCATCAACAGCATTACACAGGCCTCGTCTCCATCGCAGTCTCGCCTCATACCCGCATGATATAATGGGCTAGCAAACAACCCTTGCGTTTCAGAAAAACCAATTATTCTGCCTATTAGGCCTGCGGAAATATGCGGCGCTAATCCAATCACCAACTGTCCCGTTAAGTCTTCTGTCGTTTTTATCTTATAAAATGGATCCTGCTTATAAAATTTAACCAACAGGTCGTCTATGAAATTAGCCACACGACGCAAAACATCCGGACCGGAGTCGCCTAAGTATCCAAATCCAGGAAGGATAAGGTCTTGCGGCCTAAGTTCTAACAGCTGATCCTCGCTAGTTAATGGAAGCCCATCAATATCAAAACCATACCCTAATTCCCGTAATCTGTTTACAGAAGTTTTAATTTCTTTAGGCTTAAAATGAGTGATTGGTAATTCAGTACAATCATAGCGAGTTGTGCCATCTTTATTTACGTAGACGTCATGTTTTGCTCTCAAAAACCCTTTAGCTAAGTTTTCTACAAGGTGGTTCTTGTTAGAAGTTCCACGAACGCCCTTAATTAAATCTGGAATTATCGGCTCACCAATTAATCGTTTGGCCTGCCCAAAATAATGTTTTATATCCAAATCGAGAATCTTATAGGGGTGTGCTTTTCCATGCCTGCACGCGTCTGTGGGTAAATCTCCGCAAAAGGAACAATAAAAGTGTTTAAGGCATTCCCCGAAGCAGAGTTCACAGGCAGGATAAATGGTCTGGTGATTACAAAAGGGACAATAAAACAAAGGAAAGGCACTATTTATTTTCCCGGCTTCCACTGCTGATTGAAAACTACGTAATCGTGAGCCTTCTTCGCCAACAGGAAACATTACTTGTGGAGAACCGGCCAAGTGCCTCATTTTTGATTTTTCTGGTCGACCCATCCTAGCTCCAACAAATGTCCCGGACTTATCTCTGATCTTAACTGGCGATAAGGAATTTATTATCACTAAAACAGATTCACCACTATATTTAGCCAATTTTAGTTCTAAATCGTTCCAGTCTGGAGGGCACTTTGCTGCAAGAGGTAGCAATAAAGAATACGCTTCAGTTTTTTCAATTACAATATTTTCTTTATTTATTACTTTGTGAGAAACTCCAAGTAATTCTAAGGCCCGTTTCCCCTTTTTAAAAAGGGGGCCATCCCACTGGCAGGAAAGGATAATTTTTTGTATTCCGTTTTCATCTGTGTTTATTTTACCTTCTTTCAACCAAGAAACTAACTCTTTAAGTTCTATTATTGAAAGTTCCTTCCAGTGAAGAGTATAATCTGGATGTAATGGTACTTTAAGAGAATTAGATATAAAAACTGCTTCTTCCAACGAAGGAGAAAATAATAGCGGTTGCTGGATGAAGTTTTTAATGGCTATCTGTTCTTGTGATTGTTCTGACAGTGTTTTTTTTACTTCCAAAGCCCACCATTCCGGGCAGTAGCCAGGAGGAACCAACATTTGCCCATTTTCAGAAAAATCCCCATAATTAAATAAAATATCGCCCAAAAACAAAATTTCAGAAACTTGATTGACATGCAACTTAGCTTCTTCTTCCGTTCTAAGTTGTAAAACAGTTCCATCTACTAGCCTAACTATCGGCCCTTCAATAGAGTCGCACACTGTTACTGTTGCTGCTTTTCCTGGCCGTTCTACTTTAAGCTGTGTTCCAATGGCAATGTATTTGTCAAGGACAACCATGGTGGCGGGATGCACTGCAGTAGCTGAAAAGCCAGTGGTCCTAGCGCGGCCATAGCGCAACCTAAACCCGCCTGAACCAAGCGGATGAGTTAGTATCGGCCTACCTGCTACCATATCCATAATAAAAGTATTGTTTGGTTTAACTGTTTTCAAACTATCTCTCTTTTCTGGAGTTTGGTTATCGACAGAGTGTGCTGAATGCACTTTTTCTTTTATTTTTATGAAATCCTCCAGCCACTCCCACTGTAGTCCCCAGTCTTTTCCCCATTTAGACAAGCGTTTCCATAACTTAGGTGCCTTCTGAGTTAGTCCTTCGGCAATAACTAAAGCCATGCCGCCACGGATAAGGTTGGTTTCGATTCTAGGTAGATCTTTATAGTTGGAAACTTCAATTTTTTCTGTGGGGTCTCCATCAATTTCAACTGGCAGATGGCTAAGCATAAATTTTAATTCCTCATCAGAGGGATGATATTGTAAATTAGTAACTCGCTCATGATAGTCATGAACTTCGATAGCATTCCGGTTAATTTCTGAGTTTTCTGGATCGTAAGCGGCATAGCCCATTTTTAGCCGAACATAATCTGAAAGAACCACAGAAGTAGACGCAGCAGTTCCTCCTGCACCTCTTATTGGGCCAGCATATTGTAATGCAAAGTATTCTTGGCCGTTTCTGCATTTTTTTAACTTTAACCCTACAAATCCCTCCAGTGGAGCAGAAACTATGCCCAAAGTCAAGTAAGCAAAGCCCACCCTGATTCCCACCTCTAATGCTTCCTGCTTCGTTTTAAATTTACAGAATTTTTCCGATGCAACTTCTTCGGCGATCTTAAATCCAACCCTCCAATCTAATTTACCATACTCTCGTTCCAGTTCCGCTATCCGATCGGTGATGGAGGTGTTGGTTATTTGTGGTGAAACAACCGAAATCAGGCCAACTACCCGTTCGGCCATGTTTTTGGCTACAGGAATGGGAGTTATTTTTTCCGGATCAAGATTTTTCGATCTAGCTTCTTCTGCTACAACATAGGCTTTCTTAACAGAAAGGCTTATTTCTTCAAAGTATTTTTGTAGTTGGGGAGAGGCGATTACCATCTAACCAAAACGCAAAATTCTAACCTCCCTTGTTTTAAGATTTACTGCAGGAACTCGCGCTGGTTCCGGCTCGTGCCCTAACTTTTCTTGAAAAGAGGTCTTATCCTGCCAGCAGCTGCCGCTGATCATGGTTATTCCTCGATAATTGGCAACGCTAGAATAGTGAATGTGTCCCGTAATAAAAAAATCAGGAATGCTTTTAATCAACAGCGGGTCTTCTTGCGGTGCTGGAAAATAAGGCGTGGATCTAAAAGAAGGCGCCAAATGCCTGCGCTTTAATAAAAATTTCATAATTAAATCAGAACGATGGTATCCGCCACCGCTTCGTATAGATTCTACATTAGCAACGTAATAATCAAAGCTATAACCATGGTACATTAAAACATCAAAACCACCAAAAGTGTTGGTTTTTCCAATATTTACTACGGCTGGGTTAGTAACTAACGTAATATTAGGCAAACTAAACAACCCCGGAGCAAATTGTTGATAAAATGCGGGCTGAGGTTCAGCCAATTGAACTACGTCGTGATTGCCTGGACAAATAATCATAGAAATATGAGATGGCACCTTTTGCAACAGGCGTGAAACTTCTTGATATTGGTTAGTTATATTTTTAATTTCTAACTCTTCTTCTTGGTTGGGGTATATTCCCACACCGTCAACCAAGTCGCCGGCAATAAAAAGATATTTTGTTTTCTTAGCTATTTCTCGCTGCACCTCTGTGCCGTAATCTCCACACAACCATTCAAGAAACTTATTAAATTCTTTTTTTAGAAATAATGTCGAACCAACATGGATGTCTGATAAAAAAAGAGCGTACTCTTCTTTTTCGCCGAGTTTCAATTCATGATCCAAAGGAATTTCTGGCCAAACTAGTTGTTCTGCAAACACTATTTTGTCGCTAGAAATGCCTCTAACCCCTATTACCTCATCAATAACCAAGTCTTTGCCATGAAGATAAAGATCTCTTTTATTTTTAGAAATAATAACTTTTATTTTTCCGGTCTGGTCTTCTAACGAAACTACCAGATTTCCAGTTTTAGTTTCGCCTATTTCATCTATAATTCCTATTAAAGATACTTCCTCTCTTTCCTTTTTTGACAATAATCGTGCAATGGTAGTTATCTTTGGCAAATCTAGCCTATTCTGCATTAATTTTTCTAAAAATTTGAACCGGTATCTAAATATTTTAGCAAAATCTTCTACTTCGTACTTGCGGGGGGCTGCAGTTACAGAAGAAACCACCGTTACAGCCAAAGGAAGCGAAGGGACAAACGGGGTTTCTTCTTTAATTAAAGACTCGCTAGATTTACTCTCTAAAAGACAACCCCCTTCTTCTATTCTAAAAGAGCCAGAGTTGTTTTCCCTATTTACTGTTGTTTCTAGGCTAGAAACTTGTTGCTTCGCTTTTATTGGGGGAGAAGTTATAGTTAAGGTATTAGTTCTGAATTGCTGTAAGTGTTTTTGATACAATTCATCATTCCTTTCCATCTCTGCTAAGGTTCTGTATACATCAATATCATACCAATCAATTAAGGAAGTTTGCTGAGCTATTAAATCAATATAATCATCATTTAAAATTAGCAAATCTGCTTCCTTTTCAATTTTTTCAAAAAAAGAAGCATCTATCTGGTTTTGGTTTATGGTATCTTGTTGCACTAGCAGGCCTTTCTCAAATAATCTTTCTATTAATTTTTTATCCATTTTAAACTCACTGAATAGTCAGAGATTTCTCCAACAGTTCTTTTAATTTAATAATTATCTTTTCTTCAACAGAAAGAGATATTTCCCTAGTCCTGCCATACCTTCCTTTAGAAATAATTTTAGCATTTATGATACCTAACATATCTAATTCCGCTAAGATGTCTGAAATTCTCCTTTGAGTTAAGACATTCTGCTTTATTTTTTTACAAAGGGTAATATAAATTTCATAAATTTCTCCGGTAAAAAATATCCTCTTTTGTGGGGAAATTAATAAAATAGAATATAAAACGCTTTGGAATTGTTTAGGTTGGCTTATTGTAGCATTAATAATTTTATCTGATTCCACTTTTTTCTCTGCTTCATCTAAATGAGGTATTTCCACTAGCCTAGATCCGCTACGTTCAGCAATCTCTCCTGCGACGCGCAATAAATCTATTGCTCTGCGAGCATCGCCGTGTTCTCTCGCAGCATAAGCAGAACATTTTTCTATGACTCCTGGCTTTACTGCACCAGCTACAAATGACGCTTCGGCTCGTTGGCGTAAAATTTCCTGTATTTGTAGTGCATTATACGGTGGAAAAATAATCTCTTCTTCGGATAAACTGCTTTTTACGCGGGGATCAAGGTTTTCTGAAAAAATCAAGCTGTTAGAAATGCCTATAAGGCATATTTGTGAATTTTTAAGCTCTGAATTAATGCGAGTTAAATTATACAAAACCTCATCCCCTATCTTTTTGGTGAGCTGGTCTATTTCATCCAAAACTAATAAAATAACCCTAGTTTGCTTATCCAGCAATTTATAAAAAATGTTATAAACCTCGTCTGTAGGAAGGCCTGTAGGAGGAATCTCTTCTCCGAATTCTTTGATTAATTGCGCTATTAGCCTATATTCTGTATCTGCTACTCGTTTAAGTTTGCAATTGAGATAGATTATTTTACATTTTATGTTGTTGCTCTCGGCAACTTGTTGCATTGATTTTAAGATGTGCCTGACTGAAAGGGTCTTGCCACTACCTGTTTTACCATAAACAAACAAATTAGATGGTTTTTCCAACCTAAGAGCCGGAGCTAAGATATTAGCAACTTCTCGCAATTGTTCCTCTCGGTATAATACTTCATTAGGAACAAAAGAAGATAGTAAAAACGATTTGTCTTTAAACAAAGAATCTTGTTTTAAATAATTTTCAAAAAAATGATTTATTTGTACCACTTTGACACCCCTTGTTTTCTTATGGAAACTAAAACCTATACTCTTAATGTTAGCTTTACTAAATCAACTTTGTGCCCTTCTGTTTTACTAAGTTCTAAATTATAGTAAGCCTCTTGTTGTAATTAACACTGCCCCCTTGGTTTCTAATGGAACCGCTAGTTTAAATATTTGTTTTTGAATCGTCAAGTAGTAAAAACAAAGTAAGTATTTCCTTTAAAATTGAAGTGTATTCTCTATTTATTATTATTATTAAATTAAGATTATATTAATTTACAATATAGAAAATATATTCCATAGGAAACGTAAGATAACTCTCGTCCTAAAACAGCTTGCAACAAAATTAGAGAAAGAAAGCAGTTAAATTATGTTTTTCTTAATATCTTTGTTAAGAAGCACTAATTTGCTTCTAGATTTCCATGGGAAATTAAAGAGGGTACGGTAATCATAGATGATCCTCTTTAATCCCTCAGGCAAAAAAGGTAAATTTAAATATTGCATAAATCAAAGCAGTATTATGGTTCTAGAGTTATTATTTAATCCATTTGTCCTGAAGAGGAGACCCTGGGAAATGTTTATTGCCGGTTTTTTTTATTCCATTGTTGCATTAATGCTGTCTTACTTGGTTTTTAGGGAAATTGCCGGCATTCTAATGGTTTTTTTAATTGTTTTAGCAACTATGCCCATGATGTATACTGTAATTAAGAATGAAGAAGAATTGGATTTACAGTACGATAAAGAAATTTCTTTGCTTAAAGAACATACCAAAGTATTAGTTTACCTTATGTTTTTATTTGTAGGCATTACTGTTGCTTTAATGCTTGCTTATATTACCCTTCCACAAACAGTATCCAACTCCTTATTTGATTTACAGCGGGCTGCAATAATCAATGTAAATTCTGCTATACAATCAGAGGTAACGGGAGGCATAACCAAACTAGCCTTATTAGGGAGAATTTTTTTGAATAACATTAAAGTATTGTTTTTCTGTCTGCTCTTTTCATTGTTGTATGGCACGGGATCTTTATTTATACTTACTTGGAATGCGTCAGTTATTGCTACGGCTATTGGCACTTTAGTTAAAACAGAACTAGCTAAGTCTTCTTTTCTAGTTGGTTTTTCTTCTCTGTCTTCGTATTTGGGAGTAACGACCTTTAGTTTTTTTAGGTATATGACCCATGGTTTCTTTGAGATCGCAGCTTATTTTATTGCAGGATTGGCTGGAGGAATAATTTCTATCGCGGTAATAAAACACAATTTAAAGGAAAGAAAAGTTTTAGTAGATTCCCTGGATTTAATTGTTATTAGTATAGCCGTCCTTTTAGTTGCAGGATTAATCGAAGTTTTTATAACCCCCGCACTTTTTAGTTAATCAAAGTACTTTTATCCGGCCAGGCAAACATTGAAAAAGGTCCCCCCGCTCTAACATTTTTTCAACTATTTTTTCCGTGTTGGGTAAAGGCGACATACTAATAATTTCTTCGATAAGCACTCCTTCTCCTTGGTCTAAATTCTTGATTAAATCAATTAATTTTTCTTGCGGAATTTTTTGTTCATTCTGAAGAAATTGCATTTCTTTTTTTGGATATTTTTGCTGGTCAAGAGCAGGGGTTAACATAAGTTCAATTTTAGGCGAAGAATTCTCTCTTTTTAAGGGGGGAGGCACTAAATTATTCTTAATTAAGGAAAGAAGGCGCAGCTTAAGCCACAGAGGATTAACAAGCTTTATTATTTCCGGAGCTAAATAAAATTGCTGGTTGTATTCTCTTATCTTACCAATGAACATAACAGTTGCACCAATTTTTATTTTTTTAATTATGTTTTTTTCTTCAAACAATTTCACATTAATTATGGCAGTGCTATCGTCGATTAAAATATTACTAATAGAACTTAGCCGCTCTAGGCTAGCAACAATTCCTATAATATTTACTCGAGGCAGAAATTCAATGTCTTTAAAAACACCAGGCCCTTGATTCTTGTTTTTTAAAATAGCATTAACTTGTTCAATTAAAAGCCGAAGGGCAGGTTGCAACAAATCCCGTTCTCTTGAAAAAGTCATAATCTCTGTATGAAGCCACGTTTTGGTTCAAAAATGTCTCCCGACCGCCGCAGTTTTTCCAGAGCATCTTCTACCACGTCTTTACTCAGGCTCTTTTCCTGAGCAGCTTCCAGGATCGCTTCTAAAGGTATAATTTTGGAATGTAGTTGTTCTTCCAGGGCGGTTAGTATTTCTTTAATAGTAGATATCCCTCCTCGTTGGCTGGCCGTGATTCTGCTTCCAAGCCGGTCAATGTCTATTTGGCCTGTTTCGGCATCCTTAGCTATTTGGTTTAAACAATAATCTACTAATTCAATAGCTTTATGGGCGTCATTTTTAGTTACAATGGAAGATAATCGTATTTTGGCTGCAGCTTCGGAAAGGCGCACTAACCCCTCTAATTGGCGAGCGGTGATAGGTATACTTTTTATACTTCCATCATCCGCCCTTCCAGAATTTCTCATATTAATATAATACTCTTTTAATTCATGGATAGCTTCATCGCTCATCCGAGGCTGTAAGTTTTGCCTGATGTAGGCAAAATACTTTTTAAGAAGATTCGAATCTATTTCTGAAACAGCTGCTTCTGGTTCTTGGTGTAATTTTAGAATGAAAGAAGCTGCCTGCTCGTCTTTTTCTCTGTTAGGTAAATCTTTTATAGGAAATATCAAATCGAAACGGTTGATTAAGGTAGGAGGCATATCAATTTGATTAGCTACCAGATCAAACGGATCAAACCTACCAAACTTAGGATTAGCAGCAGCTATTACTGTAGTTTCACAACGCAAAGTGGCTTGAATATTGGCTTTAGAAATACTGACCGTTTGTTGTTCTAGTGCTTCATGCAATGCCGATCGGTCTTCTTTTCCCATTTTGTCCATTTCGTCAATGACTGCAAATCCTCGGTTAGCTAGAACCAAAGTTCCTGCTTCTAAATTCCACCCCCCCAAAAACTCATCTTTGACTACAGAAGCAGTCAACCCTGCGCTGGTTGCGCCTTTTCCACTGGTGAACCTGGCTTTTGGGGCAATTTTAGTTATTCGTTTTAGTAGTTGCGACTTGCCGCTTCCCGGATCGCCAATAAGCAACATATGCATGTCTCCTCTGGTAACAACTCCGTCCGGCCTAACTTTGCGGCAACCGCCTGCTAGTTGCAGGGTAAGAGCCTCTTTAACTTTGTCATGACCAAAGATAGAAGGAGCAAGGCTATTAGCTAAGCGCCTTAGAGGATCATCAGAAGCAGCAATTTTTTTAATTTGCTCCAAATCCTTTTCGTCAACTTTTAACTCCATAAAATCGTCTTGCACCGATTCTAGGTTATTTGCTTCAATGATTAAGTCATATTTAGTTGACTGTCCACCCGTTCGTAGAGTTATTGGCACTTCAGTAACCCACCCGCTTAGTTTTATTCTTGCTCCAGGGCTGCTTTTTCTTTCAGAGAAAGGAGAAACCAGGTCATCTTTTAGAAACACATTAATACGCTTGGGCTGGGTTCCATCTAACTCGTCTGATGGCTCTTCTAAGGACAGCCCCTGGCCGTCAACTAAGGCTTTAGAGATTTCCTTAAATTTTCCTTTTCTACCGCAACCACAACGAGTAGGTTCCTTATACTTTTTATCTAGCTGTAGAACATTCAGAATATTTCCGCAAGAAGGACATTCAAATTTAGCAGCGGTGACATGTGGCCGGACATCGGTTTTGTTTCTTACAATGCCATCCACCCAAATTAATTTAGTTAAATGTTTACTGCGAATTTCGCTGATTTTTACTTTTTGGGAATCGGGGAGGTTATTTAGCCGAAGAGTAAACTTGGTGATCTTTTTTGGTAAGTCAAACTCCTTAACAGTCAGCTCACCGGCCTTTAATAATTCTTCCGGAGACTCTAAGATTTCTTCACTAAGTTCCGGATTGAATTTTATCAATTCAGAAAAATTAAGCACAAGATGCTCTTGGCCCTTTCTTACAGCTTCCAATAGTTGGGGATAATAATTCTGTTCAATAAACTCTCTAAAGATCCGAATTTGTTCATCAATTTCCATAATAGCCCAACCCCTATAATACTTCAATTAATAGTTAAATAAAGAACTATTAAATTTTTCTTTGCTGGGAACTAGTTATTTGGCCAGTGCTTTTTTAAGATTCTCAATTAGTAAATCTGTAGCTTTGTTGACTTCTTCTTCGTTTTTGGTTCCAGTGCAAACAATTTTTCCATTACTGAAAAGCAGAAAGGTGGCATTGGTGCCTTTTAATTTGTGAACTAACCCCGGAAATTGTTCTGGTTCATATTCTGTATTTGGTAATTTTACCCCCAACACGTTAAGGTTTAAATCCATGCCTATGCTGCCAGAAGCAACAATGTTTTGTACAGTGATTTCAGGTTTAATAGTAACATTTATGTTTAGTTTTTTTAAGCTCTTAATTATAGCCTGTATGCTTCGATCAACCTCTTCTAAGTTCCTGGCTCCCGTACAAACGACCTTTCCACTAGAAAAGATTAAAGCCGATGTTTTGGGCTCTTTTATGCGCAAAACCAGGCCCGGAAATTGTTCAGGATTATACTCTGTATTGGGCAAAGTTGCAGCCATCTTTTCTAGTGGGATATCCTTTTCTAGTCCCGTCGAAACAACAATGTTAACTATCCTTATTTTCTTTTTTGTATCTTTCTTTGTAGCCATATTCTAAACCCCCCCCGTTTTTATTTAAAAAGGGGCAAGGCTATTTAAATATTGTCTTTATAAAGCAAGGGGATAACCACACATTAACACCCCCTCGTTTCTCATGGAAAATAACTCTGTCCCTTCCTCAATTTCCAATATACTTAGAATAAGCTTGTTGCGCATCTTTTTCTGATACAGCTTCTATTAACACCTGGCCATTAGTAAAAGCAAGCAAATTCTTAAATTTTAGTGTGGCGCCATTGGGGCTAAGGGAGCTATTTGTGCCAAGCTTGCTTTGCAACAGCCCTAGATTTAGGGGTTGGCCGGAAACAAGGTATCTGCCTGAAGAACAAAACTTGATGTAAGGCACTTCTTCCTTGCGAGTTAGATAGAAAAGCTGGTTGTTGCATCTCGGGCAGTTAAGCTTTTTATGTATTTTGATTTTTCTAAATTCTGTTTTGTTACAGTTAATAGCGATTAATTCCGAAGGAGGTAAGATGCCGCCTAGGAACTTTAAAGCTAGGTCTGCTTGCCAAGACCCAACCAAAGCAGTAATTGTGTTCAACACGCCAACTTGCATACAAGTTTCCAGGCTAGTTTCGGTAATGAAACAGCTTAAGCAAGGTCCTTCGGGATAAATTATCATTACCTGTCCTCTGGTTGCAATAGCTGAACCATAAATCCAAGGCAAGTCTTCTTTTTTACAGTAATCATTAATTAAGAACCGCGTTTTTAAGTTATCCGTGCTGTCAATTACTAAATTTGGTTTGTGTTCATCTAGCAGTTTAATGTTTTTTCCTTGTAAATACGCGGTTTCGGCAACAAGATCAACCTGCGAGTTAATTAGGTGCAATTTCTCTTTAGCGCATTCAGCCTTGCTTTTGCCAAGGTCTGCCTCACCAAATAAAATTTGTCGCGGCAGGTTACTTTCTTCTACAATGTCTTGATCAACAAGCACCAACTTTCCTATCCCTGCTCTAGCTAATAAAGAAGCTACCACCGTTCCTATCGCTCCCATGCCAATGATTATCACCGAGCTAACCTTCCATCTTTCTTGGACAGATGCCCCAACTACTTTTTCTTGGCGATGGTAACGGGAACATTCATCTTTCATCTTGTATTGCCTCTTGCATCTTACACGCATTGCAGAAATCTTGGCTGGCGGCTTCTCCACAACGCAAACAAGATTTTATTTCCTCAGCGCAAGCAAATTCTGGTTTTGGCCATAATTCTAAAAAAGACTTAACTATGCCTTGTTTTGTTCCTTTATACTTGTTTTCAAACTCGTTTAGCATTTTTTGTATTTGATGGCGATATCCTTCTTTGGAATAAGGACATTCCACAAAGCTTATGGAAAATCCTTTTAATAAAGCGTAAAGCCGCACTTCTTTCTCCAAACAGAAATATAATGGTTTGACTCGCTGCACAAAAAGCCTATTTTTACCAATCCCCGAAATAGGCCCCAAGCGACTAGCAAGCTCCGTATTGGCTTTGAACAAATTCATAATAATGGCCTGGGCTTCATCATCTAGGTTGTGTCCTGTTATAATCTTGTTAGCTCCGTAAATTCGGGCATACTTGTTGAGCAAGAACCGCCTCCAGACCCCACACAGATTACATGGTTTTTTGTTAGAATTTTTGTTTAATATAGGATTAGCCCGGTCCAGGGTTTTTTGAAACTCTTCTTTAAAAGAAACTTTTTTGACGTGAATATCCTGTTTTTTGCAGAAAGCTTGTAAATCTATAATTGTTTTAGGCCGGTAATTTTCTATACCCTCATCTATTACCAGAGCGAATAATGCCTCTAGAGGAAGGTTATGCTTCTTGCAATACTTTTTAGTTAAGTACAAAGCAGTTAAGGAATCTTTACCGCCTGAAGCGGCAACGCATAACTTATCCTTTCTATCTATCAACCGGTATTTACTGATGGTCTTAAAAACTTTCTCTTCAAAATAACGCAGGAAATGATCCTTGCAGAGCGCGCCATGCTGCAGTTCTATCACGCTCGCATCATCGCAACTATGGCATTTCACTTTATCCACCAGATATTACGCTAATAAGGTCCACGTGGTCTCGATGGTTTAGCTTTTCCGTTTCAGTTATTACTTCGTTATTTCTTACAACCAATACTGTTTCTGGATTTATCTTAAGCAGTTCCAACAGCTGTTTTACATTTGTGCCAAAAAAATTTATTTTTTTTTGCAAATTCTCTCGTTCTATCCACAATGAAATTTCCATGGTTGTTGCCGCCGTCTCCAAATAAGCCAGCGCTCTGTTTCTCTTATTTTGTTAGTTTTTTATAAAGTTTTTTAGCAAAAATGAATCGAGGTTAATAATCTACTTAAGGAAAGATTCTCTCGATAATTCTTAACAAAAGATATATATTTTGGCTTCTTATTAACAAGCCAATGCAAAACTTTCTATTAATGGGCTATTCTACTAAAGCAGATGAATTAAGCGCCGCCTTTGGTTTTTCCGAAACACTATTTCTTAATCGTGATTTTGTTCTTTTGACTGGAAATAACCCCAAAAAGGCAGTATCAGAAACGGTTGCAGCCAAATCTAAAGGCCAACAAGTTGTTTATAGCGTATCCTCGGAAGAAATGCTGCGTTTTGTTATAGAAAAGACTGCAGCAGATATTATTCTTGGCTCTGAGAAAATCTTTTCCAAAGATTCTTTGCATTATATTCGCGGCGGTTTGGATCAAATTAGCTGTAGATTAGCCACAGAGCATAAAAAAACTATTGCCTTTTCCTTTGAAGAGCTGCTTATCTCAAAAGAAAGATGGCGCCTGCTAGGGCGGATGCAAGCCAATATCCATTTATGTAAAAAATATCAAGTAAAAACCATTTTTTCTGGCTTCTGCAACAACCTTAAACACCTTCGTTCTGCTAAGGACTTGGAAACATTGTGGTTATTGTTACAGCAGAATCATCGCAACGTTTATCGGTAAAAACTGTTGAATACAGCCAAAGGCTTGACCAAAACATTAATAAGTATTTATTTCTTTTAAATATTTAACTTATGTACGACAAAAAAAGAGGTTTGTTAGTTATAGTAGTACTGCTTTTATTTCTTTTAACCTTTCCCCTGTTGGCACAGAATCAACTCACAAGCTCTAGTCCAATAATGTATGAAGCTATTCATGTGATTACTGACTGTGATAGCACCCAAGACTGCCAAAACCTTCCTGCGGAAGCAATCGATCTATACTGTGAGGATTCAGACATAAGTTGTTCTATGTATCGCGAAGGACTAGAAGGAAATGTCGGAGACTGTGATCCAGTGACATTCCCTTCAGATAAGGGATGTATATTTTATATTTCTGACTACGAGCCCATAACCAGCACTGAGTGTGACCCTGTTTTTCTTGGCGCTGGCTTTAATGTTGATAGTGCCAATTCCAACCTACCACAGAGGGCACAGGAACTGGTGGGAGCATTGAATAGAAGGTTAAATCAACAAAAGTATCACGCCAATTTTGTATCAATTCCGGTTATTGGAACTGCTACAATTTCTATGTTTGTTTCGGAACTTGTGCACTTTGGTTCTGATGTTATTAATTCTAATCCAGTAGAAATCTTTAATTATCTCAAAATGTATTATCATCCTACAGAAAAAGGTATTCTGTGCAGTAATAATAAAGCTTGGCTTGAATGCAATCCCAACCTTAAAGACAAACTTTATTGGATTAACGCTGTTTTTGGCGATACTAGTATCAATGAACCTCTTCTGGCTTACAAATGCACGGAAAGAACTTCCACTAGTTATGAATGGGTATTGCAGGCAGATATGGATAAAGATCAAGACGGTTATCCAGAATCACGGGATTGTGTTGATACTGGGCCTGGCTTGAATGATCGGGGGCAGCTAGATCAAACCTGCCCAACATTTAGTTCTGTTGAATCTTCTTCTGATACTTATCAATTTAAGACAAATGAAGAAATACGCCAAGAGATGAGGCAAAAGTGCGGGAGCGATCCTCGTTACGCCTCCTGTTCTGCTTGCATTAACCCCGGGGCCCCAGAAATTTGCGGGGATAACATCAATAATGATTGTAATGCCGTAATAAATCCTACCTCTGGTACAGTATCAAGCATAGAGCGCAGCAATATTTTGCAAGGCAGGACTCCCGACAGTTGTGCTGCCAACCGTGACGCTTGCGAGCAAAAAACGGTTTTGTTAAGCACCGCTGGCGATGGAACTAAAACAGAAGTGCAATTTAATAATCCATTCAATAAACAATTTTCCTGGGTTCAGCAGGAGGGCGGCCAAGGTTATTGCTGCGGTTACCAAGGGGCCACAGATGCCGGTAAAATTTTTCATAACGGAAAAATTGACCCTGCCGGCGACGGCCAAGGCATTCTAGGTAATTATCTTTGCATGGCTAAAAATCCAGATTTGACTGGTTTTGAAAGTGCTAGCGAAGCCGGAAGTACACCCTCGCCGCATGGTTGGCCAGAACCGTCCACTAACCGTTGTTTAGACGATTGGTGTTTGCTAGATGCCAATGGCGCAGCTAAGTTCAAAGTAATGACTATTAAGCGGCCAGAACTAAAGAATGATGGAACAGCCGAATTCCAAACTTTTGATGTTGTTTCCAATGGCCAAGACTGGAGTGAATGCAACCAACAGGCCGTAACCGGCGGTTTGCCCACTCCCCTAGATTTACCTTTCCAGCGAGCCGCTGATGAAGACCTGCAGTCTCTTCAAGAACGTTCTAATCGCCTGGCTTGTTTTGCGGAGGGCAATCATTATAGCTGGGTAGAATGCGCTGCCAGCGACGCCCCTAACCTAGCAAATACCGGAATCAAAAGCCGGCGAACCGGAGAAGGGTTGTACACCCTGCCCTTGGATGAAGGCGGCCAAATAGTTGAAGAAACCGCCCCAACTAATATTGTAGCTATTGACAGCACTAGTTTTACTAGTTACTATGGGGATAACTTTTTATTTGATTTTAGCGGCTATACCACTTTGAATTTTAGGATTAAGTATGCTGATCCAATTATCACTGCCCCTAGCACAATTACTTTAACCATTTCTGGTCCAGGCGGCGATAGCAATACCTATTTTACAAAGAACATTCTTGGCGACATCATTAACAGCCCTTTCTTTAAAAATAGCCAGGGGCAGTTTCAGTTTATGCAGGTAGCTGTGCCGCTTCCTTCGCCTTCTCTGCAAGCAGTCAAACAGATAAAAATCGAAAGCGATAAAGATAAGTTTATTCTTCGCAATGTTTACCTGAGCGGCGATAATAACCAACTGCTTTGTTCGGGGCAATCGGCGCATAACCAGTGGTCTTGGTTGCAAAACCTAGATCAGGGCGACACAAGCCAAATCATTACCGCCGAAAAGTTGTGTACTGCGCTTTATGGTCCGGAATCATGGTTAGGCAACAAAGATCAAGTAGAAATTCAGAGCGCTAGCTGTTGCGGAAATTCTAAGAACGAATACTACATTGGCACCAGCCAACCGTTGGGAGAAATAGATAAGCCGGACCATTATGCTTGTTGGAATTCTCAACCGTTAAAATCTGGAAATACAATTACTGATGTAGAATTTAAGGTAGGTTATCAAGAGGAGATATTTACACCAAGTTACCACGAAGTTGATTTTTCTTATACGGTATATAATTCTGGCACAGTCCAAAGAGATAGCTTGTTCGTTAACCAGCCACGCAAGTTAATAAAAACACTTCCTACTTCTCCATCCTCAATCCTTTCTTTAATTCCACCATCTGTTAATGGCAATTTAGTTAACAATATGGCCTGTTCTTCTGACGATGATTGTACAATCCAGGGGTCTACAGTAATATTTGGTTATTGTTTTAATGCCGTGTGTAAACCCCTAAATTCTCCGTTATTGCAATCATTATCCATCACCAATAATGATCCAGAAAAAGTGTCTATTTATTTTGTGGATTTAACTACATTCGAATCTTTAGGTACCACCGTTCAACTAAATAGTTTACCGGCCACCACCACCAAAATTGGAGTTATGGCTGAATTAACACCCGGCAGCAGTTTATTTCCCGCCACGTCTTCAATTAACACTGTTTCACCACGGCAATTTTCTTATGCTTGCCAACCAGATTCTTTTGGTGAATGTCAATTTCCTCTCCCCGGAAATCCACCGTATGTAATAACTAATGACCATCCCGGGTTATATGATTTATATTTTGTAATAGGTTCCCGACCAGATGAAGAAACTCTTATTACTAAAAATAATCAACGGTTTGCCACAGCAGGCAACCTTAAGGTTCGCCGAGTTTCTCAGCCAGTTCTTTATGCGAGAGAACCACAACCCGGCGGACGGATCGACAATGCTTTTTATGGCTGCAGCGCCGCAAACTATTTAATTGGCGCTAATAAAATTAAACAAGCCGACAATTTAAACCATTGCGCAATTAAAGCTGGAGCTTACTGCGCCTATTCTAAAACGAATGAAAATGGTTTAGCCACGGTTAATTCTTGGAGCTTAACACCCCTGCTAGACTATGAAGGAGTAGATCCTGTTGCTGGTGAGTCACAGGGGCTACAGTTGATTACTCAAACCATACCTCCTACGAAATTAAATACCTCTTCGGTTATAGTTCCTGGAAAGAATTTAATTGCTAATGCCGAGTTTAGTGAATTTTTTGGCAATACCGTCCCTGGCTGGGAATTTTTTGACAAAAAACCAGCAGGATTGCTAAAGCCTATCGTAAACCAGCAAGGGTTCTTTAGGTCAAATTATGATGAAACTACAGGTAAAGTTAAGATTTCTTCCTCTACTTTTCTGCGCTCAGAAAGAATTCCTGTAGAAAAGAACATGGAACTGCAATTTTCTCTAGAGAGCGAGAGGTGCAGCGCTAAAGTAATATTAGTTGATCAAAATGGCGGCCTGCAAGAGCTTTCCTTAAATAATGATGTTCAGTTTAATACCGGCAATAGTGCTTATGTCCAACTGGAGTTAAGCGATTGCGAGTTTTCTAAATTAATGCTGCAATACATGGACTCTCTCGGACCAGCGGCTTACTTCTTTAATGGCCATGCAACCCTTCCCCGCTCCGCTGCAGCATGCTGTCCTGAGAATTACTGCTGGAATGGATATCATTGTGTGGCGCCAATGACTGATTATACCTCCCTCTCTGAACAAACCGATCAAGGAAGAAATTACCGCTGTATCGGCGGGCAGTGGACTTATCAACAAGTTAAGTCAGATTGGAGAAACAAGTTTCAAGGATTCTGCAATAGCAATGAACAATGTTTAGTTCGCCTTTCTACCGAAGGCGGCCAAGCGCAATATGGTGCCAATGACTTTTATCAGGGTCAAGTGCCCACCTGCATCAATAACGGGGAGTACATCTTTGATAATTACTGTAACAATGGAAACTGGAGCAGCCGCACCAGATTTCTGGCTGAAGAATTATTAACCAGAGTAGGCGAGACGCGAGATCATAGTCTTTATTGCACCAACTTTGCTATTGTTTTCCCGCTACTAGATGATAATCAACAAAGTTTACTGCGAGGGGTTGAACTTTCTGCTTCTTCTACTCTTTTAGGTCAACAACAACAGCAAGTGTGTTTTCCTGGAGTAACTACCGGCCCGGCTGCAGATCTGGTAACCAACGAAGAAAATACCTGCATTAACAACGCCTGCATCTTGCTGTTTAATGAAAAAACCGCCGTGGTAACTAGTTTAAACAAAAATTTGATGGAAGACAATTCTTTTGCTGCAGCTTTAGGTTACCCAGTGCCAACGTGTTCTGGCACAGATCGGTTTAAAGATTGTCAGGGGGGCTTGTACTACAATGAAGACCTAGGGATGGCGTGGTTTAGCAAGGACGGTTTAGCCCCTGAGCCAACAGTTATTGAAACCATTAGCAAGTTCTTTCAGAGCTTATTCACGCGCCAAGGGGAATTAACCACGGCCAGCTTTTTTAGTAAAGTTAAACTGTTTAGGGAGATTTATTCTGCCAAACAAGAGGGCCATAGAATTTTAGCTTTGCAAGAACAACTGAATTTAACCGATAAAACGCTTGTTGCCGAATATGAAAACTTTGCCACGCCCATCTGTGAATATCTGAAAACTGGGCGGTTAAGCGATCCAGAGTTGCATCTCGAGCCGTTGCAGGAAGCTGCGGGGTTGCGGTTTGTTTCTTGTACCACACACAACAATATCCAGCGAGTTGAAGCTAAGCGGGCCCAAACGGGGTTATGGCCGGAACTGACGGGAAAGCTGCGAATGAACCTAGAATAAATTTATAAGCCTATTTTGTTTACATTTTAACCATCATGTTTGGAAAAAGAGGCAACACCGGTATTTATTTTTCTAAGAACGGCCAAATTAGTGTTTTTATTATCGTTGGGATAATAACTTTGTTTATTTTCTTGTCTCTGTTGCAGTTATCGGTTAAGTTTCAAACGAAGCAACTGCAGCAAGCTAAAGAAGACGTTTATTCCAGCCTTTTTTCCAGGGAAGCGTTGCGGATTTATGTGGATAAGTGCCTTAATGAAGGCCTAAGTCAAGGGCTGGATTTGTTGGGAAGACAAGGCAGAATTTGGAATGATCAACCCGGCGGCAGGGAAACATTTGCAGAAAGTTTGACCGGTGTTACTGTTGGTGCAAACAGGGTAGCTTACGGGATTATTGATAAGAGTTACCAACAACACCCAAATGCGTATCCTTGCCCAGATGACGCTGACAATCCAGAATTTTGTCAATACAAATATCCGCTCAACTCAGCTCAGTTTGGGCTACAAAGTTTGGACAAGCGGTTTATCCAAGCTGATTTAGAACGCTATCTTAGAGCGTATACTGTGGCTTGTGTTGAAAGCCTGGTGAGCAGTGAAATCAAAGGAGTGGCAGGGGTGGAAACTTCTGAAGAGGCAAGTTTTAAGTTGGCGATAAATCCAGGAGTGATAACAGTAAAAGTAAATTATCCCCTAAAGTTTAGTGCGGGAAAGCAAGAGTTCTTTCAAATTTCCCAATTTGATTTTACTTATCCTTCTTTCTTTGATCAGTTATTAACTTCGGTAATTTTGTTTCCCTTGCGCAACGACCAAAAATATGTAGACTATGATTTTTCCTTTGCGCAACTAACTCAACCTTCTTTTACTTATAAAAGCGATATGCTGACCCCTAACTATTGCGATTTTACTGGCAGTTGCCGCCAGAGCACACGATCGGCACAGCTAGAAAGCTTGAGTGCGAGGATGAAGATCAACTCTTTGCCTACTGGCGACGATCTTTACCAGTTTACTCTTCCACGCAGTTCGATTATTTTTGGCAGCAGTGGCGATTATGAATACCAAGTGGCTAGGCAAAATAGGCCTCCCGCTTTAGACTACCTCGGTCGCGCAGAGTGTCCAATTTCTGGTTATGATTACCTAGTTATACCCGGCGACCCAACTTTAGGCACGATTGATTTGTCTCTTTCAGCTTTGGATCCAGATGAAGACCAGATCCAATTTTCCTTTGAAAAGCCAGAAAAATTTCCTGTCACTTCTCCTGCTAGTTCTAACCGTTACATTGCCGATTCAGCTTCAGTTTCATCCATTCCAGTTAGTGACACCCCCTACCTGTTTCGTGCTATAGCCAGCGATACTAAGAAGAATGATTATCAAGAAGTCAGAGTGCTAGTGGCTTCACCCCTGCAAACTGCCCTAAAAATACTGTCGCCATTTACTGGCAGCGATGCCGTAAAAAATGCAGAAGGGGCGTACGTCCTTTCTCGCGAAGACCCTTATTTCTTAGATTTAAGTTATTTGAGTTCGGCCAGCAGCTGGCGAAATAGGGAGGTTACTCTGGAATATCAAAGCCAATTAGGTGTTAAGAACCAATATCGTTTTCCGTTAGTGCAAAGTGGAAATTGTCTGGCAGCTCCCTTTGAACTGAACGCCCTCACATCAGGCGATAATAACATCGTTCCATGCGACCCTCAGCTATCATTTTATCAAGATTCAGCTGTTATCAAGCAGTTCCGCTTTCAAGATGCTCTTCAAGCAGTAACGATAGATCCAACAGTTACAGATAAAGGAATTTACCAGTTAACTGCCGTGGCCAACTACTGTGGAAATAATCTGGTTGTTTCTTCCAGCCAGGTTCAGGTAGAGGTAAAAGGTTGCTATCCCTTTCGTGGAGTAGATAATAGTGTTGTTCCTCGAGTAATTCATCCTTATGCTTATCCTTATCATGAAAAGAATTTTCCTGTGCAGCCGGATGGTTCAACAGATTTAAATCCTAATCTAGATAAAACCATCAATCCATTTTTTGCCAACCATGCCTGTTGCTTAGGGGATCCAGCACTTCCTGATACTTGGGGTATTGCCCCTGCTGACACCAAATGTTATCAAGATCCATCTCCGGGTTGTTATGGTAAGTTACCAAATTATGTACCTCCTGATCAAATAAAAGGTTATGTTCTAGAAACATTGTTTAACACTTGCGATGGTAAACGGGGAAACACTTGTCAAGGTGGATTAATCAGCGAGTTATCTGACGGAAAACTGGTCTGTGGTTCTCTGAGCTTACCTTCTTGCAATAAGGTGCATACAAATTGTCAAGGTAAGGGCGCTTGGAGTTATGTTACATTGAATGATGGAACAATTGGCTGGTGCAATGGACAAATGGGCTGTGAACAATTTTCGACCGAAGAAGTTGTTGTTGAAAGCGGTGTTAATTATTTACCCAACATTTTTTTTGACATGAATAATGAAGCTATAACCAGGAAGTCGGCTAACAATATCCAACTGAAAGTGCATCCTGGTTGCACGCCTTCCGATGCAATGAATCATTTCAGCTGTGATTCTGATCATGATGGTAAATTTGAAGGAACCTGCATAAGTGCAGGCAAATGCCAAGGAGACTAAGTTTAAAATGTTGTTTAAAGGCGTCGTTACAATAATTTGTGTTTTATTGTTATCACAGTTGGTAATAGCAGAATGTTTTACTTACAAAAACAGTAATTTTTACTGCCAGGACTTATCTCTAGAAATAAGCCGCCAAGAATGTAGTTTTTATCCTGATTGTAATTTATCTACAGATTTATTGCCCTACTCTTGTCAAGAGGTGGCTGACTGTCACGAAGTCGTGTGCAAGAGCAGCTGCCAAAGAGAAAAATTGGGGTTATGTCCAGCTGGCTCGTGGCCTAATAACGAGCCGGCGGCATCCTGTTTACCGGGATGTTGCCAGTTTGTTTCCAGCCAGGGCCAATATTGCCAACCTCAAAACACACGTTACGCCTGTGAAATTGAAGCCTCGAATAAAGGCATCTCTGTTTACAATTATTCTGTAGGCGAGTGCTACTGTCAATCTGAACTCAAAATAAGCCTGCCAGTTATTGTACCGTTATCAGAAAGGGAAAAGTTTTCTCCAGTGGCCAACAACCAAACTAGAGATTTGTCCCTTCATGCTGACACTGTAGGGAAATCGGGATGGTGGTGGATTTTACTGTCGCTGATCGTCTTAGCCGCAGCTGTATACTATCTATTTTCTAAAAATATCTTTGTTTACCAGAGAAGCAACAAAAAGTATCCTTCAATACTAAAAAAGAACCTCCTTGAGGATAACTTTTTTAGGGATAACTTTGATTCTAGAACTGAGCTTAAGCTAGATTCTCTGCGCAAGCGGTCTCAGCAAAAGAGGCATAAGTTTGAAATTGAACAATTTTTAACAGAATCGAATTTAGCAGTCAATTTGCCTAAAAAAGACTGGTTTAGCCAGTTAAATTCAGTTACCCTCCGACAAGCCAAGAAGAAGCAAAAGATAATTAAAGGCCGTTCAAGACAACTGATTAATATTTTTCAGCGGTTGCAAAAATTGGTGCCACCGATAAGAGAGCAGCCAGTAATTAAACCTAAACCTCTTCCAGAAGCAAATAAATCAAATACAGAAAAAATAATAAATAACTTGCGAGGGCTGGCTAAGAATAAATAACTTTGTTTCTTGGTTATCTCAAATTTGTTTAATTTTGTAAAATATAACAAATGAAGCCAAAAAAAGCGGCAACAGGCAAAGCATAGCTATTCTCTGGTTAGCTGTAACTGTAGAGATGAACCCAAAAATAAGCGGCCCGGTGGTCGCGGCGGCTTTACTTGCAAAACCATTAAATCCAAAAAATTCGCATCTTTTATCTTCTGGCACTATTTTACTGAACCAGGAACGAGCTATAGCTTGGCTTGAGCCAACAACAAATCCGATAAGTATAGATACCAGATAAAAAAAAGTCTTGGTTGTAGCCAAGGCTATTCCTAAAATAATTAAACACCACAATGCTATCGTTGAAAGTAATATAGTTTTTGCTCCTTTTTTATCACTTATTGCGCCGAGAATTATCGTGACTGGAAAACCTATTAACTGAACAATTAGCAGCAGAACTGCAATTTCTGAGAAAGAAAAATTAAGGGTGGATTTAGCATATATTGGCGCAAAAGAGAAGAGTGTTACCAATCCGTCATTTAATAAATAAGATGCAGCCAGAAACCAAGCCACTTGCTGGTGTTGCTTTATTTCTTTAATTGTTCGAAAGACATTTCTGAACCCGATTTTAATTAAGCCTATCATCAGATAACTTTGCTTAAGGGGAGAGTTTTCTTTGATAAAAATAAAGGAAGGAACAGCAAACAGCAAAAAGAACAGTGCTGTAAGAGGAAAGGTTAAGAGATACGTTTGTTCAGATCCGGGGATATATCCGGTTTGGTATAGGGGTTTATACAGCATCATTGCAGCAATGCCACCTATGTATCCCAATCCCCATCCTAGGCCGGAAATTCTGCCGCTAACTTCAGGTGTAGATATGTGTGAAAGAAAAGAATCATACAACGTTTGCGCAATTTCAAAAAAAAGGTTGGTTAAAATAAATACAAACATCCCCAAAGTTAACATTCCCGGTTTGATGAAAAATAAGGAAGCAGTCCCCATCATTGACAAAACAGCAAAGGTGATAAATTTGCGTTTTCTCTTTAGGTCATAATCCGCCATAGCTCCAATAATGGGGGACGCTACCGCCCCTAGCAAAATGGAAACGCTTACAGCCACACCCCAATAGAAGTCGCCTAGATTTCCTCCAACTACCTGCTCTTTGAAATATATCGGAAATACAAAACTAGCAATTAATATAAAGTAAGCGGAGTTGGCAAAATCATAAAAGGCCCAAGAAATCGCTTGTTTTTTATCGCTGGTTCTGAAAAATTGGTTAAGGAACGCCATTTTAGTATAATGTTAGAAGTACAATATTGTTGAACAAATTATAAACTTTTAGGCTCACTGACAAAGCCATAATTAACATTCGGCAGTGGATTAAACCAGTTCTAGCAAGCTTTATAAACTATAAATAGTTAATGTAATAGAGATAGATGGTCTGTAGAAAAAGAGGTCCGCTTCTGTTAATTATAGCTTTGATTTTACTAATTTTTATACCTACTTTTATCCAGGCTGCTACTGGTTGTTATACCTATGTTGGCAGTGACGAAACACTATACTGTCAGCCCGGCGTAGATTCTGTAGCGGCTCAAGCAGATTGCGATAATTTCGCTGGTTGCGTTATGACCCAACATTTTAAACCAGATAGTGACTGTTCCGAGTTTGATGAATGTAGTTCTGTTACCTGTAATATAGACTGCCAGACTCATGCTTTAGGGTGGTGTCAGCAGCTAGGCCTAGATACGCAGTACTTGGAAGGAGAAGAGGTTAATAATTATGATCTTCAGTGTACCCCGGGCTGCTGTCGAGTTTCACGCGGCAGTTTTGAGAGCTGCAATTATGGTGCTAACCAATATCAGTGTGATTTGCGAGCCTTCCGTGCAGGAGTTTCAATTACAAATAGGATATTTATTAACACTCCGGGGATGAACCAAATTCTTTGTCAGCAAGATATTTGTTTAACCGAGCCTATTTCTGGAGTAAGACTGTATGGCACAGTAGTAGACCAAGAAGGCCAGATCTTAATGGTACCAGTAACTTTGCAACTTCAAGGAACAACCTCTCCGGCAAGTTACGATCCTGCCTCTGGAAGTTATTCTTTTGATTCAGTAGCTCCTGGCACCAGGGTGGTGCAAGTTACCGCGGCAGGCTATGTTGAATCTAGGGTTACTGTTGATGTTGTTTCAGGCATTACCGAACTAAGAAAAGATGTGGTATTAGTCAAACAAACAGGCGCGGGCGTTATTAGGGGTAAGGTTGTCGATCACCAAGGTCTTGCGGTTAACCAGGCAGTTGTGTCTTGGGGAACAAGAACTTCTGAGCAAGCGCTTACCTCTACAGACGGTAGCTACATTCTCACCATTCCTGCTGGATCTTATACTCTGCGAGCTTCTAAACAGGGATTTGTGGCTAGCTCCACTCAACAGGTTACAGTTCAGGCTGATGGAACGATAACTGCAGCTAATTTAGTTTTATCGTTGCAGCAATTGCAAGGAATAAGCGGCATTACTTTGGTTGATTTAATCGGCTTTAGCAATTTTCAACCAATGGCTGCAGTGAAAATTTTTGTAGATGGCACGTTTAAAGGATTTTCACAATCGCCCGGCGGACAGTTCCAGGTGGTTTTAGCTATAGGAGAGCATATCGTTACCGCTAAATTCGATTCCCTGCAAAGTTACGAGTCTGAGCCAGTGGTTGTTAAGGTGCGTACTGGGGAAATGAAAGATATTCAATTGTTACTTTCTCCAAAATTAGGAGAGTGCCGCGACCCAGGGACGGAAAAAAATATAGAATTATTTGAACTTAAAGCAGCCTCAGGAAAAAAAGAAATTCTTTTGTCTTGGCTGCGGCCATGTCCGGAAGCGGTAGGTTATCAATTATTAAAATTTAGTGATAATCAACAGATAGGCCCATCATTGTTGCTGCCAGCCAACAAAGGCACACTCATTGATAAGGCTAGCCTGGAGTGGGGTAGAACATATACTTATCAGATTACAGCTCTGTACGACCATAATCGTAAATCGCCCCAGCCAACAACGCAATCTATTACTTTAGGTGATCCACGCTGCGAAGGGAAGTATAACACTTTAACCGATCGCTGGGCTACTTTCTGTGATGTTAATGCTTCTAGAGTTGTTTTTACTTGTGATAATAATAACCAGGTTGTTTCTTGGACAGATTGCGCAGAGCAGGATGTGGCAGGGGTAAGCCAATTTTATTGTGCCAAAATTACTTCAGAAACAGCCGGCTGTAAAAATGCCGGTGTTTGTTATGCTCCTAGTTCTCAACCATTTGGATTGTATTCCACTCCTGAACAATGTTACGGCACGTCGTCACCATCTTCAGAGAACTCCGTTAGTTACTGTTATTATGATTTTTCTGATAAAACTATTACTAATCTCTGCCAAAGTTGTGACAACTTGGATGGTTGCTTTGCTTATCGCAGCCAAACTTCTTGTCAAATTAATAACTGTCTTTCTGAAAACTGTAAATGGGTTAATTCTGCGGCACAAGATAGCGTTACTTTAGTAAATTATAGCAGCATTTATCAAGCCTTATCCATACCTTCTGATTCAGTAACTCCAGAAACAGGCACCGGTTATTGCGTTCAACAAGATTATTCTCTTGATGACCAATGTTGGCGTTGCAGTTCGAAAGTAGGGGTGTTTGAGAACTATTTCTGTACGGCAGACATTTGCACTAATCTCGGCCGTTGTTTTTCTAATCCACCTTCGTTAGGTGATCCACTATCTTCCTGTTTTTCTTGCGGTGGGCAACCTACCGAAACCAATAATTGTTATGCTTATACTACAGAATTAGAGTGTACCGGTGGGGAGAGCATTGTTAGCCAGAATGGTGAAATTTCTCTTTCCGATGATAGTTGTAGTTGGGGCCGCTGTTATTGGGATGGCAGTTTTTGTAAGAAAGATGGTGATGCCAATCAAGTTGATGATTGCTCTGCGTATAGCGGCGCCGAGCGCCTAACTTGCATCAAGGATAATACCCCCCCCGAGACCGTTCTTTTATCTACAGATTTAGTGATAATTTCTTCAGGCACTCCTAGTTTAAAATTTCAATCGGCTGATACGGAAAGCAATTTGGAATCAATATATTACTGTTTAATCGAGGCCGATTCTTCTGGCAGCTGCGATCCTCAGCAAAACAGCCTATCTTTCTCAGGAAGAAATCAACAAGAAGAAATTACTATTAGGCTCTTTGATTCTGAAAATTTGGCTGCACTAGCAATCAATGGCGAAACTTTTCTGTTAAGGTATTATTCAAAAGACCAATTCTCTAATCAAGAAAGTGTTAAGCAATCAATTATTTATGTTGATAATGTAAACCCAGAGTTTTCTCTAGCAGAAGATATTAGCACTATCGGTGACCTTACTAGTTTACAAGTTATCTTACAAGGACTGAGCGAACCAGCCAGCTGCAGTTTTAATCTTAGAAAAAAGATACCTGCAGGTGAGGTGACCCTTAAATCAGTTGATCGTGATTTCACTTCAAAGATAGTTCTCTTTGATAGCTTAGATGGAATTGCTTATGATCTTAACGTTTCCTGCAGTGACGATTACGGGAATATTGCATCTAAAGTTAAATCATACGTATTTGATTTAGAGGACAGGATTAAAGTCACTTATCCTGCTCTCGGGGGGGCTGTGGCTGAAACTTCAATGAGCTTTACTGCTACAACCACGGCCGGTGCCACCTGCGAGCTGTTTACCACAGACAACCATAAAGTAGCCGATTTTATTACTGATGAAAATGGCAAAGCGCATCACACCGAAAAAATTCCTGGATTTGTTGAAGGCACCTATTCCGGCGCTTATAAAATTAGTTGCCGCGAATTATTGGACTTTACGCAGATATTTGAGGACTATTTCGATTTTGTAGTTGATTTTACGCCTCCCGAGACTAACATAATCTTGACCGAAGGATCAAGAGAAGTAAGGCCTCTGCGCTATGGCTGGAGAGAGTACTTTATAAAAAAGGTCCAGGTTGATTTTGCTTGCGATAGCCAGGAAGGATTTGCTTGCGACAAAACTTATTACTGTTTGGGCGACAATTGTGATTTTTCTCCTTTAAATTCTTTTACAGAATACACTAAATCTTTGGTTTTGGATGATTCTTCACGCCTATGTTATTATTCCACTGATAAGAATAACAATCCAGTAATTCAAGCAACTTGCGGGTCGGTGGCCATTGATGGCTATGGAATTATGCTAGAGAAACCAACAGCCTACTCTTATAATGATGAAACTTGGGGAATAAGCAGCACTCCCACTTTTAGATGGCAATTCTACACCCGGGTGCCAACTACAGAATGCCGTTTTGATTTTCAGCCAAATTTTAATTATTACAACCTCCCGAATCAGAACATCCTTAATCCAGATAACTCCGGGAAATATATTGTAGAGCAATTCCCCGATCAAGCCTTTGATCGTTATCCTTCTGTTGGCGGCGTAAAGCGGGTTTTTGTAAAGTGTGTCAATTCTGATCGCGAAATTGGACCAGAGAAATTGTTGGTGTTAGAATATGATCCAACTGCTCCTAAAATAACCAGCGCGTTTGCGGTGCCAGATAAGGTTATTCAAGGGATAACTACCCGGTTGCAAGTTAATACTGATGACAAATCTTTATGCAAGTACAGTGATAACTCCGATGGTAATGGCAGCGGCGAATATGACACCATGGAATTTTCTTTTCCTGGCTTGGAACAAAAAGTTTTAGGCGAGGCCCATAAAGATCTATTCACGATTAACTTTGTTGGCAGCAAAAAAGAGTACCATTTGAACACCCAGTGTATTAACGGCGCCGGCGCCGCTTCTGAAGTTGAGAAACTTAATTTTGAGGTTGATTACTCTGCATTAGGCAACATTATTCGTGTTTTTCCTGAAGGCCAATCTTTTTCTTCTAAAAATGTTAAAATCGAAGTTGAAACCAATAAAAGAGCAGCTTGTCAGTTTAAGTTGAATTCTACCTTTGAACTATTTGAAACCAGCGATAATTTGCTTCACGCTAGGTTATTATCTAATCTAGCTGAGGGGGAGTATCTTATTGAAGCTCTCTGTGCGATCGAAGCAGAATCTAGGGCCGCGCAAATTAAGTTTAGGGTTGATCTTACCCCTCCGATAATAACGGAGATTAACGATGGAAACTATACTTGCGGAGTTGCTAATTTAAGCATTTTTACTTATGTCAATGATAGCTCACCAATTGATGCTTATATTTATGAAATACTAGATAGTGGAGTTAAGGGTGAGCTATTAACCGGTAGACAAAAGATCACTAACGGCACTGTTGCTGGCAACAACCCTATCAGCCTTTCTACTGCTGGCCTGTCTACGGATCACCGTTATATTATCCGAGTGGCAGCTGCCGATGCAGCTGGCCACACCAGCATGTTTAAAGAAAGTGATGGCGTAATGTTCGTGCCCAAAAATAACAGCGTTTGTTTGGCAGACCTGGCTGCTCCGTTAGTTGAATTTAAACAAGAAGATTCTTCTTGTTCATCATTAATGGTGGAAGTGCACTGTGCTGACTCGGTGGGTTGTTCTAAACTGTTGGTTAGTCAATCTGCTACGGCTGCAAAATGCATGCCTCTGTTTTCTTATAATGGAAACCGCTTAGAATTTTCTAGTTCTGGTTGGGTTTGTTATTATGCTGAAGATAACTTGGGTCAAAATTATACTGGCAGTTACGAGGTAAAGTTTGTAGATGAAGATGGAGATGGCATTAAAGATCGGTGCGATGAATGTGAAAACACAAAAGCAGGAGCAGTGGTAAGCAAACTAGGTTGCGCTGCCGGGGACGTTCCTAAAGCGGAAAGAGATCAGGATACAGACAGCGACGGCCTACCTGATGCCTGGGAGCGGACTTATAATTCGTTGGATTGTTCTTTGGATTTTACAGCTGCTGATTCTGATTTAGATAGCTTATCGGATAACCAAGAAGACTATGATGGTGATGGCAGAAACAACTTTGAAGAATATACGGACAATACCAATCCGTGTATAAAAGATCAAAAAACCATTTCTGAACCACAATCTTCTGCAGGCCCAAAACTGATTAAGGAAAGCAATTTGCTAGCTTGGATACTGCTGATTTTAGGAATTATTTGTTTTGCTTCTGGCATGGGGCACCTAGTTTATTATTATAAATTAAGAACTCCTGTTAAAAATGAACCATTTGCTAAAAGAAGTTTTTCTGAGCCTAATATCGGTGTGGAAAAACCAATCTCGGGATGGCAACAACGTATGTTGGCTAGAAAGAGGGAACTGCTACAGAAAATCAAATCTCGAAATCGTAAATCATTTTTTGGACAGTTTAGCCATAATGGAGAATTACCCGCTATGCAGAAGTTAATAAATGAAAGTGGCCCTACCCCCACAGCACTAAAAAAGGTAGCACAACATTACGTCAAGAATAAAGAATCTATTAAACCCGCCTTAAACAAGAGCGAGCTTGGTTTATTCAATCAGTTGGAACAAATCGCTAATCAGCAACCAAATAAAATTGGTTCGCAACAAGCAGAAGATATTTTTTCACGTTTAAAGCGGATAACTAAAAAGAGGAACAATTAATGGACCGCAAAGGGATTGGAGTAGGGCAGGTATTTGTTTATATCATTGCTATAATAACTTTTGCTTTGATAATGATCTTTAGCTTTAAAGCCCTGTTTGGTTTTGTAGCGAATTTACAAAAAGTTGAATTTGTCCAATTTAAATCAGACTTGGAAAACTCTATTCAACAGCTCCATTCAGAATTTGGCGCTATAAGGCAGGAGGAATTTTTTACTCCAAAGCACTTCCAACAGATTTGTTTCATAGACTTGGATTATGCTCCAACTTCAGTAGAGGTATCCTCTCTTTGTGATTTAGACTCAATTGCTTGCAACGCCTGGACAGACTCTTCGGGATTTGCGATGGAAGAAGAAAATGTATTCTTGCAGCCACCCGCAGAAGTTAAAATCAAAGTCCCACGCCTGGAATTAAACCAAGGGTTTTTATGTGCGCCTATTCGTAATGGAAAGTTCATTTTAATTTTAGAAGGCCGAGGGGACAGAACAAAACTTAGCGCGCTTTCTTAAAAATGAAACATTACCGCAAGGGCCAAATAGAAATTACCTTCAACTGGGTTTATATCTTAATTGCCGGCGCGGTAATTTTGCTGTTTTTTGTCAGTTTAATTGTGAAACAAAAAGAAATTTCCGAAGAACGTTTAGCTGAGGATGTTGTTCGTGTGATGGAATCAATTTTTACAGGAGCGCAAGTCTCAGAAAAAACCAAAAGCAGCCTTCCTTTAGGCGGGCTGTCAGAACGGGATTTATACTTTCGATGCGAAGATGCTGTTGGTGAATATGGCATTAAGGGTTTGCCAGCTAGAACACAAAACAGCCTAGACCCATTATTTGCTCCTAAGGAGGTAACAGGCACAAGGTTGATATTATGGAGTTTACCATATTTTTTGCCTTTTAAAATAACCGATTTTCTATTTTTAACTTCTGATAAGCATCATTATGTATTTGTAGGTGCCGGCTCAGGCTTTAGTGACCAGTTTGTAGAAGGTGCTCTCGACAGCGATCCAAAGTTATCTATCAGTGTGCAAAAAGTTAATTTATTATCTGAGGTTGTTATTAAATCTAAAGAAACAAAGGTAAGAGTTATCGATGCAGATGGGACATTAATAAAAGACGGCCAAGTGATTCCAGAAAATTTATTGATAGTTGATGATGATAAATTAACTGCTGCTTCCTTTACCGCCAATAAAGAAATAAACTTTTTTAAGAAGAGAGGGGCTGTTTGGAGAAAAATTAATCCACAACCAATAACTATTGTTTCCAGAACAGCAATCCGCGATGCGGCTAAGTATGCCGCAGTGTTTGCTGATGATCCAGAAATTTATCGGTGTAATATGGAAAAGGCCTACCGTAGACTTATGTTAATCGCTGAAGTTTATGAGGGCAAGGTGGGAGAGCTGGAAACATATTACGAAAATCCTACCGAATCGGGAAGTTGTATAGGATTTGTTAATGGTTTTACTTTAGCTGAAGGGAATATAAGAGACACCTTAACTTTATACCAAACCAGAGCTAAAGCCTGTTCTTTGCTAGCAGACAATTCTTGTGCGGACATTGTTAACCTAGCGGAGAGGCTTAGGCTTCTTAATGAAAAGTTAGCGGAGGAATGCAGTGTTACACTCTACTAAAACAATTATGCGTAAAAGACCATCTAAGAAAGCGCAACTTCATATCACAGAAACGGTAGCGGTTATCTTTATCTTTTTTGTATTGATCACGTTTGGCAGCATCTTTTATTATAATTTTCAACAAGCCGGATTTAAGGAAAAGCAACAGGAATTATTGGCTGCTAGAGCCATAGATACTACTACCAAAACCTTATTTTTGCCAGAAGTTTCTTGTACAAAAAGAGAAAGCGAGCCAGAACCAAATTGTTTTGACATGATGAAAGTTAGGCATATCTCCTCTTTTTTTAAAAGCCATAATCAAAGTTATTTTGAATTATTTTCTTATTCTAAAATTACCATTAACCAAACTTATCCAGAACCATTTCAAGTAGTGATATATGATCAACAGCCACAACAATGGCAACAAAAGCAACCAACCTATTTTGTGGTGGCTCTTAAAGATGAGCAGAAAGGGCCAGCATATTACGGTTATGGTCAAGTTACAGTAGAGGTTTACTCTTGATGAAAAACTTAAAATCACTGTTTCCAGTAAATCGATACGCTCAAATGGAAGTTATTGGTTTAGTGGTGATAGTTTTGCTCTTAACTATCGGTATCTTGTTTATGGCGCAGTTCGCTTTGCGCGACAAGCCGCAAACTACTATTTTCTTGCGCAAGGAATTAGCTGCCAGCGCCTTGAGTACATTATTAAAGACAACAGTAAATCCCTTGTTTTGCCAAGATTTAGCTCGTCCTCAGTTGTCAGAGGTATTAATAGACTGCGCTCGGCACTTTCCAGCAAACTTTGGCGGCTCCACGTTTCAGTGCAATAACCAACATAGTTGTGATTTTTTTACAGAAACAGCTCAATTTTTATTAGGCCAATCATTAGGCCAGTGGCATAGAAATTATGAATTGCAAGTACAATTAATAAGGACACCCAGCAGTGACTCAGAACCATTATTATCTAGGGCAGTTCGTGGTAAAGAAGGCTGTCCCAACACTGCTGAACGGGATAGTTCAGGCTCCTTTCCCCTGCCTACCACCGATGCCGGATTGATAGAAGCTACTTTGTTTGTTTGCGGTTAGGATAAGTAACACGTTAGGTTTAAGAGCGAGCCCTGCTCTAGTGGACGGCAACAACCAACCACCGAGTGGGAGCGCAACATCAGCGGTACGATCGAGAGCGAATTGCTTTTATAGAAGGGTAACAAAAATTTATAATCTCAGTCGAGTATCTCTCTGTTAATAAAGAAGATGAAGGTGATATTATATGCCGACTAATTTGAAAGATCATTCGAATCGATATGGACTCATCATGTTGGTTATGGTGAGTATTGTGGCGATCATCGGGATTGTTGTGCTGGTGAGCAACGGAGATCGCGTGCGGGGTGTCGGAAAAACTGGAGATAAGGATACTCTTGCAGGAGAAGCGTTTAGAAGCGGTGCCATACAGCTACCTCCCATACAGTTGCCTATAAAGCAGCCTTTTAGTCAAGATTTAATGGGCGGAACGGTGGAACTGGTTCCCCCATTTGGGAACGGGACGACATTGCGGTATCATCGAGGCACTATGTCGATGGGTTGTCCCGGATTCACCGAATTCAGCTCCCATTCAACGTACCCAAATAACTTCTGTTTGCATAATCCTACTAATACAGCGATCTCGTCGTGGGTTTTATACTCTTATCCGTCAGGTCATACAAGGTCAGTATTGCATTTGTACGTAGGAAAGACAAGAGATGGGTGCACAGGAACATACTGCACAAGACCGGGTTATTTGAACGTATTTTATACAATTGATGACGTCAGGAACAGGAATGCAAGATGGGTTTATGTTGGTGCTACGCCTATTGCACAAGAGTACTGGCCACAGTACACCACGGACATCCAACTACTTGGATTTGGATTGGGCGAACCTTTGGATATCAAAGGTATTCTGCTAACGCGCAGCGGTGCTGGCGACAACTACCCAGACCTTCGGTGGATAGGCGTTCCCTGGTTGTACAGGGGATAGACGTTCCCTGGTTGTAATAACCACTTGAAAAGTGATATTATTTGGACTCATCTATCACTATGGTAGTCAGAGGTCGCGATAGCGTGCCAAGAGCTTATCAACATTTTAAAGTCTTGATATCCGAGCGTTGTTCTCACATCGCCGATGGTAGGTGATCACCGGAGAAGGTGTACTGCAGTAGAGGTCGATCGCTCCACTCTCACGGCAGTGTCGGCAAGCTCCTCGTCGAGAACGTGCGCATGTGGCACTCCGTAGCGAGTATGTTTCTGGTTAGTTGTGGTAGCCGCGTCCGAGGAGACTAGAGAGAGTCATCAAGGAGTTGTTGGAGCAACACGTGTAGCATCGGCGGAAGCTACATTGTGAAGCCAAGAGAATACCTCTACTAAATGTTCCATGCCCCTTGAGCCATTCCGTATCAAAACCTTTATCGAGCAGTAAAACCTCTGGTTTTTACTGGACTTTGCTTATACAAAGTTGCACCTGTTCGAAAGACTTATTTACGAGGAACACATAGAAAATTGATGCGAGATTGTAGGGATTGGTGCTTATATGGGTAAAGGAATATTATTGAAAGCCTTTTCTCTGCATTGAAAAGGCTTTTTGGTAGTATGATTAAGTCTCATAAAATGCCTATGATCAACGCAGAAATATTCTGTAAATTAATTGCTTACAACATAGGAACTATTTTCAGGAAGACTTTCTACTGAGTCAACACGTTCGTGAGCTGTAAACTTAACGTCAGTTAGGTTTATATAGAAAAGTGTGCTTTTTCTTAATATATGAGATTTAAACGGGAAGGCAAAGAACATACTTCTATCAAAGAAATAAAATTACCTGATGGTATAATTATTGGTGTTTTTGAAGGTAGTAGAGGTGCAAACCCCAACCATGACATTCTCATTAAATATCAAGAGGGGGGTAAGAGATTAAGAACACCTAAACATATTCATTGGGTTATTGATTTACTTATCAAAAAAGAACATGATAGAGATCTTACTCTAAAATTTATGCAATACCTTAGAGATATGTATAATAGAGTAGAAGCTTTTAGAAGTAAAGAAGATAGAGCATTATGTGTTCTTAAAGAAACCACTCCTAAAAGATTAAAACATTTTGAAAGATTGAATAAATACGGAGAATATAAGGTTGAATTTATTGGTTATCTTATAGAATTGATGATAAAAATGGAAAAAAATACTCCTCCAGAAAAACCAGCTAGAGTATTTAAAGAATTGATGGATGCTATGATTGCAGAAAAGGAAATTTTTGTTATAGTTAGTAAAGCTACACAGATAGGTTAAAGTGTCGCCTGAGCTAATCTTTTTTTAGCAATATCTAAATACTTTTTCTCCTTATCTATTCCTATAGAACTTCTGCCTAAAGACTTAGCTACTGCGGAGGTTGTGCCTGAAGCAACAAAAGGATCCAAAACTAAATCTCCTTCTTTACTTGATGACAAAATAATACGCCTTAATAGTTCTGTCGGCTTCTGAGTTGGATGTTCTCCAGCCCATTTTTCCTTTTTGGAAGTTAATGGAATACTCCAGACGTTTCTGGTTTGTTTTCCCTTCGGATTGAGATTATCATCTATCTTATATTTGGTGTCTTCATAATTAAATGTCCACTTTGTTTTAGAGTGATTTTTAACAGCCCAAACAAGATGTTCACAACTTTCAGTAAACATTCTGCAAGTTATATTAGGTTGAGCATTAGGTTTAA
>CAZRCV010000001.1:102406-109384 GCA_964598745.1 uncultured Methanosarcinales archaeon
GGTAGATATTATGAAAAGAACCACAAACCCAAAAACTTCCGCCATGCTTTAAGACACGCCAACATTCAGCAACCCATTTAAGATTAAAACCAAAAAATTCGTCTTTACTAAATATGTCCCACGTTTCCTCAAGGGTTATATGTTTACTATATTTCCAACCAAGTCCTTTCTTTTTTGCTAATCCATAAGGTGGATCTGCAAAAATTAGATCTACTGATTCGTCTGGTAATTTCTGTAATTCTTCCAAACAATCCCCACATATAATTTTATGCTCAGTAGCCATCTTAATCCTTTTTTACGATTAATTTCTTTTCTTTAACATCCGCTTCTAAATCTTCCCCACCTTTCCAACCTAGCTTTTGAATTAATTTATTTGGAACTACTAGAATATATTTGAAGTATTCTTTACCTTCGTATTCTCTCCCCTTTTGCTTGATTAACCGCATAAACCTTTTTAGGAACCTATTATTTATAAACATTTCGGTTCCTAAACATACACTTCTTAAATTGATAATTTAGGAACCTAAAGATTTAAATAGGAGTTAGGTTCCCAAATAGTATGGAAATGAAAGTAAAATGTCAAAATTGTGGAAGCCAGAATTATAAGAAAGAAGGCTTTAGAAAGACAGAACTACGTGGTAAAATTCAGAAGTATAAATGTATTGATTGCTGTAAATACTTTACTAATAATGAAGGCTTTTACAGAATGAGGAACAGCGAAGCTAAAGTAACTAAAGCCATAGACTTATACTTTAGCAACCTTTCCAGCAGAAAGGTAAGAAATAACTTCAAAAGGCACGAAGAAACCAAAGTAAGCCACGTTTCAGTTTTAGAGTGGTGTAGAAAATATACTCTTAAAGTTCAGAAGCTAGTAGATAGTTTAAAGCCACAACTAAGCGGAGAATATTACGCAGATGAAACCGAGATTAGTCGTAAGAAGAATAATGATATATTTTGGTGTAGTGTAGATTGGCAAACTAGATTCATTAATGCTACTTTATATTCTCCATTCTCCCAAAATATGAATGACGCTAAACTGTTTATGCAGAAGATAAAACGAAGTGGAGAACCTAAGTTTATTCAAACTGATGGGCTTCCTCATTATCCACAAGCATTTAAAAGAACTTTCTATAATAATAAAGATAAAAGAGCAGAAGCTATTGAGCATAGAATAAACAACGTTAGTAAAACTAAGAAGCATAATGTTAGGATAGAAACAGTCTTTATGAAGATTAAAGATAGAGTAGATGATTTTAGAGGATTGAAAGCTTTATGGTCGGCTCCTATCTTAATGGCGGGAATTGTTTTACAGCATAACTTCATAGAACAGCATACAACCATTAGAGATTATCCTTGTGATAGAGCTGGATTACAATTAGAAGTTGGAGTTAATCGCTGGTTAGGATGGATTAGGTTGGCTTGTATTTAATTCAAAATAGAAATGGTTAAAAAGGTATTGGTATTCTTAAAGAATAGTAGAGATATTAATTTAAGCCTCAAAAAAGGTGGGAAAATGGAAAATGTTGATAATAAATCGGTGTATAAAACAATAAAATATTATAAAGCAAAGCAATTAAGTAATATACAAAAATCAAAAGATGCAGAACAAGTAATAATCGGTGCATCAGAAGAGGATAATATAGGTGTTCTTTTGACTATTACCAACCCACTTAAAATAGAAAGAGCAGTAAATCTTACTAAAGGAGGATTTGGTAAAATTAGAGAACTAGTCCCTATTTAATTTCACTTTTAGAAAATGACAAAGTTTATTCTTGATATTAGTTTTGTTCTCCATTATGTAGACAGTTTTTATTCTGATAATAACGTTAATAAAATGTTAGATATTGCATTAAGTTCTTTTACTAACGGTAAACCTATTTTTATAATTCCTTTGGTAGTAATAGAACAAGCTAAAGAAATATATCCAGAAAGAACATTAGTTCTAGATTCATTATTTGGTTTATGTGAAAAAACGGATGTTGAAAGTTCTGATAAAATTGATACCTTAATTAAAATATGTGCTATCTATGAGATTGATGATAACACCACTTATGTTTTAGCTGATGATAATTTTATTATCCAAAACATAAATAAAACTACCCATAAAGCAATTAATATCGGACAAGCTAGAGAAATTCTTGGTTTAAATAGTTCCTAAATAAGAATAGGGTTTTGATTATTTAGTTATTTAAGCTCATTATTTTAATATTTAAGCTGACGCTTACTTTACAGCTCACACGTTCGTAACATTTATATACCAATTTTCTTTCTATAAAATAAGATATTAGTAGCAACCGTGATTAGTTTAAGCGGTTTCTATAATAGCTAGAGGTGTTAAGATGAAGATCTTTAAAAAAGGACAAGGCCTTTCCTTAAATGTTATTATAATTGCAGCATTAGCTTTGATAGTGTTAGTTGTTCTAGCAGCCATTTTTATACAGCAAACCGGGTTATTCACTACTAGATTAAGCCAGGTTGGCAATACTGAGTTAGCCTCTTTAAAGGGAACTTATGGTGAATGCCACCCCGGCCCGTCGGAGGAAAGCCGTTTCTTGGCTGCTTTTAATCGCGCTACAACCCCTGAGGATCAAGCTGCTGTTCGTGATTTATTTAGGGAAACTATCAGGGCATGCAGCGAACTTGACTCATCAGCAACTTGTGAAGTTAGCAGTGGCTGCGATTGGCAATAAAGAGTGATAAAGAATATGGCCACTACGCAGATTAGCAAGAAAGCCTCCGCTGATATTTGGTGGATCATCATCGGAGCAGTTATTGCTTTGGTAGTACTAATCATTATTATGGTAATTTTTACTAGCAAAACGACTCCGTTAAGTCAAGAGTTGGGGAACTGCAAGAGTAAAGGCGGGTTGTGTATGCCCATTAATGAAAATTGTCCTCAATATACCTTACCTACCACTACCTTTAGTTGTGGTGAAACGGGAAAATGTTGTATAGGCCCTGCTAAAACTTGTACCAGCAATGCTGACTGTCCTGTTTGTACGGCCGACATTGACGGCAAGCGTTGGTGTTCAGGATGATCCAACCAAAACAGGGTCAATCTTGGTTGGCTCCTAAGACGTTAATTGCAATTATTATTGCGGTGTTAATTGGGTTAACGGTTATTTTCTATTTCTATAAACTTAGCAAGAATTTAGGGTGAGAACCGGCAACTGCAAAGGAAGCATGGAAGTTTGGCAAATTGTGTTAATAATACTTTCAGTGCTGTTATTGTTATTTTTGTTGTTTTGGTTTAGCAGTCTTGGAATTGAACTAAAACAATTGCTGGAGAGATTGGTGAACATTTTATAATGGAAGGAGTAATTAAATGGTTAGCCTTTTCGTTGTTAGCTGTGTTTGGGTTATTAATCTTAGCTGGAGTTTTTTTTGGAGTTTTATTTCCTAAAACTACCATGACTACCAAAAGCGGCCTGTCAGAAATTGCTAGCAAAATAATTGGCAAGGAAAAAATTCTAGCTGGCGACGTTTTTGTTGAGCCAGGACACCTGCAGGCGATTGATTATTTTAAAACTCGTTTGGTGGCTGCAGTTGATTCTGTTGATGATAATTGTTATGTTAATTATGCTTATGCTGGCGGTTCTGATGATGGCCGTAACGGTTTCCCCATACTGGGAGAAAAAGGAACCTCTTTAATTCTAGCAGAAACAGCCCAAGGCCTAAGGTTGACAATAATAGGCGGTGCAGAAGGGTTACAGGAATATTCTTCAGAGATTATTGAGGGAGTAAAGCCTTGTGTAATTAGTGGTGGTTCAGTACCTGCTAATTTTTATAACAAGTTTGTAACAGGCAGAGAGACTGGAACTTACTTTAATCCAGTTACAAAAATAAGGATTAAATATGACCTTAGCGGCCATAATGAGAATAGAATTTCTTATGATTCTTCTTCCTTTTTCGATTTTGAGGATGGCGGGTTACTGTTTAAGAAAGGCAATAATCTCTGTTTTTTTCCAACTGTTGATGATGGGTTAGATCTGCTACGCGCTTGTGATGGCAGTTCTTCTGAAGGGTTAGATGATGATTGCCTGGGAATAGATAAAAGAATTATTAGTTTATCTCCGGGTAGATTGCAGCAATGCCGGCTGAATTTACGGCCGCCGGGGGTGGCGTCTTAACATGAATAATAAGGCTTTATCTAATACCGTAGTAGCCATTATTGCGGTGATGGTTTCTGGTTTAGTCATAATAGGCGTGCTATTTCCAATCATTAGCGAAGCTAAAGAAAAACAAGCCGAAGGATTATGCAAAACCAGTGTAGCTGTGCGAGCGGGAACAGCGATTAAAATTGGTTTAATAGAAGCTCAAACCGCTCCTTTGTTATGTAAAACCTTAACTCCGCTAATTAAAGAAGATCGTGAAACAGTTCCTAGAGTTATTGCCGACAAAATGGCTCGTTGCTGGGAAATTTTTGGCGAAGGAACTTATGTTAATAGTGTCTTTGATACTCTTAATATTTTTAGCGGCAAAGGCTGTTTCACTTGTTACGTTTTGCCTGTAGAAGAAACTAGTGGCTTTAAAGAAGGTAGGGATATTATACCTCCAGAGGAATTCATGGAATTTTTAAGAACAGAAAAATATCCTGCTGGCAGTAATCAAACTTACTTACAATATTTTCAAACCGCGGGCGGACCAGGCAATGTCATAAACCTGTTGTCTGAAAAGGGAATCCAGCCGAACCATGCTTATGCTGTATCTTACAAAGCTGGAACGGGAACCTGCGAGTGGTGTGGTGTTATTGGTGGAACTGCTGGAGCTTCAGTAGGAGTTGCTGCTGGGCTGTTTGGAGCTTTGCTGTTAGTAATTCCCGAACCAACGTCTAAAGGAGTAGCCGCTGCATTACTCTTAAAAGCGGCTTCAGTTATCGGAACTGGTTTAATTGCTAAAGGAGCAGCAGCAGGGGTGGCGGGGGTTACTGTAGCTGGCTATAGTGCTTGGAAGGTAGCCGAAGTTATCGATGAAGCCGCAATAGACACAATTATATTGTCGGACATTACTAGCGAACAAGTAAATTATTTAATGAGGCAGAGCTGTAACTTTGTAGAAGATATTGAAGGGAAAAAATTATCCGATAAATGAGGTTGACTATATGAAACTGAACACGTTCAACTCGCGCAAGGGAACTTCTCAACTATGGTGGATAATTTCTGCTGCAGTTATCGCTATTCTGGCCCTCATTTTCATAACTATTTGGTTTAGCAGTGCTGGGAATAAATTGTTCCAAGGATTTGACACTACCATTGGCAGTTTGCAGGATCGTGACCAGGATGGCGTTACTGATCTATTGGATAAATGCCCATGTGATGCAACTATTGGCAATGAATATCCTTCCGGAAGATCAACTTGTGGAATTGTCTGTTTAGACAGTAATAAAAAATGAATAAAAAAGCCGATACTTCAGTCTTAGAAACAATTATTGGAGCTCTTATCGGCATAGGTGTGGCAGTTATTACTATTAGTACTATCTTTTTTTTGGTTAAACCAGGAAATCCAGAAGTAGACAGCTTGCGGGAGTTGGCAACCAAAGTAAGAGAAATAAACAGTCAAACCCCTGGCACGAAAGGATTAGTGGTATTTTTTCAGGATGAAGCTTCATTTTTTTATCCAATAACTGAAAAGTCCAGAAATTTGCATGTCCAGCGTTCGGCTTTAGTTGGAAAAAATCTCGATTTTATTTTATCACATACCAAACATAATCCCGATTGTGAAACTAACAATTGTTTATGCCTGTGCCAGGAATTTGATCAAGAGGTTACTAAGCGCTGCAAGCAGGGAAAATTGTTTTGTGAAGTAATACCAGAGGTAAGTTTATCTCCCGGCACAAGCCAGATTGTTTCGAGAGGAAATGCAGTAATGATTGATTTTGCGGGTGTCCTTAGTTGGATTACCGGCACAGAAGAATTGCCTCCTGCTCAACAACGAGTGCAAGTCATTAACTGTCGTAAGGGCGATGTTTATTGCAAAAATAGTAAAGGGGGGGATATTAGTATTATTTTTGATTGGTTGGATCAGCAAGGTGTTTATGATACAATAAAGTAAAGTCCTATGCCCACTAATGCAGTGACAATATGATTAAAAGACCAACCATTTTCAAAGGAAAAAAAGGATCAAGTGTGATTTTACCTATCTTTGAATTATTGGTAGTTATAGGCATAATTGTTTTAGTTAATATTAAAGTGCAGGACTACAATCAATCGCAGGCAGTAATTCAAAAGAAGATAACGCAGGATTTAGCCTTAATGATTGATACTTTAGTTGCTGTTCCAGGGGATGCCTGGGTGGAATATCCACAAGACGCATCAGATTATTCTTTTTTAGTAAGTTCAAATAAGGTAATAGTAGGCAAAGGAGATTTAACCTCTGCTAACCGTTATGAAAGCAGTTTTACACCGCCGGAAAATTATCAGATTGGTGGTGACGTAGAAAAAAAATCTAGAATATGCTTAAGGAAGTCAGCAAATATCATTTTATTGGAGTCTTGCGCATGAATAAAACAGCCCAAACAGCTTTCGAAAATGCCGAAACTTTGATTTTTTTTGCAGTAGTCATGTTTGTAGTGACTATCTTAGTTTTCACCGTCGTTTTCTTAGTAAATTCTTATGAATCTGGATTAACTGCCGTTCCAGGCCGGGTCAAAGCCGAGCTGATTAGTTTAAGGTTTGTCAACAATCCCGGTTGTTTTGCCTATCAAGAACCAACCTCCCTCAGAGTATTTACCGGGGTGATCGATTTAAGCAAGTTCAATGATCCGCAGATGGCTCGTTGTTATAACACCGATAAAAAAACAGGTAAAGATGAACTCAACTTTCGGCTACAGTTAGGAAGCAATAAAGATTATTCTGTCAAGACAAATAATTATTTTAACGTTGATACCTTTACTATTGTGTCGGAAGTTGTGGTAAAAGATAACTTAGAATTTAAGAATGATACTTTGTTTATTTATGTTCAGGATGGATTGCTGTCATG
>CAZRCV010000001.1:109394-112397 GCA_964598745.1 uncultured Methanosarcinales archaeon
TAAAAGAGGCAACATTATTGGCAATTGGTTAGACTATTTACTCATTTTTGTCATAGCCTTATTTGGGTTTATCTTTTTGTGGACTAGTTTGTCTTTTAGCTTGTTGGCTAGGGATAATCTAGCCGTAACAACTACTGATAGTTTAATTTTAGCTCAGAATCTGATTCACCAACAGGGGGCTATTTTTTTCTCTGGAGACAAGGTTGAAATTGAATCTTTAAAGAATGAAGTGGCTTATGTAAATACTTACTTTCAATTGCCTCCGCCTAAAGGAGACAGGTATGCTGAAAAATGATCAATAAAAAAGGTTTATTTTTTCACTGGGTAATTTTAGGAATGATCTTGGCAGTAGGCCTTTTTCTGGCTATAACTAATCGTTTTACGTTAAAACAAGAACCACCAGGAAAGTGGTCTACAAATTTTATTGTTAACACGCTCTTGCCAGCAGAAATAGACCTTCTGAACAATGACCAACAGGCTCGCGAAGCCGCATGGGAGGTGATTAAACAGTTAGCCTCCAAGGGGGGGTTTGCAGGAGACTCCGATTGCGGGCAAGTAGCTCAAATCAACCTCTGGAACTCTGCAGATAGATGGTGTATTCCCTTAGTCAAAGATGTGGCTCGCAACTTAGTTGAGTCTAAAATATCCCAAACCAATGTTGCTTTCATCGGGACTATGTTGTTAGCTAATGGGGAGCGCAAGGTAATAGTTCCTCCAGGCAAGGCCAAGCAACGCTATGAATATAAAACAGATATAGCTGTAAATTTAGCTTATTCTTTTGATGAATATGCTTTCTTAGAACAGCAAGCTAGGCTGTTGGTTAAAAATTGTGCTAATTCTCCTAATTTACGACAATGCTTAACTGAAAAAAAGGAACCTTCCTGGCATCAATGTGAAGAAGAAACAGTTGGTAAGGTAGGGTTGTTTTGTGTGCCTAGTCCCAATAATTATTTCATTAATGGCCAGCTAGTGGTTTACAAATTTGGTCTGCAGTTTGGTGAAGAATTGGTTGTTAGTTAAAGCAAGTGTTTTAAACTAGATCCACCAACTATGTTTTATATCCTTCATCATCTAAATGGTTATAAAACTTTCTTAGTATTGAAAATTGCATGCACAAAATTCCTATTCCTGAACTTAAGGCCAAACTTATCAGTAGTGGAAAAATTGATTTAGTGCAGCTAGAGGAGATGATAACCAATAAAATTAATGAATTATCTGGATTGATAAGTGCTGAAGGAGCAGTCCATATTATTGCTAACGACCTAGGTGTAGAATTGTACTCTAACTCTATTGAAATAATGAAGATAAAAAACTTGTCTCCTGGTATGAGAATGATTTCTGTCGCTGGCAAGGTTATCCGCAAGTTTTCACCTCGAGCTTTTAACAGCAATGGAAGGCAAGGTCAAGTTTGTTCTTTGGTCTTGGCTGATGAAACAGATACCATCCGAATGGTATTTTGGAATGATCAAATAGAGAGTATGGCTAGCTTAAAAGAGCAAGATATGGTGGTTTTCAAAGAAGTTTATGTTAAAGAAAATAATGGTAGTAAAGAGTTGCATTTTGGCGACAGGGGAAGTATGGAAGTAAATCCTCCTGGTTTGTCTATGGAATCAGTTAAAGAAGAATTAGCTTTGGAAAATAAATTTACTCGCAAAGAAATAGGTAAATTACAGGATGATGAGCTTAATGTGGAACTTCTTGGTACTGTAGTGCAGGTATTTGACCCACACTTTTTTTTGGTACACCCAGAAACTGGACGAAAAATGCGCGAGTATGAAGACCAGCAAGTTGTTCCAGCTTTGTCCTATGTGCTTAATCTTATGCTGGATGATGGGACTGGAATTATTCGCTGCACCTTTTGGAAAAATCAAACTAAGGGCTTGTTAGAAAAGACTGACCAACAAATAGCCCAGTACAAGGACAACTTAACTAGTTTTGAGGATATTAAAACAGAACTATTAGGTGAGCAGCTAAAGCTGTGCGGTAAAGTGAAAAAAAATGATTTGTTTGGCCGTTTGGAATTCAACGTCCAGTTAGTGGAAAAAGCTAACCCAGAAGAAGAATTAGCCCGCCTTAAGAATGAGTAATCAAGTAATTTTTGTAATTATTATTTTGTTGCTGGGATGGTTATGTTATAAACTAGGCCAATATTCTAAAGAACGGCAATGGAAGGAGAGAGTAGAGAAATTACGGTTGCAGATCGCTGATAAGCAGCGCGCCGGCATTAAAGGCCGAGTTACCGAGATGTTTGCTCCATATTTACAAGGGTTTCCTTACAAAGCTTCAGAATGCAAATTTATTGGCGATCCGATAGATTACGTTGTATTTGAAGGGCTGGATCAAAGACAGATTACTGGAGTACATTTTGTAGATGTTAAAGCTGATAGTTCAGAATTAAAACCGCACCAACGGCAGATTAAGGAGATCATTGACCAGAAAGGCAATATCCAGTTTAATACTTTTAAATTTAAGACGAAATAAAACTGATCCATTGTAATTTTTGTTCACAAAAAATTTAAACATGGTTAAGTGTGCCAATTAAAAGTATTTAAATAGAAGTTAAAGTGTTATTATAACCAAGAGGATAAATTGGTAAAAGGAATAATTTTTATTTTACTGCTATTAATTTCTGTTAGTTCTGTTTCTGCTCAAGAGATTTGCGACTATAACGGCATTAAAACAGAATGGAGTTATCCTTACTGGGAACCGGAAAAAAAAATTGAATATAAAGATGAACAATTCATACAGATGGTTGATGCAAAAGTTGTAAAAAATTTGCAACAGTTAAAAGGGCTAATCTGTTTAGAATTTGCTGATTTTTATAATCAAGGGATTTCAGGAGATTTGGAAAATCTAGGGAATTTGATAAATTTAAAAGTTCTAAATTTACATACCAACCCGGAGGTTCGCGGAGATGTTTGTGTGTTTAGTAAAGCTACTAAATTAAGAAGTTTGAAATTAGATTATGATGAAAAAGTTTACGGAGATATTACTTGATAAAAA
>CAZRCV010000002.1:0-20481 GCA_964598745.1 uncultured Methanosarcinales archaeon
TTTTGCGATATCAAGTAGGTTTGCGAACGTTCACTACTTTGCAAATGCAGGTAGGAGATGTCACCTGTGATAACCCCGCAGCAGTAAATACCGGAGATGCGATCCAAATTTTGAGATATCAAGTTAATTTGCGTGGTGGCTTTTCATGCCCATAAAGAAAATAGATAGGTGGTTGTAATGAAACTAATTAATAGAATAATTTTATTTTTGTTTTTGGCATTAGCAGTTCCCGTAGTCTCTGCTATACCATCAATTTCCTTAAGTTGTCCTCCTACGGCTCAGGCATCTACGACAATTACTTGCCAGTTAATAGCTCAAAATATGGATTGGGCCCATTTTGGCGGTTTAGATTTTACTCTTTCACCAAACCTATTTACTGTTTCGGGAAATCCTTTTACTACTTATGGTTCTTTATTGTATAATCCGACAACTCGAGTTGCTGCCATGGCTTACGATTATAGTCAATTAGGCATCTCTCCCGTTGCAACGTTAGTAACTATCAACTTGCAAACTGGAACTGCTGCTGGTGTGAATACCATTTCTTTAAACAACATAGTTTATTATGATGAAAACTCTGCTTCAAGTGCAGTTTCTCCCGTAAGCGCTGTGGTTACGGTAGCCAACCCTGCTGCTCCCAGTTGTACTGGCGCTATCCCTGCCAATGCTCAACTTTGCGCGGGAGATGATCAAGGATTAGATACAGCTACCCCAAGGATAATTGTTCCTGCTTGTACACCTAGTGCATTTTGTGAATATGTGTGTAATCCTAGTTTTATCGATACCAATGGTATCGTTACAGATGGCTGTGAAGCAACAGTTTGCCGGCCTTATCTGGATCGTCGTTGTGTAGGAAACCAAGTAGAAGTTTGTAACCCTGCCGGTACAGGATACGATAGCTATGGAGACTGCAGTGCTACTGGCCAAACCTGTTCCAATGGCCAATGTCAGGCAGCTCCGGCAACTTGTACTGATGGGATACAAAATGGCGGTGAAACGGGTGTTGATTGTGGTGGAGCAACCTGTCCAGCTTGTCCCACTGCAACCTGCGGAGATGGAATTCAGCAAGCTGGTGAAACATGTGATGATGGCGCTCTGAATGGTCAAGCAGGAGGGTGTAATAGCAATTGTGATGGAATAGTGCCAACCACATCAACTTGTCGTGAAGGAGAGCCAATATCTGGCAGTTGCGCTTGTAATTCTCCTCTTTCCAATGAACTAGGAGTTTGTAAATGTTCATCTTTAGCTGACGGGACGGAACGGCATCTTATTAATGGAGAATGCAAAGCGGTCTTAGGAAAAATAAAACGGCAGTTGGAAACCGCGCCTACTGCAATCTCGGCCAGTGATACTGGTTTTTTTGCGAAAATCGCTAACATCTTCAGAGCGCTGCGTTGTTTCTTTGCCGGTGAAGTTTCAACTAATCCATTATGCAGTTAGAGTGAGAAATGGCTATACTTCCAAATTCAGGGGATCAGAAACATTTTTTAGGTTCTTCACGTGGAGAAATGCGTAAGCGGGATATCATTGTTCTGTCAGTAGTGATAATTGTGGTTGCTCTTTCCATCTTGTGGTTTATTGGCAACAGAATTTTAGGGAAAGCCTATACTGGCAGCATCAATACTGTTGGTTTAGATAGTGATAATTCCATCACTGAAGGAACAGTTGGAGATTATCTCTTAAAGGTAAATTTAGGACCAACTACTTCTTCCATTTTTAAATTCAAGATTACCTTTGATAATAGGATTGTGGGCTGCAATCCTGCTGATCCAACTATAATTAGCGGTCCTTGGCAAAATTCGGTTGATTTTTTTGAGAATCCAGCTTATATTTGTAATCCTGTTAGCGCAGCCGATCCCAATAAAGGAGAAATTACTTATCAACGAGTGGCTTTTATTCCTTCTGAACAACAACTTCCCGGGGGAGAAATTTCATTAGCTCAATTGAGTTTTCGCGGTATAATTCCGGGGAATGCTAACATTATGATAGAAGAATTTGAAATGTATGATGAATCCGGGAATAGGCTTTCGATTATACCAATACCCACAAATATCCAAGTAGTTGCTGCTCCTGTTCCAGTTGTGGATACTGATAGTGATGGTATCGCTGATGGTTCCGATAATTGCCCGGCTGTAGCTAATCCAGGCCAGGAAGATGCGGATCGGGATGGGATTGGCGATGTTTGTGATCTCGACGATGATAATGATGGTGTATCTGATGCGCAGGATAGTTGTCCAGGAACAGCTGCTGGAATAGCCGTAGGCTCAACAGGTTGTCCAGCTAGCGCTTCTTGTACATCCGCTTGTGATGGAACACGAGGATTTGTATGTGTTAATGGGGCTTGCATACGTAATTGCGGGGAAAGTTTGGATATAAGTTTACAAACTGATTCACGGCATTGCGGCGCTTGTGGAAATGCTTGTAGCGGAGCCACACCTTATTGTAATGCGGGAACTTGTGTTGCGCCAAGAAGCGTTCCTGACGGAGCTTTCTGTTCAGCTCATTTATATTGCCTGTCTGGGGTATGCCGCCTAACTCTTCCTCGCATCTGCCTATCTGCGACAGAAATATCCTGTATTGATACCGTTGATAATGATGGCGACGGCCTAACTGATTGTGCGGATAGTGATTGTACTAATGATGCCGCTTGCCAGGCTCCTTCTTTGCAATATACCTGCATTAATACAGTGGTAGGTACAACAGTTACTGAGCAAGGTGCGGTTCCAGTTTCGGGTGGTTCTTCATCAACATTATATCTAGCGCAGGGATATGATATTTCGCGGCAGGCTGTACTTACTATTGCTAGCGCCCGAGGACAAGTGGCGCAATTTACGGAGAGCTGTGATGCTGCAGGTAACTTAATGGAGTATTATTGCACAGTGGCAGCCGGGCAATATCCCGATGATGCTTCCGCGCAGAGAATTTTAGTGGGTTCAAGAGTGGTGTCTTGTGGCACTAATGCGCAATGTGTAAATGGCGCATGTGTTGCTAGGGAAATATGCAATGATGGACAAGATAATGATGGTGATTCTATCGTAGACTGTGCAGACAACGATTGTTCTTCAGATGTTGCTTGTAGGTCTCCTACCTGCACACTTAATGATAGGATAGATGTAATAAAAGATGGAAGAATTGATTCAAGTGATATCTTTGGATTAGCTTTGGTTCTGCAGGCTCAAGATGATACAACTTGTGGAGAAGAACCGTCACGGCCAGCTTGCGATGTTATTGCTGGCCGTACCTTTGTTTGTGATAATGGCCGGGTATCTAGCAACGCCATGGGACAATGCAGCGCAACAGCATGTACGCCGATAGGGGATATTATTGCCGATGGAAGGGTTGATTCCAGTGATATCTTTGGTTTAGCTTTAGTCTTACAGGCTCAGGATACGACAGGTTGTGGTGCAATGTCTGAACCAGCGTGTGAAGTAATAGTTGGCAGGTCTTATGCTTGCGATAACGGTGTAGTTTCCGCTACACGGATAGCTCAATGTTAAAGGTGAACAAAATGAAACAAAAAATTATATTATTGTTGTTTTTATTAGTGGTTAGTTCAGTGGCGGTGTTGGCGGATGTGAATTATCGTGTAGTATATCCGGCTACCATAATCGCCGGACAACCTGTTGATCTGGAAGTTCGTTTGGATACTACTAATAATGAGCAGATAGCCCATGCTGAATTTATGTTGGCTAGCTCTTCTTCGGCCCTGACACTTACTGCGCCGGCGACAGCCGGACCTTTGTTTAGTTTACCTTACACCTGGACAGATATCGCTAATCGAATGATCGATGCCAGTACTATCAGGTTTGGTAAGACCGGAGGAAATCAAAATCCAGTTACAGGCAGTAATATTCTTCTAGCAACCATAAGAGCTACACCTAACAGTGCAGGCTCAGTTACCTTAACTTTCTCTAATTTAATAACAAAACCAGATCCATTTACTAGCTACACTTCTGTGCAAAGCCAGACTCCCGCGCAACGCACCATAACTATTCAAGCTGCTCCGGCTTGTACTGACAATGATGGAGATGGCTATGGCGTTAGTTGCGTTGCAGGCAATGACTGCAATGATAATAATGCAGCAATATATCCTGGTGCTCCAGAGCAATGCGATGGGATAGATAATGATTGTGATAGTACTCTTGATCCTGCTACCTGCAGTTGTACTAATGGCCAAACTCAAATATGTGGAACTAATGTGGGAGCATGCCAACAGGGAATGCAAACATGCAGTAGTGGCGCTTGGGGAGTTTGCATAAATCAAATTGCCCCTACATCTGAAGTTTGCGACTCTTTAGACAACAATTGCGATGGTCAGGTTGATGAAGGTGTATTAACGACTTATTATTTAGATAATGATGGTGACGGTTTTGGCGGCGCAACTACTAGTCCTGCATGTAATCTGCCCGCAGGATATGCAGCAATGGGTGGAGATTGCAATGATAATGATCCTAATATTAATCCCCGCCCAAGTACTGTGGAACTTTGTGATGGAATAGATAACAATTGCGATGATACTCTTGATCCTGCTACCTGCAGTTGTACTAATGGCCAAACTCAAATATGTGGAACTAATGTGGGAGCATGCCAACAGGGAACGCAAACATGCAGTAGTGGTTCTTGGGGAGTTTGCATAAATCAAATTGCTCCTACTGCTGAAATTTGCGATTCTTTAGATAACAATTGCGATGGCCAAACTGATGAAGGTGCAGTTTGTCCTTGTAGTGCCGTAGCTTGGAGCTGTCAGCCAATAAGTAGCTGTCAAGCTGTGGTTAATAATAACCTAGTTGAGTTTAATCGCTTTTTAGACTGCGATTTGCAAGATACAAATTGTGCTAATCCCCAAGCGGTTCGGCCAACGGGCTTGCAATCTTGTACTCCAAGTAATATTGAACGATTGGTAGGGCACCTTTGGGCAATTATCGAGGGGTATGCCTATACAGATCAACTAGCCAATACTTATGATTATTCTGTTTTAGAGACTGATCCAACCACTTCCAGGTTAAGAAAATCAGCTGCTATTGCTTTAGCTTTAGTGGGATTAAGTTAAGGTTGGTGGTGATTAAAACACAGTATTAATCTCAAAATAAGGAAAACATCGTTAAAATTAAAAGTTTATCATGATAACTAAAACAGGTCGCAACAAACATTTATTTAAGAATAAAGCCAAGATTCTTCCGCCGCACAGTTGGGAAACTCATCCTGGCAAACATCTGGGTGGTGTGGGTAAACCGTTTATTATTGCTTTAATTACGGTAGTTTTATTGCTGATCGTTTCTTTATCATTATTGTTTAAAGAAGAAATTGTGGGCAAAGCATTCGAGATAGCTACTGTTAATACTGCGGGTGTGGAAAATAATCTGCGTGTGTTAGCCAACAGGCCTGGCACGATTATACCCGTTAGAGCCAATATTGGCGCAGCCACTACTACTGCTATTCGTTTTGTGATGGATTTGCCTCTTCGACCGGATGGAACGCAGATCACCTGCTCTGAAGTAAACTTGGTAAGTGTTTTGCCGTGGGGTTCTCTCACCGGTGCTGCCACTCCTTTGTCAGCTGGTTTAGGCAGCAGCCCTTCGGCTGCCTTTTCGGAAATTGCTGATTGTATTAACAACCAACTAATCTTTGAACAATCTACTTTAGATGTATCGTTAGCGCAAACAAATATTTTTACTATAGCTAATATTATCTTTGCCAATGGATTGTTAGTAGGCACCTACCAGTTTACAGCTAATGAATTTACAATTGTTGATTCTAGTTCGCCGCCTTTTCCAGTTATTAATATCGCTACCGGATTATCAGCATCAGCTACAGTTGTTGCCGTGGAATGTAATGTCGATGCAGATTGTTCGGCTGGACAGAGTTGTCAAGCTAATTCTTGTGCTGTTCCCTCAGTTTGCCGCAATGCTCCTCCCCTAGTGGAAGCTACAGCCTGTCCTGGCGATGATCAGAATTTGCTAGCGCCGATTCCTTCGGCCACTTTAATAGCTGATCAAACTGGCTGTACGGCTAGCCTGCAATGTGAATATTTTTGCAATGAAGGGTATCAATTATCTTCCGTGCCGTCTGTAATTCATTTAGTTTTAGTTGGTGGAAGTTATGATCCTGTGGGTCCAGGCATTCCTGTAGTTCAAGAGTGTAATGGTGTTTCTTGGAGACAATCAAATCCAGCTACTTTTACTCCAGGATATTTCCAGGGAACTTGGGCTAGTTCAGCCAACGATATTTGGGTGGTAGGGAATGCTGGACGAATTTATCATTATGATGGGAATGGTTGGGATGATCAAACTAATCCCGCTCTAACTACTGTTGCTCTTTTTGCCGTAGAAGGTTCGTCTCCTAATAATGTGTGGGCGGTGGGAGATGGCGGGATTGTACTTCGTTATGATGGCGCGCAGTGGATAACTATTTCCGGCGCTCCTTCAATACCACTAGACGGAGTATGGACTGCCTCTCCAACTAATACTTGGATTGTAGGAGAAAGCAGAGTAGTAGGCGAAAATACCGTTTTACAATGGGATGGAACAGCCCTTAATACAATAAGTGGAATTCCAGGAATTTATCATGACTTTAATTCTGTATGGGGGATAGGGAATGAAGTATGGATTACTGGATCAAAATCTGTTGTAAGTGGAGTTGGACAAGGAGTGATTTATCATTATGATGGGAATGCTCTTGCTCAAGAATATGAACAACCATTGGGATTAACGACTTCTCTAATTAATTCTGTTTGGGGTTCCTCAGCAACTGATTTATGGGCAGTGGGTAATGTTTATAGTACAAGTGGGGTTGCCTCACTTCTGTTGCGCAATATTGGATCCGGATGGAATGTAGTTTCATCACCAATGGCTAATGGATTGTCTGAGGTATGGGGTACGGCAGCTAATGGTGTCTATATTATGGGGCCTGACGGAGTTCAACATTGGGATGGAGCTAGCTGGACCGATATTACTCCTCCATCTCCTATGTTACGAAACGGCCGAGGATTTGCTGGTTACTCTACTATTCAATCTGCCTGTACTCCGCTTGTTCCTCCATTACCACAATTATACACTTGTAGCAACGCTCTAACTGTTGGTGGTGTGGAAACCAATCAGGTTCTAACAGGGCCGGGAATGGTTGACAGTGCCGGCCAGCCAGTATCAATCTTAGCTGCTGATCAAGGTTTTAATCCTTCACAATCAGCAATACTTACTTTATCCAGGCCTTCCGGAACAGTGGCGCAATTGAGTGAATCATGCGACACTGCTGGAAATCTAGTTGAATATTATTGCACTGCTGCTAACGGACAATACCTTAGCGATACGGCTGCGCAACAAGCTTTAGCAGCTTCTCAAACGGTGCAATGCGGTACTAATTATCAATGCATTAATGGAGCTTGCTTAGCTCGCGAACTCTGTACAGATGGGATAGACAATGATAATGACGGGCTAACAGATTGCGCAGATTCTGATTGCGTTGGCGATGCTAGCTGTATTCCGCCAACTTGCGGCAATGGCATTCTTGATGCTTCCGAAACTTGTGATGCTAGTGTCACTCCGCCTAATATCCAATTTGCTAACAATGCCGACTGCCAATCTCAAAACTTTGTTGGTGGTACGCTTGGTTGTTCTTCTACCTGTACTTTAGATGTAAGCCAGTGTCGGCAGTGTAATGTCGATGCAGATTGCCCTACTGGCCAGCAATGTTCTAATAACCAATGCGCTACTCCTGTGGTTAGCAGTTTAAGTTGCATACCTTACCCTACTGGTTTAGTAGCTGCTTGGGAAGCCGATGGCAATGCCAATGATGTCCTTAACACTAATGATGGCATCTTGCAGAATGGTGTTACTTATGTTCCTGGCCAAATCGGGCAGGCTTTCCACTTTGATGCTGCTCAAGATCAATATGTTAGCGTTAATTCACCTAGCTCAAATTTAAACTTGCAACGATTTACGATAGAAATGTGGGTTTATCCGGAAGCTTCTGGAAGATATCAAGCTTTGGTGGCTACTCCTCCGGCTCCATTTTCTTATTTCCTAAGTTTGAATCAATTACGCCCAGCAGTTTATTTTGGCGGTTCAGGCTTTGGCTGGATAGAACCAGTAGATCCTTTTTTGATTTTACCTTTGAACCAATGGAATCATTTAGCCATTAGTTACAATGGGCGTGTTAATTTTTATGTTAATGGTATAGAATATTTTGCTGGTATAACGTCTGCTCCCAATATTAATTCATTATCAGGTCCCCTGCAAATAGGCGGTAGGCTTGATAATAACGAAGATTTCACGGGCAGTATCGATGAATTAGCGATCTACAACCGCGTGTTAACAGCAACTGAAATTCAAGCTATTTACAATGCTGGTTCTGCTGGAAAATGTGAATGCGCTGTCGATGCAGATTGTCCGGTTGGACAGCAATGTTCTAGCAACCAATGCACGGCTGTTCAAACACAAGCTTTGCCTTCAGTTGCTCCATCAGCTCCTTCTTCTAGTAGTGGAGGGTATATTTGTAATTCAAGATGGAGCTGCAGCACTTGGAGCTATTGCAATAAAGAGTTAAAGCAAACTAGAACCTGTGTCGATCTTGATCGCTGTGAGCAGAAACCAAAAAACGAAACACAGGCTTGCAGCCCTTGTGATGAATCTTGGGTATGTTCGGAATGGAACAGTTGCAGTAGTGGCACGCAAACTAGGTCTTGCGCTGATGAACATGGTTGTGGAACAGTAAGAACTAAGCCCATCACTCAGCAAGCTTGTTCAACTGGCGGGAGAATCGCCGCTCCTCCGGTGATTAGGATACCAGCCCCAGTAACTTTAACCTTTTGGGATAAATATAAACTTCCTATTTTAGCTGGCGGCGCGGCTCTAATCTTAACTATCCCTCTGTTGTTCTTTTTAACTAAGCTCAGAAAAAAGAAAGCTTACAATATTAACGATTTGGCTAACTGGATCAAAGCTGAATTAAATATGGGCACTTCAGTCCAGGATGTTAAGCAGATTCTTAAAGACCAAACCGGTTGGGCTTCACGGGAAGTAGAATCAGCTTTCCAAAAGTTACAACCACCACAAACCTGAAAATTGAGAAGTATTTTTATTTTGTTGCTTAGGGCTTATAGTTAATTTTATCAGCAGTAATCTCTCTTTGGCTGTCGTTATTTCTCTGCTCCGCTGGAAATCTCGATGTGATCGCCGGGTTTTAACTATACTGGCCTATTTCTGCGGATCGTAAATTTATATTTTGAACAGATATAAATAAGCAACATAGTCAGACTATTGCAGCAACAGTAGCCCGTTTGTAGGAAGCCTACCCGTTTACGATGCAGTTTGACTTTAGGCTTATTGTTAAAGATTTCCACAAATCTTTATATATACCGATTTCTAACTCCTCTGTTATGTCTCAGGAGCGCGTCTTGCAGTTAAAGGAACGCCTAACTCAATTAGAGCGGCGCATTAGGCCATTAGAGTGGGATTTTAATAGAAATCAGATTAACGAATATCGCCAACAGGAATTTCAGCGGTTAAAAGAAGAGCATACTCAGTGCCTGAACGAACTACATGAACTCCAACAATAATCTGGCAGTTGTACTCTAAAGGGTATTTTTATTAGTTCTAGCTATATTAAATCTAGTATGTGGCCTGAGGACTAAATCTTTATAAATAACGCTCTATTTTATACATCCAAAAGCTGAGACGCCTATTCGGTTGGCCTTATGGAAGAGGCCTTTAGTCTCGGGGAGTGTTAGTTATGGAATTTAAGATTGTATTTGGAGCTAAAGACGGAAAGAGTTATCAAAAGGAGATTAAAAGCCCAGAAGCCGATAACTTATTAAAACTGCGTGTTGGCAGTACTGTTGCTGGTGAAGAGCTAGGTTTTCCGGGGTACGAATTCTTGGTTACTGGTGGATCAGATAAATGTGGTTTTCCTATGAGGAAAGGAATTCAGCAGGCGCGTAAGAAAGTCTTGATTGGCAAAAGCGTTGGATTTTGTGGAAAGAAGCGTCGGCTTGGCAAAAAAACTGTGCGCAAAGACCAAAATGGCCTGCTCCGGCGTCGGACAGTTTGTGGCGAAATGATTACTAAGATTATACACCAAGTTAATCTAAAGGTGGTAAAGGAAGGCTCTCAGCCGTTAGTAGAAGCTGCGCCTAAGCCTGCAGAACAATAAGCTTAAATATTTCTTTTTTCTTCTTTTAGGTAATGGTGTTTAAAGATCTGCTTAATCAATGGAATAATCAATTGAATCAGTGGTTTGCCTTTATAGTTGGTAAACTCAGCCATTTTTCTCAGTTAAGTTTTGGAGAGCAAGTTTCTTATAGTTTAGTTCTGTTAGGGCTGGCATTAATTATTACTGCTGTTATTTTGTTTATTTTTTAAGTTCCACTAGAGATTGCTAGGTTCAGGAAAGTTTAGCTCTTCCTGTTTTAGCCGGAACCCCTGATGCTAAAAGAATATTTCTATAAAATGGTTAGGATTTACTTCAAAATAGTTTTATCTCCACTATACAAACCCATTTCCACCATTTGGTTATATTGCTCTGGCGCTAAGATAATGAAGCTTAAGTTAAATCCATTTTCTTTGATTTTAGAACAGGCTTGCTTGATTTGTTCTTGATCCAAGGCTTCTCCAATTAGGATTATGGTGGCTTTGTTTTGGCCTGCTTTGCCATGCTGGATTATTTTGTGAATCCCGGTAATTCCTTGCACTGCTTCTAAAAATGCTTTTACTCCATCAAACTCTTCCAATAACAAATCTTTTAATAACGCTGTTTTCTCGTTATTTTGACAGAAATAAACTTTATTATTTTTCCAGACTTTTCTTTCTACTAGCCCCAGTGCCGCAAATTCTTTTAGTAGCCTAAATGTCGAAGCTACAGAAACCTGGCTTTTTTTAGCAATCTCATTAAGATATAATTCTTCTGTAGACTGCAGCAAAGTTTTTAGAATAGCTATTCTTTTGCGATCCAGCAACGCTGGCAGAAGTTCCTTTTTTCCCATATTAAGTAATTGGCATTTCTTTTAGATTTAAATTGTTTTTCATTTTTGGAAACACATTTCAAAAATGAAATTGGAAATAATTAAAAAGGTAAATCTATTAGTAACTTAAAGGATGGATGATATTATTGAGTTAATCAAATCGCGGCGAACAGTTAAATCGTTTAATCCAAGATACGTTTCTTGGGAAAATGTGGCCAAAATACTTGACGCCGGGCGGCATGCTCCCAGCTGTGGCAATTTACAGAATTGGAAGTTTATTGTTATTTTAGATCCTGAGCTAAAAACTAAATTGGCGCAAGCTACCTATGAACAGCTTTATATTGCTATGGCTGGCCTTTTGGTCGTGGTCTGCGCCGAACCAGGGAAAGCAGAGCGTTACTTTGGAGCTAGGGGTGAACGGCTGTACACTATCCAGAATTGTGCTGCAGCTGTGGAAAATATGTTGTTAGAAGCGCATTCTTTAGGGTTGGGTTCTAGTTGGATTGGCGCCTTTAATGAGGAAGAAGTAAGAGCTATTTGCGAGATTCCCCCTACTGTTAGGCCACAAGTTATCGTTGCTATTGGCTATCCGGATGTGATTCCTAATAAGCCGCCCAAATACCCTTTGGAAACAGTGGTTTACTTTAATAAATGGCGCAATAAAATGAGAGATCCAGCTAAATATGCTCAAAATTATGCAGCTATATTGGCTAGAAAAGCCGGAACTGCCAAACGGATGTTTGATGGCTTAAAAAAAAATCTCCTCAATAAAACGGTTAGTTCCTCTGAAAACTCTGGCGATAGTAAAGTTAAGTGAAACTTTAGTTGATGGTTGAATCACACTTTACGATAATTAGCCAAATGATTAGTCTAACATAGAAATATTTAAATACAAGTTTTGTTTTCTTACAAGTTAGGTTTTGGGTGGTTAATTAAGTTCAGAAGCTTGGTAACCTTCTGAAGAGTTTAGCTTATATCTCTTTGGTAGGGATGATATAATTTCTTTCTTAATCAAACGTATGTTGAAATAACGTTTGTAGTTTTGGTATGGGATAAGTAGATCATACTAATATATAATACTTTGTATTATACAAAGTATGTATTAGGGGTAATACATCCAAAATAAAAAAATAAAAAAAACTTCCGCGCGAGGGTGGAAAAAAGGTGGTGTAAAATGGAATTTATTGTGGAACGAGCCTTGGATTCGGTCCAGGGAGCAGAAGAGTTTGGCAATGTTAACCAAGCTAATATCAAAGTTATTGGTGTAGGAGGTGCTGGCAACAATATGGTGGGCTGGCTCTACAAAAAGGGAATCAAAGGTGCAGAAATAATTGCTACTAACACTGATACTCAACATTTATCGATCACTGGCGCTGACCGCAAATTTTTGATTGGCCGTGATTGCACTAGAGGTTTGGGCTGTGGTGGTTTTCCAGCTAAGGGCGCTGAAGCCGCACAGGAATCTTTAATGCAGCTTAAGGAGTCACTGAAAGAGTCAGATATGGTTTTTGTCTGTGCAGGCATGGGCGGAGGTACGGGAACGGGTGCTGCACCAGTAGTAGCTCAAGTAGCTAAAGATACCGGTGCTATTGTTATTGGAACAGTAACCATGCCTTTTAATATTGAGCGAGCTCGCTGTGACAAAGCCGAATTTGGTTTGCAGCAGTTGCGTCAAGTTTCTGATACTGTCATTGTAATTGATAACAACCGGTTAGTACAGATTGCTGGAAATTTGCCAATTCAACAAGCCTTTGCGGTAGCTAATGAGCTTATTGCTACCATGATTAAGGGAATAGTAGAAACCATTGCCATTCCCTCATTAGTAAACCTAGACTATGCTGACGTTAAAGCTATAATGTCTAATGGTGGAGTAGCTGCCATTGGTGTAGGCAGTTCAGATACTAACAATCGGGTGGATGAAGCTGTTAAGGGAGCTCTTTCCAATCCGTTGTTGGATATAGACTACACCGGAGCTACTGGAGCACTGATTCATATCACAGGAGGCCCAGACATGACCTTGGATGAAGTTTCTCGGATTGGCGAGTTGGTGACTGAGTCATTAGATGCTGATGCCAATGTAATCTGGGGAGCTAGGGTAAGTGATGACATGAAAGGAAAACTGACCGTGATGACCATCATTACTGGAGTTAATTCACCCTGGATTTTGGGCAAATTAGATAACCGCCGTTCAGGACAGCGAGCTGAATCACTAAGCCGAGAGTTGGGAATTGAACTAGTTTAAGATTTTGTTCAAAATCTTGCCCGTTTAATTCTTGCTCTTTTTACACCACCCCCGTAATAAGGCATCGGGCAAGATCTTTTTTTATTTTTTTAATTATCTTTTAGAAATTCATTAAGGCTTAAACATTTAATCTCTTTTCGGGTAGCTTGCAAATCTTTAATGGTAAATTCATGCGTTTCAGTATCCAAAGCTCGGCAGCAATCTTTGATAATTATAACTTGAAAGTCTCGGTCATAGGCTTCCTCAGCCAAGCTTCTAACGCAGAGGTTGGTTAAGATTCCACAAATCACAATTTCTTCCACACCCCTCAATTCTTTCTCTAGCTTAGTTTTATAGAAAGGGCTGATTTTATTTTTGGTAATAAGCGCGTCAGAATTTTTCTGGTGCAGCTCTTTGATTATTTCAACATTCTTAGAGTTGGGAACAAAAGCAGAATCCGAGCCTGTTTCAATATGCGCAGTGAAGATTATTTTATAGCCGTTCTTTCTGCAAAAATCTATAAGCTGGTTGGTTTTCTTAAGCAGGCCAGAAATATTTCCCACAAAATAATCTGAACTTTTATCCATCCACTCATTTTCCAAGTCCACTAGGATAAGAGCTTTTGAAGCCATAGGGAATTGTAAGAAATTAAATTATTATAAAACTTATTATTCCTAAATTTTATTTTTATTACTTAGCTATTATATTTATATACTTAAAATGCTTTTCTATTAGCAAATGCCTCTCTCTAAACGAGTTAAGGTTCTTCTCTATAGCTCTAACTTATGGTATTTGGGAGAAGGAATGCTAGGCCCTTTGTTTGCTGTGTTTACTGAACGCATCGGCGGAGATATCTTAGACATTACTTGGGCCTGGGCTACTTACTTAATTGTTACAGGCATTCTTTACATTTTGGTGGGTAAATTTGTTGATGGCCACTTAAACAAAGCTAAGGTAATGGTTATCGGATACGGATTAAATTCCTTGTTTACTTTTGGCTATTTATTAGTTTCTTCACCGATTCACTTATTTTTTATCCAAGCAGGACTGGGGGTTGCAGCAGCGCTAACTAACCCTAACTGGCTGGCTTTGTATGCCAAATATGAAGATAGGAAACATGATGGCTACACATGGGGGTTATTTGGCGGGGAAGGCCATATTGTTACCGGTTTGGCCATGATTCTGGGCGGGTTTATTGTAAATTACATCTCTTTCAATGTCCTATTCATAACTATGGGAACAATCGAAGCTATAGCAGCTATTTATCAAATGAAGATACTTAGAAAAAAGCAATAATTGTAATTACAGTAACTGCATTTTCATAGATTCTTGCCAACAAACAGATTTAAATAATCTTTTTGATTACTTATACTTAAAAAGATGGTTCAGTCTTTAATCGTTATTTTAATAAGTTTAGTTGCAGCGTATATCTTAGCGGAGCTGTTTCATAAGCTGAAGATCCCCCGTGTCGTGGGCCAAATTTGCGCGGGATTATTGTTGGGAATTGGCATAATCAGGGATTACTTGTTTACTGCAGAAAATCTTAACGCCTTGTCATTTTTGGCTAATCTAGGGATTATTCTTTTATTCTATTACGTAGGGCTGGAAATTGACTTTAAAAGATTTGTAGGCAATGTTAAGCGTTCGATGCTAATTTCCATTCTTAATACTTTCATTCCGTTCATTGCTGGATTTTTAGTAGTTTACTATGGATTTAATTTGGCCATACTGCCCAGCATAATTATTGGCTTAACCTTATCGGTAAGTTCTCAGGCAGTGTGCGTGGACATTTTAGAAGAATTAAAGTTGCTTAAAACTAAAATTGGCGCGCTCTTGCTTAGTACTGGTACGATTGATGATTTGATGGAATTAGTATTAATAACAGGTTTACTGTCTCTGATCCAGCTGGGCCGCAACAAAATGGCTTTAACTAACTTGTTCTTAGATATGCTTATTTTTGCTACCATCATTATTATGGCCAGGTTGTGGTTTATTCCTTTGATTTTGAAGTTGTTCAGCAAGGAGCATTCCAGCACGGCGCGATTTACAGCTTCTATGATAATTGTTTTGCTAATCGCTTCATTATCAGAGATTCTGGGATTCGGCTTGATTATCGGCGCGTTATTGGCTGGGATGATCGTCCGCCAAACCATTTTGAAAGACACTAAATTGCCAGATTGGCAGGAACATGACATTGCCCGCTCAGTACATATCGTGGCTTTTGGGTTTTTAATACCCTTATTTTTCGTTTGGATAGGCGTTTCAGTGGATCTTCCGCTGGTTTTTGTCGAATCGTGGTTGATCTTAATTTTGACTTTTATTGCCCTGATAGGTACTATTATTGGTACAGTTTTAGCCCTGTGGTTCACGGGGGGGTCACTGCGGGAGGGCTTAGTCATCGGTTGGGGGTTAAGCCCCAAAGGGGATATCGAACTAGTTATTTCAGCCTTGGCTCTCAACGCAGGCATAATTTCTAAATCCATCTTTACAGCTTTAATTATCATGTCAATGATTACTACTGTAATTTCTCCGATAATTTTTACTTGGTTAAGCAAGAAATATTTAATTAAAAACAGGAAGCCAGTCCCTTCTTAGCTGGATTATGCATAAAATTTTATAAACTAATTACACTTATTGATAACCATGCCAAAACAAAATACCCAGGGATTGACAGTAAGCAAAGATCAAGATATTAGTGAATGGTACACTCAGTTGATTCAAAAAGCTGAACTAGCTGATTATTCGGCGGTATCTGGTTGTATTATTTACAAGCCAGCTTCCTATGCGGTTTGGGAGAAAATTGTTGCTGTAACTGATGCTCAGTTTAAGCAAGTTGGTATTAAAAATGCTTACTTCCCATTATTTATCCCAGAAAAATTGTTGCAAAAAGAAGCAGTTCATATTGCTGGATTTGAACCGGAAGTAGCTTGGGTAACACAAGCTGGCAACAGTATTTTACCAGAGCGTTTAGCTGTACGTCCAACTTCTGAAACAATTATGTATGACTCTTATTCTAAATGGATTAGATCTTACAAAGATTTACCACTTCGGCTTAATCAATGGAATAATGTCGTGCGGTGGGAGTTTAAGCATGCTACGCCGTTTCTGCGCGGTCGTGAGTTCTTGTGGAACGAGGGACACACTTGTTTTGCTACTCGACAAGAAGCTTTGGCTGAACAACAACAAATCATTTCTATTTATCAAGATGTTTGTGAAAATTACTTAGCTCTACCAGCCTTAATTGGTAAAAAATCAGAACAGGAAAAATTTGCTGGTGCGGTATTTACCGTTTCCATGGAATTTATTATGCCTAATGGTAAAGGAATCCAAGGTCCTGACTTTCATCACGATGGGCAAAATTTTTCTAAGGCTTTTGATATTTCCTTTACCGATAAAGACGGAGTTAAAAAACAAGTTTGGCAGAACACTTTTGCTATTTCTACTAGGGTGTTAGGCGTGTTATTTGCAGTTCATAGCGATGACAAAGGTTTAGTATTGCCACCGAAGGTTGCGCCAATCCAAACAGTAATCGTTCCAATTTTATTTGATAACTCTAAAACTAAAGTAATGGCAGCAGTCGACAGATTAAAAAAGAAGCTGGAAACAAAATGCATTTCTGTTCACGTTGATGATCGTGAAGACTATTCTCCAGGCTGGAAATATAATGAATGGGAAATGAAAGGTGTTCCATTACGAATAGAAATCGGCCCTAGAGATTTAGCTAAAAATATGGCCCAGATTATTCGCCGCGATACTGGTGAAAAAATAAGCTCTAAGCTATCTGGCATAGATATAACAGTGGCTAACCTATTGCAGAAAATTCAGGATTCTTTATTTTGCAAAGCTAAATTATTGTTAGAAAAAAGAAAAGTTGTAGTTAAGACAACTGAAGAAGCTGAAGCTGCGTTTAAGCAGGGCAATTATGTTTATGCGCCTTGGTGCGCTGTGCCAAGTTGCGAAGAAAGCTTCAAAGAAAAAACTAGCGGGAAATCCTTAAACTCGCCCTTGCAGCAGCCAAAAATATCTGGAAAATGTTTTAACTGTAAAAACAAAGCTGGCCAATGGTTTTATTTTGGCAGAAGTTATTGAATGAATTGGTTAAAGCCAACTAAAGATAAAATAAGATTTTAATCTAATAAACGTTTTTCTTGGCCTGCATATTGAAGTACTTTTTAATTACTGATTGCAGATTGAGCATTCTGTAAGTTAAAGTGTCAATATAATCATAGGTTTGGTATAATTTAATCTGGTCATACCACTTTCCTAACAATTCCCTAAATTTTCCGCCTCCGCCAAATCTCTTCTGCCAGTCAGTAGTAACGCTTCCATTCATTACAATTAATACTCTGGCCTGCGACATTTTTTGCTTGCTGGTTGGTGTCGGCAGTTCCACTTCCTTTAAATCCCAAATATGCACCCGAATCACAACTTTAAAATTTATAAAATCGGTAACATTCTTAGTCATTTCCCAATCCAATTCTTGTTCAGCTCCATACGGGCGGGGGACTTTGTGCTTGTATGATTTTTCATGCCACATATACCCTTCATTTTTGGCCCAGTCAATGACTGCGGAATAAAGCCCGTCAAAATCAAATAATCCGCTGTAGCGAACAGTGAGCTGCGGCATTTCCTCTTTCATGATAGATTTGATGAAATTAAGATATATAAATGTTACCAGATTATTCTACTAGATTCTAATGGGCTGTAACTTCAGTACATAATTTACATTTTGCTGTTTTTACTTAATGCTGACATAACTTTAATAAGTTTAAAAGAATTATTTAATCTATGTTAAAGAAAAACCTGCAACAAAACAAAGCCTTCTTTGGCCGCTGGGCTAAATCTTATGATGCTCCTCTGTTTCAATTCTGGATGAGAAAGTTTCAGGCCTTGGCGCTTAAAGAATTAATCCTCAGCCAGGATACAAAAATTCTGGATGTCAGTTGTGGCACAGGGCAACTTCTTCAAAAACTATCCAGAAAAGCTAAACTGTATGGAGTAGATCTTTCACCGGAGATGGTTAAAATAGCTCGAAAAAAATTACCTCCAACAGTTCAATTACAGGCTGCTGACGCGCATCAGTTGCCGTTTCAGGACAATTTTTTTGATTACACCATTACTACTGAAGCCTTTCACCACTATTATAGCCAAAAATTGGCGCTTCGTGAAATGATTAGGGTAACTAAATTCGGGGGAAAGGTAATTGTTTCGGATATCAATTTCTTTTTTAGATTTGTGCATTGGCTGTTCCAAAAATTTGAGCCTGGTTGTGTAAAAATTAACAGCAAAAAACAAATGAATTTATTATTTTCTCAAGTTGGCCTTAAGAATCTCCGCCAGCGGCGAAATTTTCTATTTGCGGTAATCACCATTGGGACAAAGTAACTATCTATTTTAACATAAAAATACTATTATCAGAAACACAGCAAAGTTTATAAAGCAGAGAGCTTACAACTGAGTCAACTAAATTAGCCTTGGTTTGGTTAAATCAAGGTAAAAATGGTCTAAAAAATGGCGCGGTTAAGAAAAAATTCAGCTTATCAGAACTTGGAGCGGCCGTACACTCGTATTAGTAAGTATACCAAACAGAATTTTGTTCGGGGGGGTCGTCCGCAAATGAAGATTGTTAAGTTTGATATGGGCAATCCTCGCCGCCAATTTGACTCAACTTTTCAATTGTTATCCAACCGTTCTATGAATATACGGCAAAATTCTTTAGAATCTGCTCGGATGACTTCCAACCGGCTGTTGGAAAAAACGATTGGTGACAATGAATACCATTTGCGGGTGAAAGTTTACCCGCACCACGTGTTAAGGGAAAATCCTTTAGCTTCTGGAGCTGGTGCTGACCGGATGAGTACTGGAATGAAATTAGCTTACGGAAAATCAATCGGTACTGCTGCTCGGGTAATGGAAGGCCAAACTTTGATGGAGATAAAAGTTAACAAAGCTAATACTAAAATCGCTCGCCAGGCTTTGGAAAGAGCCTCTAAGAAATTTCCTTGTTCTTGTAAAATTGTGGCTATTTAAATAAAAATATTACTTGCGTTGTCTGTGCTGTTTTGTGCTTGCTGATTTCTTTAGGTGCAATTCATACTAAAGCTTGCAAAGCAATAAAAAACAGCCACAAAATTAATTATGGAGTGAGCGATTGTGGCTAATATAAGATTTGGACGATAAAAGTAAACTACTGCAAATCCAACTCCTAACAATGATGACAGCAAGAACAATAACAATGAATGGGGAAAAATAATATGAAGAAATCCAAAGAGCAGCCCATTCGAAATGATAATTATGGTTGGTGAGGCTGTTAATATCTTTAGTTTTGGGATGAGAAAAGAACGAAAAAGAAACTCTTGTAGGAAACTCAGGATAATGAAGCCATATTGAAAATGAATATTACCGAAAATACTTTGTGTATTCTGATTTAGTGGTTTAGCCAGGACGATCATAGCTGCAGTTACAGATACTGTCAACAAGAAATACCAAAAGATACAATTTTTGATGTTGTCAAAGCGAATACCAAGGTTTTGCAGAGACCATTTTTCAGAAATTGTTATTGTAGTTACTAAAATAGTTGTTGCCAGCAACACTATAAAACGATATTTGACAGGAATAATTCCCGAGAAAATTAGCAGTATAGGTAAGATAAAAATGGCACTTATTTGCATTACTGCTTTGATTTTATTTTGCTTCATGCTTATGTTTTTACTAGATAAAGATAATATTATTGAATAATGTTTTCAGTAGTTACTATTTTATTCTGAGTTCAATTGCGCCAACTGCTGCTCAATAGCTAATAACTCCGGCGTAGGATTTATTTTTTCTAAGCGTGGTTTGTTCATTAATTTTTTTTCAATTGTTGTTTTTTCCTGGCGGAGGAACTCTGGCTTAATCAAAGATGAATGGGGCCAGCTAGCTGATTTCGAAACGATCTTGCCAGTTTGCAATTTTATTTTTTCTAGTTTGGACAACTCCTGCTTAATTTGAAGTAGTTCCTTAACTGGCTGGCGAACCGCAGAATCAATTTTGGCTAAAACGCGCTTTACTTCCTTACGCGCTTGGCGGCCAGTAGATAACTTAAATTTAGATTTAATTTTCCGGCTCAATTGATTTAGGGTTATATTTGTGCTGGTTGCTATCTTGCTCAACAAATTTTCTGTGGTGCGCAATTCTTGTTCTATTTGAGTAGAGTTTACTTCCGAAGGCAAGGCTGCAGTTTTAATGGCCTTGGCTTTGTTATTAAGTAATTTATTTAAGTTGGCTAAGTTTTGGTTGATTTGTTTGATTTGCGGCTGATATTTTAAGG
>CAZRCV010000002.1:20581-47828 GCA_964598745.1 uncultured Methanosarcinales archaeon
AATGGTTTGTTGCATTTGATGGTGAACTTTCTTAATCTGCTGGCGCGACAAAGGCCTGGCCGAAGTTATAGCAGGAATATTCATGGATACATGAACAGGTTCCAATGCTGGTATTGCTAATTCTTGGATATGTTTAGTTATTTCCAGCAGTTCGTAAGAAGCCTCATCAGCATTTTGCTTAATGTTGCCAATGACCTTAGAAATTTCTGCCTTGGCTCGCCGCCGCTGGCTTCGGCTTAATTCCCTCGCTAGGCCAGTGGCTGGTGATTGGGAAACTACTTTTTGGATAGTTAGCGGTGTTTCTTTTAAGTTGGCTAAGTTTTGGTTGATTTGTTTGATTTGCGGCTGATATTTTAAGGAAAGATTATTCATTTCAGTAATGGTTTGTTGCATTTGATGGTGAACTTTCTTAATCTGCTGGCGCGACAAAGGCTTGGCCGAAGTTATAGCAGGAATATTCATGGATACGTGAACAGGTTCCAATGCTGGTATTGCTAATTCTTGGAGATGTTTAGTTATTTCCAGCAATTCGTAAGAAGCCTCATCAGCATTTTGCTTAATGTTGCCAATGACTTTAGAAATTTCTGCCTTGGCTCGCCGCCGCTGGCTTCGGCTCAATTCCCAGGCCAGGCCGCTGGTACTAGGTGATTCTGAAATTACTTTTTGGATAGTTAGCGGTGTTTCTTTTAAGTTAGTTAATTCTGATTCTATTTGTTGCAACAACTTCCTGGTTTCAGCTGAAACTTGTTGTGCAGCTTGAACGCTGCGTGTGACTTCATTCCATTTTTGTTGTAGTTCAAGGATACCTTCCTTCAGTTTATCTGCTAACGATTTACGCTTTTTAGGCCGTGGTTCAATTTTTTTCACGTTGGAAGCAGGCCTCTGGAGCGCAATAAGTTCTTCAGCAACTGAATTTAGGTTATTGATAATCTGCTGCTGTTCAATCGTGGAAGCGGTAGGCGGAAGTGGGGGAATAAAGGAAATCTTAAAGCCCCGGCGGTAAGGAGATGGCGCTTCGGTTAACTTCTGATTAACTGCCGCTAATTCTTCTTCATACAAGGCAGGAGTTTCCAGCACATGTTCTGAACTTGGCAGATGATGTTTTACTAACTCCGGCTTATTTATGTTGGCCGCTTTGAGCCTTAATGGTTCAAGACTGGTTCTTAGGTTAGCCAAAGAAAGGTTAATCTGTTCTAATTCTCGCGCCAGCAACTTTAGCTGCATTGATTTAGAAGATAAATTGAACTTTTCAGGGGCGGTGGGAATTAATCCAGGCATCAAGGATTGCGGCTGATGTGGCAACTTTCTATTTTTTCTAAACCAGTTCATAATCTCTTCCTAATCTCTTTTTTTATTTCTTCGATGCTATGGTCGGTGATTCTTAGTTTGGCTAAATCTGCCTTGTTCATTAAGTCTTTCTTGCTTAGATAAACTAACACTTCCCTTCCTTTTAATCTCTCCTGTAATTGCTGCTGTTGTTTTAAGGAATAGCCACAAGTTTCAGTAATATCATAGACATAAATCACTACATCCGCTAACTCTTTCAGAACTAACTCGGCTTGCTGTTCGATGAGGTTTAACTTATCTCTATCTAAAGTCCCCGGCACGTCTAGCACTTGTACTTGGTGGTGATCTAGGTTAATGTATCCAGCGTTAATGGTGATAGTAGTAAACGGATAAGCCGCTACTTTGGCCTGGCTGGAAGTTAATTTGTTTAATAAAGTTGTTTTTCCCACATTGGGAAAACCATAAATGCAAACAGTGAACATTTCTTTGATGTCGGGATAAGTACGCATGCGCTGGCGGCATAATTCTAAATAATTAAGTTTATTTTTTAATTCTTTTACCAACGAGGAGATTCTTCCATAATAATGGTTAACTGTTTTTTTAATTTCTTCCCTGGTAGTTTTAGTATTAACTAGCCTAACCGCTTGCCTATGCAGTTCTCTATTTTTGCTGATGATCCAAGTTACATCTCGCAGAGCTTGTTTAAACTTATCTGTGTCTAACGTAAGTTTCATCAGTTTGCTGTAAAACAGCGGCAATTCATTAAGTTGGGGAAAACTAACTATTATTTTCTGCAGGCAGGTTTCCACGCTGTCTTTGATAATGTCTAATTTAAGGCTCTCTTTTTTTCTAATGATTTGCAGCCAGTTGCCCTTTAAATTAGTCTGCCGGCCTCTTACTCTAGCTTTCCTGAAAGCTATATCCAGAATTTCTTTGCTGCTGATTACGGGAGGAATTTTCTGAAAATTCATAATTCTATTCAAAGAATAGCACTTTATTAAAGTTTCTTAAGAATAAGTCAGTAAACACAAAACCTTAAAACCAACTGAAAATAAAAAATAAGAATTGGATTATCGGCAAGGAATATTGCTTCTAAAGAATTGTCCTTGGTAATCTAAACAATCGCGCCATTATGTTTCTCTGTCTTGCGCTGTTTTAAATTAATAATCTGCCCTTTTTTCTCTTGTTTTAAGATTTCTTTGTTTTTTCTAAACTTGGTAATCAAATTGGAAATATGCTCTCCACCCAAATAATGCGGCAATACAACGTAATCAGCTCCATGCTCGTATAATTTAAGCGCGTCGTCGGTATTATTAGAAGTAGCTATGATCTTGGCTTGGTGGTTGCATGATTTGATTTTCCTAATCAGTAAAGCATTGTCCTTGTAATCTGGCACGGTGGAAATCAATAGTTCCACTTCTGGCAGGCACATTCTTTCAATGATTTCATCATCAGTTATGTCTCCGTAAATGCAATGGTATCCTTCCTTGATAGTTTTGGAAATAATCTCCGGGTTGAAATCTACAATCAGGATTTCATCTTTGCTTCTCTTAAAATTTTTTAGAATGCTGTAGCCAATTCTGTTGCGCCCGCACAGAATGATCCTGGCGTGTTTTTTCTTAGGAAGATATTCCATGCCTTCTGTAGTAAACACATCGAACAACTTAAGTGGTTTTTTAAGAATCAGGTAAAACCAGTCGCTGAACTGGATGTAATAAGAAGTCAAGGTGATGGAAATTAAAGTAATAACTACGGTAATGGAAAGGATTTCTTGGCTGATATGGCCTAAGGCTAGCCCTTGGGCCGCCAAGATCACTGAAAATTCACCCACCTGCCCTAAAGCATTAGCCGTAAGAAAAGACGGCTTTTTGCTGTACTTGAACAAGGAACAAATAACCATAATGATTACTGGCTTTAGGATGATAACCGCCAATAAAAAAATAAGCGTGGGGAACCACAACTTCTTTAACACGCCTAATGACAGCCCCATCCCCAATGAAACAAAAAACAGCAATGAGAAAAAATCTTTAAGGCTTTTAACCTTGCTGGCGATTTCCAGGCTGTAGTACAGGTTTCCTAAAGTAATGCCGGCGATGAAGGCGCCGATGGCAATGGAGAATCCCAAGTATTGAAAGGCCAAGGAAAAGGAGAAACATACTGCTAAGGAGCTTATCAACAGCAATTCTTGGTTTTTAGCTGCGAACTTGAAAATTTTGGGAAAGATGAACTTGCCGGTTAAGTAAGCTAAAGTAAACATCGCCAGAAATTTTACAATCGACAGAGTAAGGATGGCGGAATTAAATTCTCGCAAAGAGCTGAGAAATGAATCCATGAAAATGGCTACAATGTCCTGCATTAACAATATCCCCAAAATAATCCGCCCATGCAAGGTATGGAGTTCATCTCTGTCGGAAAGTATTTTTACGACTACCATGGTTGAGGAAAAGGCTAAAATTAACCCTAAATAAGCAGCTTCTACATAATAAAAGCCTAAAATTAAGGAAATTAGAAATCCCAGTACAAATACGCTAACGATTTGAATTAATCCGCCTAAAGTGGAAACTAAAGTAACACTTTTTAGCGATTTAAGATCCATCTCCAAGCCGACAATGAATAATAAAAAAGCAATGCCGATGAGGGAAGTTGATTCTACAATCACTGGATCGATTACTGATTTCTGAGTAATAAACCTGAACAGCGGCCCGATAATGACTCCGGCTATAACATAGGCCAGAATCTGCGGCTGTTTGAATAATCTTAATATAAACGCGGCTAGGGCAGCAATAGTTACAATAATCCCTAAATTAAGAAACAAACCGGTAACTTCAGCCATCTTTTTTGTATTTTAGATGTAGAAAAGTATTTATAAACATTTCTTAGAGCGAGTCCAACCGTCGGCTGCTTGATTTTTTGCGCAATAGCAGCTCTTTAAGTTGTTGGATTTCTAGTTCTGTTACTGCGCAGCCATTGTATTTAAGCAGCCATAATACAGATTCCAGAAGCAGGCCAGGCCCATTTTTTAAATCAGGAATGTAAGTATTTAACAATCCTAGCTTGAAAGCCACCGCAGCCAATTCCACTGAGCGCAAGATGGACAAATCCTTTACTTGGCTAGCAAACAGTTTTACAGTGGCTGTTTCAGCGGTTATTGTTTTGTGGAATCGCAGTTCCAGCAACTCCTTCATCCGCGAACAATCTTCAATAAACAGCCTTAGCGTTCTTTCATCGATAACTAAAGCGGCCTGTTCTTTTATGGCGCACGCTGCTGATTCCACTTCTCCTTGCTGAATAATGTCCATAAACTTCTGATTGACTTTAAATGAACGGTCAGCCAGCTCCGATAATTGTTCCACTTTAGCTTTGGGAACAGCAGTATAAACCGTTAAGATATTCTCACGAATCATTTTGGAAACTTCCAATGCTTCAAATTCAAAGCGGTGGATGGTAAGCGGCCGGTCAACTAACTCATGCTTTACTGCGGGAGTAATGTAAAAGGCGCCGGCAAATTGCTTCTTCAATAAAGGAAGAATCCAGGCTAACCGCGACATTACTAGGGAAATTATTGGCCCTGAATCGAAAAATAAAGCGTTCATGGTATTTTAAATAGCTGCCAGGCTAGCTGCAATCGTTTTTTTACTGGGACAACTTCCCGATGATCTTGAAGCAAGTGAGCTTTTCCGGCATAAGCTTGCAAATCCCAATTGGATAATCCCATCAGTCCAGCGGCTTGGCCTAAAGATAAACCGCGCTGCAGCAGGGAGGTTCCTTTCTTAATCCTGGCGGCATCCATCACATCCTGCAAATGCTCTCTAACTTTAGCATTGCAAATGCGCACCAGTTGATAGAGGTTTTTGATAGAAGAATTATAGCGGCCAAATTGTCCTTGTTCCAGGGACATTACAGCGGCTCTCAACTGAACGACTATTTTCTGCCGGTTGTTTTCCTGCAGGCAAGGCTCTATTTTGTACAAAGAATAAATTAGAACCGTTGTGGAAACTAACTCCAAATCTTTGTGAACAGCAATGTCTTCAATAGCCTGTTCGCTCAAATTTTTCAATTCTTCCAAATCGTGGCTTCCCTTTACCTCTAAGATTTTAGCCGTTTGGTTAAGGTCATGAATAATTTCTTTCCTTACTTCTTCCAGCATAGCTTTACTAATCTATTTTTATTATATTAAGTTTTGGTTTTTCCAACTGGGTAATTATCATTATTTTTAGCGATAGTATTTTAAAAAATTAGCTTAAATGCCTATTATGAACCTAGAACAGCGATTTCCTGCTTTGGCTAAATACCTTTTTTCCAATGGCCAGGTTAAACCATATGCTGTTGGTGATAAATCTGTTCCAGTAGAACTAATGGCAATTTTGGGAGCAAAAGCAAGAGTGTTGGCTCAATTTGAGCGCAAATTGAGAAAGTTATATGAATCCAATGATCCCGGCAATATTATTGAATACAGAGCTAACCTTATGGCTAAATATGATCTATTGAATGGGCTTTGTCGGGAGCTTAGAGGCATGGAATTGTTTGCTATGGACAGAGTCGGAAGCTACAAAAGGGTTATTCTTCCCTTTGTTCAGGGGTATGTTAAAGAATATGAATGGGCAGGAAAGCCAGCCCGTGACTGTCGTCCAAGGTTATATTTAGTAAAAAGTTAAACCGGGGCATAAGTTATTGGTTTAAGCAAAATATTAATAATTAAGTATCAGTTTAAGGGTGCTAAGGGCTTGTCATATAACGGCTATTATACACCGCTGGCAGCGGTGAAACCCGAGTTCAACTCTCGGCAAGTCCATTTTTTCTCTCCTATTGCCTTTCGCGCTAACCTTTGGCTTACGGAAACTTTTATAAGTTTTAGAATGATGTTATGCCTATGTTAATCTTTGGAATAGATGTTCCGTTAGTAGAGGTTGTGTTTGCTTTGGCAGTAATTATTTTGATTCTGTTAATTGAATCACTAATAATCATAGTTTTGCTGCTTAGCCAGGTTAACAAAACTAAAAGAATTGGAGAGTTGGTAGAAAATTTATCTGAAGCCATTTTGCAGATCAAACGGGCTGAACTGGAGGAGTTAGATCGCCTGGTTAAGAAATAAGCTGGAATTAAAATACTGCAGTAAAGAAAAGTTTATAACCTAGTTCTTGTTAAAAGTTAACTAGAAGCTAATGAAAGCTAACTTAAAAAGGTTCTTAAGATTGGGGCTTGATGAGTATGATTAACAATTACTTGAGTAATATTAAATTGCCACGGGAAACTACACCTGTTGCTGGAGTTGATATCAGAAAAATTAGAACCTGTGAGCGCTGTAAAGCTGACGTTCCTTTAGCTAAAGTAAAGTTGTACGCTCAAAATGAGAACAAAAATATGGTTTTGTGCGAACCGTGCTGTGATATTTTAAAAAGCAAGCCTTCTTCCCAGATTGCCAACAATTCGCAGAAAATACTTAATATCCCCAAAACGCCAGTAAAGGCAACTTCCAATGCTAGTGTTCCTAAGATAACTAATGCTCCGCCTAGAACAGCTCCCGCAGCCGCGCCTAAGGTTTACCAGCCGCGGGGAATTTTACGCAATAATTTTAATTCTGGTTCGGCTCAAAAAGCTGATGAGTCCAAGATATCCAACAAGCCTAAAATGCATTGCGCTCGTTGCGAATATGAGTTTAATCTAGCTGAGCCCAAGCCGGGAACAAAAGTAGGCTGTCCTTACTGCGGGAAAAGCGATAGGCTGCAGCGAGCTGCGTCTTAAGATCACTGGTTAAAGTTGAGAAATTCTCTTTAGATAGATTTAAATAAATTAAATTATTAAACCAAAGTATGGCCAAAAAAGTAAACTGGATTTTAACCTTGTTGATGTCCATTTTTTTTGGTTCTCTGGGTGTGGATCGCTTCATTATGGGCCACATGGGCTTGGGAATACTTAAGTTACTAACTTTTGGCGGCTGTGGAATTTGGGCGGTAATAGATATTATTTTAATTGCTACCAAGTATCCGTTTGAAGGAATTAGATGGGTAGATTAAATTCAGTAAAATTGTTCTTGCTAGACCTGCTAAGTTTTGGAACACCGCAAGCTAAAGTAGTTAATTTTACAGTTATTTTTTTAGTTTCAGCATTTGTGCCTACGGCAAAATTGCATTATCTCCCCATCCGTTCTATTTGGAAAGAAGTTTTTCACTTCCAACCGTATTCCACTGGATTAACTAGAGCTATGTCTAGGCTGTTTCATGGTGACCTGGTTGGAGCATGGAATTTTAACCAGCTAGTTTTTCCTGTAGCTTTTATCATGCTCTTATTATTGGTTACTAATCTAGTAAAATCAATTAAGTATTATCAACGAACAGGAAAGATTTATAACAAATAACACTTCCGCTTAATTAGAAAAAAGAAAGTTGCTAAACAATAATTTTTCAAATAAATGTTACTTCTAACTCTAATTGATCAGCAGTGGGATATTCTTTAACTATAGCTAGAATAACGTTAAATAACTTGAGTTCACCCCGGTATTTCCTGATATTCTTAGCCGAGATTAACAAGCGAATCTTGCTTTCATCCAGAATGAGTTCATTATTGCTTAACTTAATGGTTTGCTGAATTTGCTGCTGTAATCTCCTTAGTTGGGAGAGTAATTTGGTTACCGGCGCTTCAGCCAGTTTTTTTCTGTAACTAAAACCGGGAGCTAGTTCAGGCAGATACACCGCGCCTCGTATTAAAGCTCCTTCCTTGGTTACAATATCCAACTTCCGTTTTATTTTTTGTCCTTCCCGCTTCAGCCGATTAGCTAGCTGAACGGCATCTTTCAATTTTGCCGTGCATAAATGCACCGGCAAAGAAAATTTATTCATTTGGACAAACTTAAATAGTTCTAATCCGGTTTCCAAAGAATCCTTTACGGCATAACTCCATTGATTCTTAGCCGTAAAACCTCTAGCGCTCAGTTGTGATTGGCTGTTGTCAGCTATCTCCAGCTCATTTAAAACCAAAAAATCAACTTTGTCTTGGATGAAAGCAATTAGTTCCATTAGCTCTTTCTTTTTGTTGGGAATTACGGGAACTTCTATTCCTATTTTCCAGGAAAATTCTTTAGCTAAGGACAAACGCTTCCATAATGCTTTGGAATCTAAATCCAAATGAAATCTAATTTCATCTAATCCAGCTTGTGATAATTCTTGCAATCGCTCTTTGGTAACTAGATTTAAGGAAGTGTAAAGATGAATATGAAACGAGTTCCCGTATTTTTCTTTGAGCTGGCGAATGTAGTTGGCCGTTCTTTCCAATTTCATCAACGGATCTCCGCCGGTAAGGCCTGCGCCCAGGGCTTCCATTGAATCGGCTTCCTCTACTAAGTTGTTTTCTACAACCATAAGCCTCTCATTGGCGAAGGCAATATCATGACTAAACTTTTGATCTGAAATCGGGCAAAAGTAACATTTTCTTGGACATAACCCAGTAACAAAAACAACTAACTTCTCTCCCCTTACACACTGTTGGCAGCCATGTGGAAGTTCTCCCTGGTTGTAAGAGTAATACTGGTTTTGTGCGATCATTTTAACTTTAAATCGGCTTTATTTTAAATATTCTTTCTACAAATTGGCTGGATTCTAAATAGGGGTATGGTATCGGACTTAGCGATTAATAAACGGCATGATCGGGGCTAACTTCTTTAGTTTCATTGAAATTATCTAGCTGAGCGGCCTCCGCTAGGCACGGGCCTTGCTTTTGCGAATAGGCGGATTATTTTAAGAAGAGTATGATTATCAAAAAATTTGTTTCAGGAAAATAATTATTTTTGATTATATTTAGGAACGTATCATTTATAAATGGTGGTGACATTAAATAAAAAAATGGTTGTGGGGCTGGAAAAAAAAGCGCAACGAATTTTATCTTATGCCGATATAGCCATAAATGGAAACCGCCCCTGGGATTTGCAGGTTCATAATCCTTATTTTTATAAAAGAGTCTTAACGCATGGTTCTCTTGGTTTAGGAGAATCATATATGGATGGTTGGTGGGATTCACAACAGTTGGACCAGTTTTTTGACCATCTCTTACAGGCTAAAATTGACAAAAAAGCAGTATCAAGGCTACAACTCTTCCTCCCTTTTGTGAAAGCAATGCTTTCCAACCTGCAGGACAAACATAAAGCCAAAGAAGTGGGCGAGAAGCATTACGATATTGGCAATGATTTATACCAGGCAATGTTGGGCAAGCGAATGGTGTATACCTGCGGATATTGGAAAGGCGCCAAAAATTTAGGCCAAGCGCAGGAAGCAAAACTGGATTTAGTATGCAGAAAATTAGGCTTAAAGAAAGGGCAAAGAATATTGGACATCGGCTGCGGCTGGGGAAGTTTTGCTAAATATGCTGCTAAAAAATATAAAGTGGAGGTAGTTGGTATTACCATCTCCAAGGAACAAGTTGATTTAGGAAGGGAACTTTGTAAAGGGTTGCCAGTGGAAATACGCTTGCAGGATTACCGTGAAGTAAATGAAAAGTTTGATCATGTAGTTTCATTAGGCATGTTTGAGCACGTAGGCTACAAAAATTACCGAACATATATGGAAAAAGTGCACCAGTGCTTGAAAGATGAAGGCCTTTTCTTATTGCAGACTATTGGCGGGAATAGTTCCGTGCGGATGATTGATCGCTGGCTTAATAAATACATCTTTCCTAATTCCATGCTGCCTTCAATAAAACAAATAGGAGCGTCTATTGAAAATATCTTTGTTATGGAAGATTGGCATAATTTTGGATTGGATTATGATAAAACACTGATGGCGTGGTTTGATAATTTTCATAAAAACTGGGCTACGCTTAAAGAAAAGTATGGCGAATATTTTTACCGAATGTGGAAATACTATTTGTTAAGCTGCGTCGGCACTTTCAGGTCGCGCCGCAACCAGCTGTGGCAGATTGTTCTGTCCAAGCGAGGCGTTACAAACGGATATCAAACTGTGCGATAGTTTAAATATTAAAAAACTTTTATTAATCTATTATTGTAAAACCAGGCTGGTACTGTGGAATATCTTAAGGATAAGAAAAGAAGAGTTCAGCAGATTGTTTCCTTGCCGCTTATATGGAGTATTTTTATACCATTAATAATTGGTGACCTTTGGTTGGAGTTATATCACCGGATTTGTTTTCCATTATACGGTTTACAATATGTAAAAAGATCTAATTATATCCGGATTGACCGGCATAAATTGAAATACCTTAATTGGTATCAAAAGATTGGCTGCGCTTATTGCGGTTATGCTAATGGCTGGGTGCATTATGCTTCTGCAATCGGAGGAGAAACAGAAAAATATTGGTGCGGAATTATGCACCAAAAATATCCCGGGTTCAAAGCGCCAGAACATCATAAGGATTTTGTAAAATATGGTGATGAAAAAGAATTTTATAACAGTTATAAAAAATAAAAAGGTGAAAAAATGAATGTTTGGAAAGTATTGGCGTGGATTTTCGTGGTTTGTGGTTTACTAGCCTACTTTATTGGCTGGGGCGCATTGCTGTTTAAATTCACGGTTTTTGGTATCGGAACCGAGTTTTGGTTTTATGACGCTATTGCCACAGGAATTTTTGGCCTATTTTTCTTGGCGTACAGCAACAATGATTAATAAACCAAAAGATAGCGCAATAAACAGTTGTTAATTTATTTTTTTTTCTTAATTCTTATTAATATTTGGTATTCTAATTTTTTTTGAAAGGTTTTTTAATGTGTTCTCAATGTTTGCTATTTTACCTTCATAGTTGTAAAGACCATCACATATTCCCAAGGCTGTTTTTTTAGAATTATCAGGAATAAGGCAGAAATTAGCGCAAGTGTAAAATAAATGTGTTTTCTTTGTAATTTATTCATCATGAATATGTTTAGAGAGAATTTTTATAAAGATTCCTGATAATGTAGTATATAAATGACAGTTAATGAGAAAGCATAATGCGCGGTAAAACTATTCAAATATATTATCCTGATGGGAATCCTAGAAGCGTAAGAATTGCAGATATTACTACTTCAATAGGTAAAGCAATATTAATCCCAAGAAGTAAAATAAATGATGCTTCAAGCAGGCCAGAGTTGCAAGGCGTAGGCATTTATTTCTTATTTGGTGAAAGTGATGAATTAGGAAAGCCTAAAACATATATAGGAGAAGCCGAAACATTAATTACTAGAATAAAACAGCATCACTCTTCTAAAGATTTCTGGAATGTCGTAGTAGCCTTTATTTCTGAGAAAAACAATCTAAATAAAGCGCAGGGCGTGCCATTTTTACTATTCATTTACCATGGAACGGAAGACTAGAATTATTGTTATTAGAGAACAAATGTGGAAAGAGATAGATGTGATTTTAAAAAAGACGGAAGAGAAATTATTAGAATTAAATATTGATCTCCGCAATGATAACTAACTTTTATAGTAAAGAAAATAAGAAGAACAGGGTCTTCCCAATTAGGATTTCCCAGTTGGAGAAAGAATTTCTTAAATCCGAAGCTAAAAAACAAGCTAAAAGTATTGCTGAATTGATTAGGGAAGGATACCTAACAAAATTTAATGTCTAATAAACTGTGCTGGAGAAACAATCTTAATTCCTCTGAATTCTTTTATGTTTAGCAAATGTGGATCACCCGAAATAATGTAATCAGCATTAGCAGTTATAGCGCATTCAAGGAATTTATTGTCGTCCGGATCATCTTTCACGGCCTTTATTTTTACTGCAGATTCGATTTGTGTTGAAAAACGTACGAACGTATCAATGATAAATTGAATCTCAACTAAGCTAAGATACTTCATAATTCGTGGTCGGCCAAATACCTCTTTTATTTCATCAATGATTTCAATAGTGGTGAAATTTTCAACTTCTTCCCCAATCAGCATTTCAAATATTTTGGCTGGATTACCATCTGAGGAAATAGCCGCAGAGATTACTACATTTGTATCCAGAACGATTTTACTTCGCTTTCCTCGCATGCATTATCTCCTCATTAATTTCATCTGGGCTTAATTGTTTAGATTTACTTCTAATACTTTTAAATTCCTTTACCAATTTTTCCTTATCCAATTTTTTCATGATGATCGTTTCTGAATCAAGAGGCATTAGCGTAAAGATAGTATTCTCTGTAGCATGTATATATTCCCTTATTTCTTTAGGAATGATTATTTGTCCTCGTTCAGACATTTTTGCAGTTTCAATGGTCATTATGACATCACCAACTCCTTTAAGACAGCGATTCTTTATAAACTTTACGTATTAATCCGTTTTACGTACTTTTCAACCTCTTTCCAAAACTCTCTCAAACATTCTCTCCATTCTTTCAAACCTCTGCAATACTTCATTATCAAGTATGTGCTTATGTACTTGAGCCATTTCTTCAATTTTCTTACGATCTAATGGCCTTTTGCAATTAGTACAGAAATCTGCTGTAAATCCATTACTGTAAGAACAAAAGGTACATTGTTTAGTTGCAGAAGTAATTGGCTTTTTATCAAAATCCTTGGATAATCCCCTCTTACTTAATTCAATTTGCAAAGCATCTTCCTGTGTAGTCATATCATAAATCTGCAATTGCTTGGTAGATGTCCATCTGGCAGCGTGTTGAATTTGCACATCAGAATCACCTCTTTGTCTTCTGAAAGTTACTCCGTTTCGTTTCAGGCTATAACAAGTAACATTTTTACCTAATCCTATGTCCTTACAGGCAATCTGTATTTTCTTATTAATATTGCCTGGTTTCAGTTGCTGGAATCTTTCTCTATTTCCCAAGTTAATAAAGAAAAAAGCATTGGGATCATCTTTAAATGGGTGCTGTTTAAACCATTCTACAACGAAAGGATAAGAATCAATACATTGCAAAAACCCCGTCCCTTCTTTACCATGTTCAGAAACGTAAACTTTAGCAAAATTGTCTTGAAATTCATAATCTCGTATTTTTGTAAATAACATTTCTTGCGGTCTTCCCAAAGATTCTACAGCTAAGGTTAGATAAGCTTGCATTTGCGCATCTCTGGCAAAATAAGTTACCAGTTTCTGAAACTCAGACCATTGCAATCGGTCATTTCTTAATTTTTCTTTACTCTTATCAACCTTACGTGATAAATGGCGAACAATGTAAGGCGTTAATGTTTCATCTGCCCTTCCTTGGTGATCCTGTTCAGGAAACAAAATACGCCAGATGCATTTCAAATCTTTAATGAAATCTTTCTTACTGGAAGCCATTTTGTGAGTTGAATGACTAAAACAGACCATATCATTGATATCGGCCCTGGTACAGTTCTCCAATTTTTTATCGGTTACAAAAGTAATGATTTTAAGAACCTGCAACACCCTGCAACGGCGAATATAACTCAGATCCTTCAATTCGAAATAAGTAATTAATTTTTTAAAATAGACCAAATTTTCAGGATTTTTACAATAGTATTTACGTTGCTTTTTTGGTTTCTGGCACAACTCAGTTAAGTGAGCTAATTCTCGTTCATACCTTTCTTTATTTCCATAGATGTCATCTTCTGCCATTGTTGTTTTCTCCACCAGAAGTTCTATTTAAAGTTAGGTAATACCTGCCCTTGTGGGCACTGAACTCGAAGTCGTGTGCCCAACTGAATAATACCCCCAAAACAAGGGTGGGCATTAGAATTGAATATAAGTGCCCTGGCCGGGACTTTCAAACCGCTACACTTTTAGTTAGGATACCTGCCTTAAGTACCTTTTACCTAGCGTAACTGGCATTTGAACCCGGGTCACTGCCTCGAAAGGGCAGTATGATAGTTTGTCCCGTTAAAATAACGTCCGGACTACACCACCAGGGCCTGGATAGCCAAAGAAGTAAGTGATTTAAAAATGTTTTGGAAACAGTTAAATTAGTAGAAAATCTTAAATAACATTGCTAGTACAGGCTAAGTATGCCGCGGCCAGTCTTGGGTCTGATTGAAGAAGTGTTTCTTAATAATAATTATCAAAAAAAGTTGCCAGCAAGAATTGATTCTGGGGCTACTTCTTCTTCCATTGATTCTTCTCTAGTGCAACAACTTAATTTAGGGCCATTGCTGCCAGCCAAAGTAGTTAAGTCTGCTTTTGGAATCAAAGAACGGCCAATAATTAAAACGACTATTAAGATCGCAGGCTTAATTATCGAATCTGAATTTAATGTAACTGATCGCAGCCATATGACTTATCCCCTGCTAATTGGACAGAATATTCTCAAAAAAGGAAAATTTATCATTGACCCATTGTTAAAAAGCAAACCATGAAAGCAGCAATAATTTCGCTAGGCAGCCAAAGTTCGCTAATGACTGCCGAAGCTATGTCTAAGTACTTTGACCAAGTGGACCAAATAAACTTAAAACATATCGAAGTTAATTTGGGAAGGGATAGTGGCATCTTTTTGGAAGGGCAACCATTACCGTTCTATGATTGTATTTATCTTAAAGGATCTTTCCGTTACGCTAACTTGCTGCGGTCGGTGGCTTCCTTATTGGAGGGAAAAGTAGCTTACATGCCTTTACCAGCCAGTTGCTTCACTACTGTGCATAACAAACTACTAACTCATTTGATTTTAGAACAGCATCGCATTCCTATGCCTCGGACTTACATTTCCTCTAACTCTGAAGCGGCTAAACAATTGCTTAACCGCATAACTTATCCTATTGTACTGAAATTTCCGGAAGGAACCCAGGGCAAGGGTGTGATGTTTGCTGATTCTCCCAGTTCAGCTTCTTCTTTACTGGATGCCTTCGGCGTGTTGAACCAGCCAGTCATTGTCCAGGAATATATTGAAACCGGCGGCGCGGATATCAGGGCTTTAGTCGTCGGCAGCAAAGTGGCAGCTTCAATGAAAAGGCAGGCTAAAACTGGAGAAAAACGGTCTAATTTGCATTCTGGCGGCACGCCTCTGCCAGTTTCATTAAGTAATGAGGCTATGGCTATTGCTTTAGAAACAGCTAAAGCCTTAAAAGCCGATATCTGCGGAGTGGACATGCTGGAAGGTTCATGCGGGCCAGTGGTTATTGAAGCTAATATTTCTCCAGGATTGCAGGGAATAAATTCAGTTTCGGCTGTAAATTTGCCGGATGAAATAGCTAAGTTCTTGTATCAAAAAACTAAAGAGGCCGTGGCTGCTAAAAATAATGCTGATGCCGCGGAAGTGTTACGAGAGATATCTTTTGAAACCCAGCCTTATCCTCCGTCGATAATTACTTCTCTTAGTTTCCGCGGGGAGAGGATTCTCCTTCCAGAATTAATCACTAAAATAGCTAAGTTATCTCAAAATAAGGAATACTGTTTTAAAGCCAGCAAAGGAAGGGTAGAGATCGAAGAAATTTAGCTGAACCAATGCAGCAATGTTTCTTTTACTTTTTTGCCGGGTTCAGCTGCAATTTCGTCTTCCTTATATGAAACAACCCGCAGTTTTTTACCTAGCACTGGCCGCTGTTCCACTAATTTTTCTAGCATATGGCTGAAGTTTCCTTCGTACACCTGACCACCATAGCTGAATCCGTTGCTACCATAATAAGCGCCGGCTTCACAAACAAAAATGGCATTGCTCCGCGGTATTAAATAATCTGTCAATGGATTGCCAACTTCCGGCATATCTTCTAAGGAATAACGGTTGGGGTAATTTTCAGCCATTTTTTGGTGCCAAGCCACTTCTTCTTCGGAAATAGTTATCCCAAAACAATCACCGTCAGTAAAATGAATTAAGAATAAGTTATATTCTTCTGGGGGATAATCTGTTCTGGCAATTTTTTTAGCTAGTTGTAACCCGGCTAACATACTAGTGCCGCCGCCAGCTCCCGCGCTGAAAAATTCTGGGCGATCCACTTCTTTAGCAAAACTATCGTAGTGTATACGGCGATGTTTTACTTGTTCATAATGTTTTTCTATCCAGGCATTAGCCCACCAACCAACGTTCTGCAGAAATGGTAAAACCTTGTGCATCGATCTGGAATAATCCATCATCCATATTACTGCCGCTTTAGTGCCGGGAGTTGGTTGCTCCACTGAAGCTTTAAACCGCTCATCGCCTTTTCTAAGGATGATCACTGGATCATCCGGATCATAACTGCCAGAAGCAATAGAACGCTTCAGGCCTTGCTTGAAAGTTCTTTTTGGATGGCGCAAAGAATGTGGCCCAACAGGCTGAATAGTTTTGTATTTTCTAGTAGAAGTTGTCACCACATCCCCGCCAAATTTGTCTAACAAGTTAGGCAGCTTCATTTCCTCGCTGAGATATTTAGCCGCTTCTTCTAGAGTTAGTTCGTGATAATTGTGATGGCCAGCGCCAGAACCATGGCCGGTACCATAACCAGAATCGTCACTATGAATTACATCACCGATATCACCATCTCCTTGGCCTATGCCTTCTTCACCTTCATTGCCAAATACAAAATGAGGGATGTAAATAGTGTCAATCGGCACGGAAATAGTTTTCCCATCCGGCCGGGGAACTATCATGGTGTCCCGGTTAAAGTAGCGCTCCAAGCCGTCATTTTTTAATCTTTTAAGTTTATCTTTAAAGCGGCCTAGATCTTCTTTTATATCTAATGCCATGAATTAACAACCCGCTTAAAATTAACTACAAAATTTAACAATAGGATCATTTAAGTTTTTATTTTTTTAACTGTTTTTTTAGTGGATGGTGCTTCATTCTTAAACCAGATTAAATAAATTATGGGCAATAACCCCATACTGTTAACTATTAATATTACTATAAACCAATTTCTTTGCTGGCATTGAGCGGCTTTCCACAACCCTAACCCTTTCCAAACCGTTTCCCAGATCACAGCTACGCTTAGCCCTAGGATACCTAAAACTGGATTTTGGTAGGCTGAAGCAATCAAATCTATCATTTTTTATTCTCTGGTTTTAATATATTTAAAGTTTATGTTAATTTTAATTCCCATTTTTTCCATATCTTTAAGCAGTTTAGCGGCATTAACAATGTGCCCCATCATGGCTAATCCTTTGTTTTTTACTAAATTTTTACCTAAATACTGTTTTATACAAGCAACGACAGGCACAGCCGTAAAGAAATAAGGGTCATGGTGCCAAGCTTTAAGTTCCAAGGTAGCGTTACGATTATTTTTCAGGCCATTAGCATGCAGGAGAAAAACGACATAAGTTTTTTTCTTGGAAAAAGTATTAATCCCCCAATAAGTTAACCCCAATAATGGTTTAGTTAAGCTGTTTTTTTTAATAAGGTGGCTGATAACAATTAAAGGAAATACTAAATTGTCTACAAACCAGTTAAATCCACAAACATAAACACCTGCCTCGCTTAAGTTAAAGGCTTCAGTCATTTCCTTGATCTCTTCCATTTCTATCGGATAACATTTTTTAACACCGACCTTAGTTCCAAAATCAACTTTTATTATATCTTTATAATTAGCTTTCCTCCAAGTTTTTCCTCGGAAGAGATGCGCCTTAAAGTTTCTGACAGAATTAATCAAGTCAATTAAAGATTCAGGTTTATTAAACTTAGAGTTCATGGCCATAGCAATGGTGGCTTTATCAAATTTATCAAAATATTTAGCGCCTTCTCTGATGAAAGCAGCCGGCAGTCCGGGGTGAAATCCAGCTTTGGTAATAAATAAATTTCCGGTTTGATTAATCTCTTTCTCTAACGATTTCAAATAAACAGAAACTTTTGGCTCAAATTGTATATCCAAGTAATCTATCTTAAATTTCATAGCCATTTTAGCAATGGCGGGTATGTCATGAGGAGAAGTAGTGCATACCACCACTAAATTTATATTTTTAAAAGCTTTCCTTAAACTTTCTGCATCAGAAGTATCAGCGTAAGCGGCCTTAACTCTGTTGTTATTTAATTTGCTTGCCAACTCTTCAGCTTTTTCTTTTCTTCTGCCAGCTATAACAATATTAACATCGGTCTGTTCAAGCAACAATTTGGCTATTACTTTGCCCACGCCGCCATAGCCACCTAGAATTAGAATCTGTTTAGGCATACATTATAGATAATTTAAGAAGTATAAAAAAGTAACTGATAAAGTGTTTAACCAATGAATGATGTTAAAATTTTTGCCAGATTTTAATTTTATTGCAAAGCTGGCTTTAAATAGTCTTCTGCCTGAACGGCTCCGTGGAAAATCTCACTTCGTTCGGTTGTTATCAGATTTTGCACTGGATATTTTAACCTGAAAGCCTAGATTTCCCTGAGGAAGCAGCCTCGTTCTAGGCTAGATCTATTACTTGGTGGCGCTTCGTGTAAGGATAATAACTTATTTTCTACTGAGCATGCCTGAACAGAAGGTGAAAGTTGTAACTGAACTAGCCAGGAGAAGAGTTTAAAAATTAGCGTTGGATTCTAGGGCTATGCTAACTGAAAAGCAAGTTGAATTTCTAAGAAAAGAGTTGGAAACAGCTAAAAATCCACTATTTTTTCATGATTCAGATGGTGATGGCTTGGGAGCATTTTTAGTTTTGTATCGGATTCATCGCGAAGGCCGAAATTATGCTTTGACTACCACCTCCTGCTTAACAAAAGAGTTTATCCGGAAAGTGGAAGAGTACAATCCAGATAAAATTTTTGTGTTAGATGTTCCTTTGATGGAACAAGAATTTGTTGATTTGGCAAAGAGGCCAATCTTTTGGATCGACCATCATCCGCCGCAGGAAATCAAGAGTGTGCATTACTTCAATCCTAGAATTAGTGATCCATTGGCTTACGTGCCAACTACTCGTATGGCTTACCAAGTTTCAGAGAAACCGGAAGATTTATGGCTGGCTCTAGCCGGCTGTTTAGCTGATTTTTATGTTCCTGATTTTATCGAAAGGTTCAAAGAAATGTATCCCCACTGGCTGAATCAAATAGAAGATCTCCCCACGATGTTATTTCGGCGCCCGTTAGGGCAGTTGGCTAAGCTTCTGTTCTTTTTGCAAAAGGGCCCAACTTCAGAAGTAAGAAAGTCCATTAAAATCTTAACGAGAATAACTTCTCCTGATGAAATTTTTAAAGAAGAAACACCAGCAGGAAAATTTATTTACCACCGTTTTAGAGTAGTTAATGATAAATTCGAGCAGCTGCTAAAACAAGCCAAGAAAAAAGTTACCCGCAGCAAACTGATATTGTTTTACTACATGGATAACCAATGGTCATTCACAGCTAATTTAGCTAATGAACTCTCCGGGTTGTATCTCGAGAAGACTGTAATCATTGCCCGCAGAAAAGGCGACTCTGTTAAATGCAGCCTGCGCGGAAAAAATGTGTTAAGCTTGCTGCAGAAATCTATTTTTGGGCTGCATGCCAGCGGTGGCGGGCATCCTGATTCCTGCGGCGCAGTGATCAGCGAAACTGACTGGGAACAGTTTTTAAAGAATTTTAAACAAGAATTAAAATCATAGTAAATCTCAATGGCAGTTTAAAGAGGAATCAATTTAATTAAGCGTCAGGCAGGTGAAAAGATGTATTTAGATTTGATTGTGGGGGTGGGTGGTTTTGCAGTTGGTTTGTTGATCTCCCATTTGGCTAAGGAAGAATTGGCAGCTGGTGAAAAGTATTTTCTATTTGCTAAAAATATATTGCTGGGAATTATCGAGTTAATGATTCTGTTATTCTTTATTCAACAACAACTGTGGCCTGGCTTAATAATATTAGTAATAATTTCTCTAGCGATGTTAGTAGTGGAATTAAAATTTAAAAAAAATATTTTGACGTTATTTCTTCCTTATCCCTTAGTGATAATGGCTTACTTTTTATTGCCAATGCCCGTTTGGCTGATGATGCTGGTTTTTCTGTATGGATTGCCAGCAGCAGCGTTATTTTATCATAGCTTAAAAAACTGATTTAGCCAAACATTAATAAACTAAATTTAATTAATTAAGCCTGATGCTTAAGTTAAGTAAAAGAGGTGACAAATCCTTTAATGGTAATGGGTTAGCTAACTTTCAAATTAGGGAAGAACTTACTTTTGGGCGAAAAGCCGCTGATGCCATTGCCCATTTTGGAGGCAGCTGGAAGTTTATTTTTGTCTTTTTATCAGTTCTGGCTTCATGGATTATTCTTAACTCTTATATCCTGCTGGAGAAGCCTTATGACCCATTTCCTTTTATTTTGCTAAATTTGCTGCTGTCCAGTTTAGCAGCCATGCAGGCGCCAATAATTTTGATGGCACAGAACCGGCAGGCAGAACGGGACCGTTTAACTTTCCGCTACGATTATGCCATTGACAGAAAGTCGGAGCGAGAAATACAGCAGATACAGCAAGAGTTACATTTAATTAGGCAACAAATTAAGAAAAGATAATTTTTAAAAACGGTTCAAGATTCTCAACACTTTCCGCTTATTCTGGCAGAAGTTTATTTTTGTTCTTGATATCTTTTCATGGCTTTCTTTAGTTCTTCTTTGGCCTTGGCAACCCCTTCAAATCCGGAAACTTTTACTTCCTTGCCCTGCAGGTCTTTATACCTTTCCATGAAATGCTTGATCTCTTTTAAAAAGTGTTCTGGCAGATCCTTGACATCTTTAAGGTTGCTGTAGTAAGGATCGTCAATAGGGACACAAATTAGCTTGTCATCAGCTTCGCCGCTGTCCATCATGCGCATTACTGCCAGCGCTCTGGCTTTAATTAAGATTCCCGGGTAAGTTGACTCGCGCATCATTACAAAAGCATCTAATGGATCGCCATCTTCACAGTAAGTTTGCGGGACAAAACCATAGTCGGCCGGATAATGGAAAGGTGAATACAAAATTCGGTCAAAGGCAAACACCCGATGCTTCTTATCGTATTCATATTTATTGCGTGAACCTTGAGGTATTTCAATAATTACATTTATTTCGTTTTCAGTTCCGCTGGGAATATCATGCAACATATCAACCATAGTAAATCACCTTTATCTTAAAATGATTCCATAAGAAGAACTATTATTTAAAAGATTTGCTATTCAGTTGAGTGAAGTTTCTAATTATACTGCGAAAGTAAGATTATTGATTAGAACTGCTGCAGGGGTGGCATAATTTCTCGCAAAGGCGAATGTTAAAGATAGCCATTTAACAAACACTACCAACTCCCAGTTAAACAATAATTACAATATATTTTTTTTGCCTAATGGTTAGATAGGGTTTGCTGAGCCGTTTTTTTAAGGCTGAATCTTGCGTCAGCACTAAGTTTCCCTGCATGGAGAATTCAACTAGAGCATTGTCAACATTTCCTGAAGAATTTATTATCCGAACAGATTTGGCTGCTAGTAAATCCAGCGCTAATTTTGCCGCGCGGCGATACTTGCCTCTTTGCAGTGTTATTATTTTATGCAGCTCTTCTACTGTTCCACTTAATGCGCTAACCTTATACTGAAAATCGCATGCCAGTTGTATTTGAGTAAACAAATCTAGCTTAAATTCAGAAATAGCCATCAGGGCATTAGTATCAATAATTATTGTTTTTATCATATTGCTAGCTGTGATTAAGGCTAACCTTGTTAATCAATACCAGCCTACTTATTACCAGAATAACAACCAGGATTAAAGTTAATAGCACAGCCCATAAAACAGAAGACTGTCCGAGTTTGAACAGCAAGAACAAGTTGCTGCCCAGCAAAATAATTATTGCTATAAATAACAACAGCGAACCAACCGGTTTAGACAAGGATTTAATTAATTGTTGGGCAAAAGATTTCCAAGTTTGGGCCGCGCTTTGCGCTGCTGCAGTTAGAAAGATATAGTACACCGCTAAGGAGACTGCTAAAAATATGATTAAGGATCGAACCAGCGCAGTATCAATATTTTCTGGCGAAAACAGGCTTCTGGAGATAAACGACAGCAACAGCGATATTAATAAGATCGCGCCGCAGCCGGCAGCTAAGAATTTTAACCAAATCTTTCCATAACTTCTTTTGGGAATGGCTTGCAGCAAGTTAAAGCTAAGCATCCATAACAAAGCATTGCCGGTAAAGTAAGTTATCGCCAACCACAGCATCAGTTGTCGAACATGCTGAACTAAATCCTGATACCCTTGTAATAAAGGCAGCATTTTGCTTAAGGCTTGGTTTTGGGCTTCTAAAGTGTTGGAGGCAAAATCACTTTGTTGCAGCGGTTCAAGCAGTGATTGCAGATCGCTAAATAAAACTACTTGATAACGGGCTGAGATCACTACGATAACTCCAATAACTATCAATTGCAATAACAGTAAACTAGCAAATTGGTATTTTCGAGCATAGATCGCTGTTTTAATCTGGCCAAAACTTGTTGAGAAATTCATCTAACTCTATAGATTAATTTACTTTAAAGATTTTTCTGTTGGGCTGATAGTTTCAATTAAATTTGCTAAACGGTCTTTTTCCAAAGAAAGGCTTTCAGCAGAAAGGTCATAGTTTACTGAATAACCGCCACCGCCGTTCCTGCCACCGCCTCCCAGATATGTTAACAATTTTTCTAACGGGAATACACTTCCTTCGCGTTGAATGATTATATGGTTTCTCACTGGCGGCGCGAATAGGCACACATAAATGTCAGCGATATCTCCAACTGTTGATTGTAGGTGCTTCCATCCTGGTTTTTGAGATAGAATGGCTGGACAATAACCAAAAGCCACCTGATAACCAGCAATTTCTCGCCGTTCCACGGATGTTTCCAGTTTTTGGTAGGCTGATGCTGCTTCTTTCTCTGATTCAGCTACAACCTGTTCCCACCTTCTAGCTAAACTGCTGCTTGATAACACTGTTTCAGATTTCAGGCCAGAAACTAGTTCTAATAACATCGATAAGTCTGAGCGGGAATTGGCTAAGGAAATTATTTTTTGCAGTTTATGGCCAAGCCTGAGATTCTTACTTTCTGCTCTGTTCAGAAGATCAGTTTGGTAATCATGGGCTTGAGCAATGCCAGCTAAAGTATGGTTATAATCTCCATGGCAATTCATAGCTCTAGCTACTAATACTGCTGCACAGATCTTCTTATCACCGGGATGATATACTTCTACACCCAGGCGTTCCAGGCCCGGCTGCTGTTGTTTGGTTCCATCATGATGATCAAACCACTTAACAGTAGCTTTTTGTCTTAGTTCTCTTAGCAAAGCCCAATCGGAGCCTCCGGCTTGTCGCAGGCGTTGGCTGAAGTTAATATCAGCAACGCATATCACGCCATTACTTTCTATATCTGCCAGAGCTTTTCTTAAAGCTGATTCATCGCTATCGTAAGAAATCAAACAATGATCGCTGGGATTAATAACGGAATCGCTAGCTCGAGCCAGCAAAGCCATGCTTATAAGGCCATCTGGATCATCACGATGAGTTATTTTGAATTCTAAAGCCACGATAATAAGTTAAATGGAGGGATATTTTTAAATCTTAATAAAAATTAATCTTCCGAATTCTGGCTACATCCTGTTCTCGGGTTATTTAATATAATACTTCTTTGCATAAACATTATATATTTATGTATGTATATGGTAGGATATACAATTACTAATAAACATGAAGGAATACAGAAAGCTAATTTCTTTCGGTAAAAATAGCTTTGTGGTTTCACTGCCTAAGGGCTGGATAATCCAGAACAAGTTGCAGAAAGGTGATTTAGTTCATTTAGAAGATGATGGGCAGAATTTAATCTTAAGCCGCAAGGACTCGCAAGAAGAAGCTAAGGAAAAAACTAAGGTGATCTTAGTTGATGGCAAAAACCTGGAAACCATCCAACGGGAAATTAATTCTAGTTATATTCTAAATTTTCGTTCTATTATTCTTAAAGGTGATTCCATCAGAAGTAATATCCACGAACTGCAATCATTTTTCCACAACCTTATCGCTCTGGAGGTGATGGAACAAACACCCAATTCTTTGATCGCCAAGGATTTTTTGAACATGGACAAGGTTTCAGTGGATGAAATTGTTAGAAAAATGGACATGGTTACCAGAACTATGCTTAATGAAGTGTTGGAAGATTTCAGCGAAGATGGCTACAAAAATGTTAATGACCGCGACAAGGATGTTAACCGTTTGTATTATCTACTTTACCGAGCAGCATTATACAACTTAGACAATCCTTTGAAAGCCTTAAAGAATTTCAATCTCAACAGCATTGATTTAGTAAATTACTTGTTTATGGGGTATTATTTGGAAGGCATTGCTGATGAAATTAGAAGAACGGCTCGCTTTTGCGCCAAGCTGGCGCTGTCATCAGAACAAAAAAAAGATTTAACTAAATTATTGACGATAATAAAAATTAATTATCTAGAAACCATGAAATCTGTCTATGCCGAGGACATCGATAAAGCTTTGCAGCTGGCTTGTAAAAAGAAGGAAATAAACCAAGAGCTGGATTATTTTGAAGCAAAAAATCACAGCATGGAACACATAAACAATGCTATAGCCAGAATGAGGCGATTGATAAGTTTTATCCATAGTGTGGGGCGCTTGGTTTATCAAGGCTACAACTACTTCCTGCCCAAGGATAAAGATTAATTTCTTAAAGAGATAGGTTTATAAATCAAATAACTTAATCCTGATTTAACGCCGAGGTAGCAAAGCCTGGTCAAATGCGCAGGACTTAAGACACTAAGAACACCAATTGTGCATCAGTTGGGCAGATATCCTGTTCCTTAGTGGATTCGAGGGTTCAAATCCAATACGCCATTAACGTGTGGTGAGTTTCCCTTCCTCGGCATTATTATTTTTTGAAATGAATTTAATTATTTTTACTATCTTCTTTGCTACAGCAATCCATTTAAACTATTGTTAAATTACAGTCGTGATGAAACAGGCTACATTATGTCTTTTATTGTCTAATAATAAAATCCTCTTGGGAATGAAAAAGCGCGGTTTTGGCGCTGGCAAATATAATGGTTTCGGCGGCAAGCCGCTAGTGAATGAAACTATCATTGAAGCTGCAATTAGAGAGTTGCAGGAGGAGAGTAGCATCATTGCGCCTAAAGAAAATTTAGTTAAGGCAGCTGAATTAACCTTTATCTTCCCCCACCAGCCGGAGTGGAATCAAATAGTTCATGTTTTTACAGCCGGCCAATGGAAAAACCAAGCAGAAGAAAGCGATGAAATGCAGCCGGCCTGGTTTGATTATTCTCAGATTCCTTTTCATCAGATGTGGGCTGATGATAAGCATTGGCTGCCATTAGTGTTGCAAGGTGAAAAGCTTACTGCTACGTTTACTTTTGAGCCAGATAATGAAACGATTAAAGAGTTTGCTATCCAGAAAAATTGTTTTTTTAAAAATAACTTCTAAAAGCTTTTTTGTTAACAGATTAATTTAAAAAGAACTTCTATTTTTAACCTAACTATGCCCCTGTGGCCTAGCGGTACTAAGTGTAGTTATACACGAAGCGCAAAATGGCGTTACCTTGGTATCAATCACAAACAGGTAAAGGTCCCGAGTTCAAATCTCGGCAGGGGCTTATTTCTTTACGCTTACGATAACTAATTAAATATAATTATTCGATAAAATAAATACATATTAAGAGTGAAATTTTAGCGATAGTATGGCTGATAAGGATGAAGTAGATGACATTATTTCTAAATCATCGGCCTTGGGCAGATTCTTCTCTGCTAATCCTATAACTGCTGATCCAAAAAAAGTTAAAAATAGGTGGAGCGCGTCTAACAAGGTTTTTGTAGTTTATACTGAAAATGGAACTGTTGTTCTTAAACAAATAAACGAATGCGATGAAGTTCCAGAAAAGGAAATCGCGCATCAAAAAAATCTTTGTTCAGTTTATCCAGGATTTCTTCCTGAAGTTCTGGTAGATGACCGGAATGTAATGGTAATGGAATTTGTGGAAGGGCAAGACTTACTAACAGTTTACCGCCAACCTTTTGCTACAACCAGAAATGTTAGTTTAACATTAGGAGAAACTTTGGCTAGAGTTTATAACAGTGATGCTGGAACCTTGGGCGCTGGTAACGGGCAAAATCAACTAGCGCATTCCATGAGATACCGTGGCCTTGGCCCAGAAAAGTTAAGTGGGAAGTTGGAGCAGGTATTAGGTTCATGGATACCGGTGCTGGTTGGTTACCCTAAAACAGTAATTCATAATGATCTAAATACGGCTAATGTATTAGTTACACCTACTATGGCGAGAGCCATAGATCCAAGGGCTGATCTTAATGATCTAGGTGACATTGGCAAAGACTTAGGCAGAGTTATTGCTGGTATTGCTTGCCAGATTCATGACTCAGGATACACCAGAGAAGAAAATGAAGCAACTGCCAATTTAGTTGTTAGTCCTTTTCACCAATTTGCTGATCCTACCATAGTAGCCAGAACCGCATTTTATGTTGGCCAATCTTATTTATCATTTTCGCGCTGGGATACAGACCATTTAGCTAAGTTAGGCCTTTTTGCCACAGGAATGAAACTATTAGAAAAAGGCCCAGGGCAATATAGCTCATTCCAAGATTTAAGCCAAATTTTAGCGCAAGCTTTAAACCAAGAAGCATATTATAAGAGATAAGGTGGAAAAGCAAATAATTTTTGATGCCTTAGAATATGCTGTTAAAGCCCACCGGGGGCAAGTTAGAAAAAGTACTAGGTTTCCCTTGGCTTTTCATCTTAAAGAAGTAGCAGAGATTCTGATTAAAGCAGACTGTTCAGATGAAATAGTTGCCGCAGGCTTATTACACGATACTCTTGAAGATACTAACACTGCCTATGAGAGCTTGGTAAAAATCTTTGGTGTTCGTATAGCTACTCTGGTCAAGGGCGCCAGTGAACCTAATAAAAATGATACTTGGGAAAATAGGAAGGTGCACACTATAGAATACCTCAAAAAATCAGAAATTGAAGTTGTGTTAATTGCAGCTGCCGACAAATTAAGCAATTTTGGTTTTACACTAGAAGAATATCGACGGATTGGTGATGAAGTTTGGAATCGTTTTAATAGAAATAAAGAAAAACAAAAATGGTACATGCAATCTTTGGCAAAATTGTTCTTATCACGATTTGATGAAAAAGATCCAAGAACAAAGATTTTTAAAAAAGTTGATGAAGTAGTAAAAAAGTTATTTCCTGATTAAACTCTAAT
>CAZRCV010000002.1:47928-64710 GCA_964598745.1 uncultured Methanosarcinales archaeon
AAATTAAACGCTTAAGCGAATTCTCGAATGAAAATAATAAATCAGATCTTAATGTCTTTGCGGGTAGTAATAATTGTGCCTATCTTTGCGAAATGCATCCATTGCTGATTTGGGCATTAATTCTTTCATGATTCTTTCTATTAAAGTGTCTACGTAGACTACTTCCGCGCCATGTTGTCTTAAATAATCTTCTCCCCGCCTGGAATGGACAAAATCACTACTATCGTAAGCACCAAGAACTACAGTTCTGATTTTAGACTTGCTTATTAAATCCGCGCAAGAATCTAATATGACGTTTCTTCCACCATTTTTGTTAGGTTTGGCTAAACATGGCTCTAAAGTAGTTATTAGTACTAATCCGGAAGGATAATCTAGACAGTCCAGGTTAGCTCTATCAATGGCATCCCTTTCAGCATGAATAGTTACTTTAGTGCCTGCTAATAGGTGTCTTGCTCCGGCAGAAATAACTTTTCCATCACTAGAAACCAGTAGTGCGCCCACGTAAGGCAAGTATGGTTTTTGACTAGCAGGCACAGCCAAGGCTGTTTCGATACACTTAGACATGTATCGTTCTAACTGTTCTTGTGAAAATGGCACCATTTTAGCCCTATTTTAAAAGAGTATATTTAAACCTTTCTTGGTTTATTACTTATTGGTGGTGCTATATTTAACTTGACTCCTTACCATAACCTTAATAATGTCGGTTCAATGGGCTAACTTAATGCTAGATAAAATTGTGGATCAAATTAAACAAGTAATGGCTAATAATCATCAGGACTATTTGGTTTATGATCATAATTTAATAAAAATAACTCAGAATCAATTTCAGAGCATCGTTAAGCCAACAGAAACTAAAACTATTGCTTTTATCGATGGCGGGCAAGCGGAAATTATCGCGGCAGCTAACTTCTGTTTATCCTTGGTTCGCGTGGCTGCAGTGTGGTTCAACAATGATAAAAAAGTTAAACAATTGGTTAATGAATTTTATTTATTTTCTAAAGCAGTATATCCAAAACAGGAATTTTACTATGAAAGTAAGATCTTTACTAACCACCCAGTTCTAGTAGATGAAACTGATTTGTTTTTATCCTCGAATGATCCAACAATAATAATCGGAAAAGAAAGGGCGCCAGTAACTAAAATAACTTCAGTAGCTAGAAGGTTAGCTGAACTGGCTTTGGCTAAAACTGTTAGCGCAGATTTTATAGTATTGGATGGAACGCTGCAAAAAACTTTAACTAATGAAGAAAAATATTTGCATAGTTTGCCTTGCAACGTTGCGGCTATTGCTAAATCTTCTACTTTATGCACGGCCGGAGGAAATTCTTGTTCAGTTATATTAAATCAGTACGGGCCCGCTGGCAGTTGGATTTATCCCGTAGGTGAGGAAACAGCTTTTGTAAAATTAAATCATAAGGCTAGGCCTGTGTTTCGTTTTGATGGTAATAGGGATGTTCTTCCCCACTTGCTGGATAATTGTGGTGATGCTTTGTTTTTAGGTTATCCCTACGGATTGATTTTAGCCGACAAGCTGGCGCGAGTTTCTAATAACGAAAAAAAAGCTCTGCAGTTAAAATTCTGTTTAAAATTAGGCAGCAGTAAACTAGATAATTATCTGGCTACTACTAATGCGCACCAAATTTTAGATGCATTGTAGAATTATTCTAGGACTTTAATTCTATCTGCTGTAACAGTGTAAACCTGTTGTTCTGACGGCCTTAAACTGTCGATTTCAACTCCAACTTTTGTTCCAGGCTCAATCAAGGCATCAATACTTTCTTTGTCGATATGATTTTTTCCCAACTCTGCATCCTTAACTTGGAATACCGTTCTACCATGTTCTGTATTTATGGAAAAGGAGTATTTACTATCCCAACCATAGGCAGCAGGCATATACCTTTCGCTAAAAACTGTTCCCCTAATTGCCTGATACCTTGGAGATAAATCTCTATTAAGTGGTTCACATCCGCTTAAAGCAAGGCCAATAATAGCAGCAAAGAAGTATTTATTTCCAGCCATAATATTCTCCAAAAATTAACTGTTTAATAAATATTTGTATAACAAAGGTGTTAATAAAACGTGATAACATCATCCTGGCCTTTATTTGCTCTTGGAGATACTTTAATCAGGGCAGGCCATGATGCGAGCTAAGCTTTCAGAGTAAGTTAGCATTCCTTGCCGTTCTAAGTATTGGAAGGCTGGCTTGAACCCAGGTTCGCTGCAGCCATTAACTACTCCTGGACGTTCAAAAAAAGTTTCTCTGTTGGCTAAAAAAGTTTTAATAATGTTATGGCTAGAGGATGACAAGCTTAATGCTTCATGACTGCGCAAAAAAGTGTCCCAGCCCTGTAAACTTTTTAATTCCATTTCTGTGAAATTACCTGAAAATTGGGCTTCTTTAAGCACTAGCTGGGACAATCCGGGAGTGGAAAAAGTTAAATGAAAGTAATCCAATAATGGTGCTAGATTTTTATGATGGGCAGCGTGTTCATAAACAAATTGTGTAAGGTAACGCGATCCTAAAAAAGTTGCCGGGATAATATAGCGGTTAGCGTTGACAGTGAAAGCCAAAGTCGAACTGTAACCAGAAGATTCTTCCACTTCCAGTGGCCGAGGTGTAGCTTGATCTAAAGGTTGTTCATGTTCGGGATAAATCAAAATAACATTTCCTGGGTTTACTTGTCCCACATCATAAGGCGGGTTGAGAATACGCGCATCGGTCTGCGGATCAAAGATATACCAATTTTGATAGTTAACAGTTTCTTCCTTAGCAGTTTGAGATAACGGTTTATTGCCTAACCAAATGCCAATAACGGCGTGCGGCCGTGGCCTTTCCCTAATTTCTATCCCTAAAGAATCCGGAGTAATTTTTTCAGGAAAGATAATTTCTATTTCTCTAAGAGGCATAAGGTATTTCCTGTCAGCCGGCGCAACTTTATACCTAGGATGAGACTGTGAAAAAGGGGGTAATTTTCCTTCCTTTCCATATTTCCACATAAATTTCCTGGTGAAATGGCGGCAAGTCATGGGATTATCTGCATCTATACCCTTAGTTCGTTCTTCCAAACAATGCCGGAATCCTGGATCGCTTCTTCCTTGCTTGAAGTTAGTTTCAGAACAAGGGTTGTACTTCTGATCATCAGGATCATCATAAAGGTATTTTTCCAGGTCTATAGTGTCAATTAAAGTTACCACTCGCGCGAAACGTTCACGAGCCAGTTTGCTGGTTAGTATGGGCCAAATGGAATCTTGGTTAGGCCAGCGGTTAACAGCTCTAACATATTGCTCTTGCCCAGAATGTGGATCATTTATTATCGCCGCCAATTCGGTTTTATTGGGATTAAAACGGCTTGGTTCGGCTCTAGCGCAATTGGCAATTGCCGTAAACGCTGCTGGAATTGCCACTGTCGGGATAGCTGTTATGACTGTTCTTTTGGAACAAAGCGGATCTCTGGAAACAATCTCTAAACCGGCCACTAACCATTCCAGCATAATCAGTAAGCAAGATAACTTAAAATTATTTAAAACTTGTCGAACAGCGGCTTTTTCACTGAAACTAAATTTTAGGCGTAGATTTTAAATATAAATCCCTCATTTTGCTAATAATACCGATTTAGGGTTGGTTTGGGGTTTAGGTAACCATGAAAATATTATGCCCTAATGTAGCTGTTCCCACTCAAAGCAAAATTAATGCTTCTGGCTTGGAAAGAATGATTTGCAGCGCGGATGCTTGCATTTCTGATTTAGATTATACTGACACTAGGTTTAGCCCAGCCGAGGATTTGGTATTTCGTAGAGTGGGATTGACTGCCGCTAATAGCTTAACTTATGCTTCCTGGGCTGCAGCTACAGCTATGTCTTTGGCTGCAGCTAAGCTGTGTCGTGACGCCGTAGCTTTGGAAGCGGCTAAAAAAAGGCGCTTTAAACGGTTTGAACGCCAAATTTTAAGAAGGCCAGATACATTATACCAAACTTCTGAAACCGCACTGCGGCCGGAGGTAGCTGAGGAATTGCAACGGCTTTTAACTCCTGATTATCTTGACAGTTCGTTGTATCCTGGCGTGACAGAATTTTACCAAGCTTTGCCGCAGGGGATAGAAAAAGGCTATCTATCGGCTAATATCCATCCTGTAGTAAAAGCTTATGCTGATAAGTTCGGCTTTGATTGGTTTAAATTTGATGTCAGGCATAAAGAAATAGAGTTACAGTCTATGATTTTAACTCATCCTGGTTGGCGTCGCCTGGTCTTGCGTGTTGATGGCCCAGCTGAATATGAAATGGTAGACTTAGCTCGCCGTTTTCAAAAGAACGGCCGATTGGCGGAAGTTTTGGTTCTCAAGCGTTCGCCTCAGATGAAAGCTGATTTTACTGGCTGTGATGTGATCATTGGAAAGGATGATTATGGTTTGGTTGGTCTTTTACAGGAAAGATAAGTATAGAGAACCTTGACAATAGTGATTTTTTCCAATTCTGGCGCAGGTTCTTTAAATCTGCCATAAGTTCTTCATCAGTAATTCCACGATTATATTCATCTAACTCAAACTTCATTTTTTATCTCCGTTTAAAATAGCGAATATATGTTTGTAAAATGTTTTTGCGTGTGTTATACTTTCTTTTGCTGGCTCTTTGTTTGCCTGAGGCATGGTTCTGTATGTAAATTCCCCTCTTTTCTTTTTTTCTTCTTTGAAAATTCCTAACAAGTATTCCGCTCGACCTAGTGCTTCTTGGTATATTTTAAGAAGTTCAACGCCGAGTTCTCCATTCTCAACAAATTTTTTGAATTCATCAAATGATTTTTTGTGTTCTTCTGGAGCAGATACTTCAATTCCTTTCATTGTCAAGTACGCTTTAGCTCCATAAAATATGCTGTAATAACTATGTGCAATTACTGCGCTAAAATAGGTTTCTGGGTCATTCACTTTGAAAGTTTCTTTCTGAATGTTTGGTTCTTCGCTTATAACAAATATAATCTCTGCAAGTTTTATCTCGTTTTCTGCCCTATGAATATACAATTTTGAATCCATTGTTTATTCCCTCCGCAAGTATTGAATAGAATATCATTGGATTTTGAATTGCGAGATGTTTGTATGCTATTTGCTTTCCTAAATTTTCATGTTTGTCTTTTAACATATGAATCATTTCATCTTTTGTTATTACATGAACGTCAAGCGGTAAGATTGATTTTAATTCCGCAGATTTCATAGATAATTCACAGTTCTTTTTATCTTCTACCGAGTTTACAAAGATTGCGATATCTAAATCTGATTTTTCTTTTTGTTTTTCTTCTGCATAAGATCCAAAAATTACGACAGATATGAATTCAATATTAAAAAATTCTCTTCTGATTATCTTTAAACTATTTTTTACCAGATTTGATATTTTCTCTTTTGTTAGTATGTCAAAATACGAAAAAACAGCGCTATTCTCCAGATTCAGCGTATACAAAATTATATTTCCTACTTCTCTTTTTCTCACAAGGTCTTCAGTGAGAAATTTTATTATTGCGTTTTGAATTATGGAGTTTGAGTTTTCTTTCGAATAGTCCTTTATTTCTTTATAAGTCAGCTCTTTATAGGGTCTTCTCAAGAATGCTTCAAATATTTTTATCTGTTTTGGAGTTAACATTTAAATACCTTTTTTCTAGTATAAATATACCTAAATAAAGGTATTATATAAAGGTTCCGATTGAAAAAAGATAGGCTAGTTACCCTGCTTTACAGTACCACGCCTCAAGTTTTCGCCTTAAGAAGCGCAGCCGTACTAAGCTACAATAACGCCTTATCTTCCGTCGCTATTCAGTCATTTCACTGCCTTGGGGCATAATAACGGATTTCAGAAAAAGTGTTATTGCTGCTACTTTGTAACAAAACATTTATAAAGAAAAAAGACCGGTAGTAACTGGAAAATGGTAAAATCACCGCTAGAACGAGCAGTTAAGAGAGTTGAAAGACATTATGAGCAGATGTTAAGAATTCCTGAATTAGCAGATTATGTTGACGAACCACTTCATTATGAAGGAGCTGTTGTAAATGGTAAACAAGTCTATATTCTAGGAGAAATACATCAGTCCCGTGCCCCATTCGATTATTTTAGGAAGAATATCCAGCGGCAAGTTATCGCCAGACCTAAGGACTGGCTCTTTTTTTTAGAAGGTGGTAGAAGGAATCAGATTTTAGGCGATGCTAACTGGTGGTATCTTACACAGGTAGCCACCACATTTCGAATTCCAGTATTCCAAGCTACAGACCCAACGGTTCTTTCAACTGAAACAAGAGCGCATGTCACAGGCCGAACTGGGATAACCGAAGATCAATTTTATGCTATTTATCTTAATTTTATTTTAACTGCGGCGCCAGATCCTACAGAAAGTCTAAAAAATATTTCTACAATTGCCAGAGATCTTGAAGTTGATGTTCCTACTGCTAGAAGGATAGTTGAAAATGGGCCGTTAAATCTAGATTTTATGCAATATATTGGGCAATTTTGGAATGAGTTAATTCCGCAGAGATTTAGGGAAAGATTGAATTCTCATCCAGACAGAACTAAAGTCTTGGTTAATTGCGGGTATATGCATAATGGCTGTTTTAAGGGTTAAGATAGATGCATTTCTAGTGAATACCTTCTCGCAAAACACAGGTGATGTATCTTTATTCCGGTGTGGGTTTAACACCCTGTAACTCTGCTACGGGCGGAGTTTAATTTTTTCTTAGTAGATTCTCTATTATCTGGTAAAATTAAATAATTCTCACTTTAAAAAAAAGCCAAAATAAATATAAAAAAATTAATTTATCAGCGAGTTAAGCCCCTGCTTTTCTTGCCAGCTGAAGTTTTACCATGAAATACTCTGCTTTTATTCTTGCGTAGGCTAATCCAGGACAAATGAGGATCAGATTTAACTACGGGATGTTCTGGGTCCAGCAAAATGATTTCGTACCAAGAGTAACTTCCATCATCAGCCACCCAGTAAGAGTTAAGCACCGACAAATTTCTGAATTTTCTCTGCGCTCTTTCTTCAGCTATCACTTGGTAGCTTTTCTTTAAATCCAGCCTTTTACCAAACCTCTTGGAACGGCGCCCGCCGCTAATTTTTTCTCGCCGGTGGCCGCCTCTCCTGACACGCTGCCGGACTACTACCAAACCTTGCTTGGCTTTATAGCCTAAAGACCTGGCTCGGTCAATTCGCGTGGGATGCTCCAACCTAACCGTCGAATTATCTTTTCTCCATTGAATTAAACGTTCTCGCCATAGTGGATTTTGCTGTGGTTTGTTCCACATCTCCCTAACGTATTTATACATTCCCATATTTAGCCTCCATTATTTTCTCAAATTGTTTAGATTCAGGCAAGCTACCGCCCACATTTCTATTATAGTCCAGATTAAGCTGCTATTTAAAAAAGTTGTCCTCGAACTTAATTCTTCTCTAATGTTATCTCAACTAGTAAGGGGCACATCAGGTTTTTTCCACGGTAGAAAACAAAATTTTTTAACAACTTAAGTTCTTATATCAAACCGAACAATAATTTCACCGGCAGTACTGTAATGAATATCATAACCGCGATAAGTTACGTCACCTTCAACATCCGGTAAGTCCAGTTTTGTTTCGGTGGGTATAAAATGTTCTCTTGCAATTCTAACATTTGGAAATAATCTTACCCTTTCCAACACTGTTTATACAACTCATCTACAATAAGTCATATTGTGTTTGGTACAAATTTATAAAGATTTACTTAAAAGATTATTTTAAGAACTTCCCAAATACCTTAACTTCCTTTTAAAACCCAACTTCCCTTCTAGCCTTGGCTTTAGGCAGGTTTTCTCTCACTGCTACTAATCCCTCAAATCGTTTAAGAGATTCCGCATGAGCATTTAATTCAGCGTATATGATCATAACCGAAGCTAACACTTTTCTAGCTAGTTCATCAATAGCCGCCACCTGTTGCTGGTTATGCACATTTTTCGTAAGGATTTGCGCAGCTTCATTAAGAATATATTTCCTAGCCTCAGAATTAACCAAATTAATTTTCTTTACAATAATCTGATCGAGATGACTAATTCTGTTTAAAAGGTCCTTAGCTACTGCTATTTCTAAATTAGGAGAAGCTTCCATAGCTAATGCTTGTTGGATTAATTGACGCCTGGTTTGTAAATATTTTTCAGCTTCTAGAACCTGTCCTTCTAAAATAGTGATATTTTCCCTTAAATGGTGGATATCCTGAATCTCTGCTTTCAGATCCTGCTCTAACTGGCGACTTTCTGCTTCAACTTCTTGGAGAATCCGGCTTAATGTTTCTAAAGAATTAGTCTGTTTAACACTATCACCATTATCTGATGAACCGAAGCCTATTTTACCCATTTCCTCTTTTGGTCTGTACTTGGATTTAAATACCTTACTATTTTACAACAACCAATGAAAATATCATAGTTCTACTACGGTAAGTTAGTTTTATAAATTTTTTTACTCTAGTCGTGACTTTTTTTCACCATATTTTAATCTAAATTTCTTGGCATTTTTTTCATTAACAAAACGGTAAATTCTTCCCTTAATTTCTGCTTCTACCACTTCGTCTTCATCCAGCAATGGTTCACCAGTTAAGGCATCTTTTCCTAACTGGCCTTCCTGGCTAGCTCCTTCAGAAAATCCGGCTTCCCAAGTTTCCACTTCATCATCTTCAACTAATGTCTCTCTACCTTCAGAAGTAAGCGGATCAATTTCGTGCTGGTCGGATTTAATCTCTTCTAGCAATTCTTCGTGTGTTTCTTCAGGAATAATTCCCTGTTCTTCTTCAGGATAATACTGTTCAGATGACTCCTTTTTGGATTTTACTTTAGGCATGCTGTTTGGTTAATTGACAAGTTTAAAAAGATTGCTGTAAGCTAGACCTAAATATAGAAGTTGCGGTATGTTTTGGTAAACAATTAAAAATAAACTTATGTTTTAAGTTTCCATGTTCAAGCTAAACAGCCACTCCAGCATGGCCGAAGCAATAAAGGAAAAACTTAGGTTACTAACTAATCATAATAATATAGCTATTGTTTCCCGAGGCGATGCTGCTATTAAAGCCGCTTTAAGGCTATTTGCAAGAATATTAATTCCGGCGGAAGGCGGCTGGATAAGTTATAAGAAATTGGCTAAAACTTATGATGAGGTGGCTTGTGATGAAGCCAAGATTAATTTAATTGATTTAGAAAAAAAATTGCGAACACGGCAGTATCAAGCTATTTTATACCAGCAGCCAGGAGGATATTTTGCGGACCAGCCAGTTCAAGAAATTTACCAACTCGCTAAAATGTATGGTTGCCTGGTGATTATTGATGTTTCAGGAGCTATCGGCACTGATTCAAATTTAGGCTCTTATGCAGATATATTAGTTGGCAGCTTTGGCAAATGGAAATTAATTGATGCCGGCAAGGGAGGTTTTTTGTCTTGCAAAGATAACCATTTATTTCAAAAAATTAGTTATTGGGAATTAACTGATGAAACTGTTCTTAATCAGATTGCTGAAAAGATAGATAGCCTTAAGGCAAGATGCGAATTTCTTAACCATCAACGAGAACAAATCATTGGCGAGTTAAAATCATTCCATATTATTCATCCTCAAGACAAAGGATTGGTAGTGGTAGTGGCTTTCGCCACTAATGGGGAAAAGGAAAGTATTATAAATTACTGTAAAAGTAAAAATTTACCTTGGACGGAATGCCCGCGTTATATACGGGTTAATAAACCGGCCATCTGCATGGAGGTAAAACGATTATGACTAGGGTTCCAATTACAGCTAAATTACATTCTGATGAAGCAATGTCCTATGGAATAGAGGGTGTTGAAGAATTATCAGTTTCAGTTTTAGAAGTTTTAGCGCGGGATGCGCCTTTAATTGATGCCTTTAGTTCTAGATATAAGGCCGAATTAGTTCGTATTGGCGTAAACAGAGAAGATGAATATCCACCTCAAAGTTTAATGTATTTTTTTGATGATAATCTGGGTGGTTACACTAGAAAAGGTTTAGAGGACAGTTTGAAAGAGGATTAATGATGGTTTTAAAGGCTCCTGATTCTATGAAGGATTGCTTATATTTTACCAATCGGCTGTTAAATAATGAGGGCAGTGTTTTAGCTTGGGTTTACCGCAAGCTTTGTCCCAAATGCAAAAAAACTAGGATGGGCAAACCGGCAGAAAATGGAAAAATTAAAACCAGGTCTGATGAATATGTTTGCGCTAACTGTGGGTATTCTGAAAAAAAAGAAGAGCACGAGGAAAGTTTAATGCTGGAAGCTCAGTACACTTGCCCCACTTGTCGCAAAAAAGGAGAATCAGTTGCGCCGTATAAAAGAAAAGCTGTCAAAGGTGTGCAGGCTTATGTAGTAGAATGCCAGCACTGCCATAACCAAATACCTATTACTAAGAAGCTAAAAGAATTAAAGTGAATTATATGTTCCTGAAGTTGCTATTTCTTTCCTTCTCCTACAAAAAAGCATAACTTTAAATATAATCTAGCTCTCACTGACAAAAAATATACTCCGCGGGGTGTAAATATAATGGATACAGACAAAAATGTTAGTTATGAAGAAGAGGAGGAAGAAGTGATGGTAGTTCCTAGAGCAGACGAATGGGACGATGAAGATTCTGACGATGACGACTCAGATGGTGATGATGATTCCGGTGAAGATGAAAGCAGTAAGGATGATAGTTCAGACAATGCCGAAGCTGATGGCGACGCCTCTGAAGATACCGGTGATGATGATTTCGAAGATGACGACAGTGATGATGACGAAGATGAGGATCTCGACAGTGATTATTAGTTGCTAAATTAATCGCCCGTTATAAATTATTGTTTAATATTTTTTTTTGTTAAAGTAAATCATTTTTAGTTAATAAGTAAACTAAAGGAACAGGCAATTTTCCTTCTCCTCTTTTCACTGCCACACAGCACCCAGTGACTTCCGCCCCGGTTGGCTCCAGAATTTTGATTATTTTTCTTAAACTTCCGCCGGTGGTGAAAACATCATCCACAATCACGATTCGGTCATGTCCAGTTGGAACGTATCCTTCTATACAGCTGCTTTTTCCATGCGATTTAAGCCTGTCCCGGATGAGAGTTAAATGCAAATTATTCTGTGACGAAATTACTGAAGCGAGAGGCAAGCCACCATATCCTCCTGCGGCAATGCAAGTGACATTTTTGTCAATATTTTCCCACATCTTTTTAGCTATTAAATCTAACACCGATGGATAACCATAGGCTTTTTTGATATCCAGGTAAAAATCGGATGTTCCGGCGTGTTTTAAATTCACAGGCTGCTGATGAATAATATTAAGTCGCTTTAATAGTAAAATTAACTCTTGGCTCAATAATGATCTAGAATTTATTCACTAATTTAAATCTATCTTTTAGATGCATCCTTTGCTATTGTTCTATTGGCTAAGTAGATTTTCAATTGGATGTTATTAATAAGAATAAAGTTCTATCAAGAATAAGCAACTTTAAAAAGTTTAAAGTTCGTTTAATGATAATGGAAGAATTGGCCACAGAACTTAAATTGCGAGGGTTTTCACCAAGAACGGTTAGCAGTTATCTTTACCAAAATAAAAATTTTTTGGCATTTATCAGAAAGCCGATTCCTATGATTAATGAGGCTGATATTAAGAAATATCTAGCCTACCTGCTCTCTGAGCAGCAATGGAGCCATGCTTCGGTTTCCTTAGTTAGGGCGGCCTTAAAGTTCTATTATGACGAAATTTTAAAGAAGGGTATTGTAAATTTAAAGACGCCCAAAATTTCCCGAAAATTGCCGGAAGTTCTAACAATGGAGGAAATGAAACGCCTGCTGGCTGCAGCAACCCACAACAAAAGCAGGTTGATAATTAAGCTGCTTTACTCTTCAGGAATACGCTTATCTGAATGTTTGCAGCTGAAAGTGGAAGATTTGGAAATTGGCAACAGCATGGGCTGGGTGCGCCATGGCAAGGGTGGCAAGGACCGCATCTTTATCTTGTCTCAGGAGATTCGTGAGGAATTACTGCAGTTTGTTCACGGTAGAAATGGATTAATCTTTACTAATAGCAAAGGGTTGGCTTTAACCGCCAGAAATGTGCAAAAAATAGTTAAGTTAGCTGCGGCCAAAGCTGGAATACGTAAACAGATAACTCCGCATAAATTAAGGCACAGTTTTGCCACTCACTTATTAGAGGCAGGAACAGATGTCAGAATTATCCAAGAATTGTTAGGGCATGCCAACCTGCAAACCACGCAAATTTATACTAAAGTTAGCCGGGAGCAGCTGCGCAAGGTAATCAGCCCGCTGGATTTATTGGCGCAAAAGTAGAAATTTGCCTGAGAACGTTAGCTGTGATGGTGTTTTAATCTAAATATCCAGTACTATTTTTCAGTAAAAAGAAAGCTATTTAAACCTAAAAGAAATGCTAATTAGCTAGGGGTTGGTAGGATAACAACGGTAAGCTCTGGTGTTTACCGTCGATTAAATATATTTTTAGCTAAGCAGGAATTAGCTACCTGGTTCAATGAAAAAGGAATTTGAAGCCATCAGGAAACAGCTGGAAGAGCACCTTTTAGCCATTAATGAAAATACTTCTGAAATACAGGCTATGCTGGATTATTTGCAGGAATTAGAAGTTAAAATTGAAAAGGTTTCCCAGCGGATGGATTTGTTGCAGATGCAGGAATCATCTGCCAAGGCTAAACAAGCCATTGAACCGCTTACACAGTTGGAAAAGAAGATATTTTTGACATTATACACCGAAGAAGCGCCACTTACTTTCCAGGAAATTTCAGGTAAAACCAGTTTACATTGTTCATTGGTTTCAGATTTAATTTCTTCCATAGTACATAAAGGCGTTCCCTTGCAGCGGACTTGTTTTAATGAACAATTATTCTTCAAGCTTGAGCCTAAGTTTAAAGAACTGCAAGCCAAAGAGAATGTCATTAATTTGTCGCTGCAATCTTTTATGAATTGATTTGGTTGTAGAGGTTGTAGAAGTTTTTAGTTGAAGCAAGAGAGCAAACTCACATCAATGCCTAATACCAAGTCCGTTTAGTGCACCGTAAGCTTTACCTAAAAAATCATAGGTATCGTTGTTGGGATTTGCCGCATAGCTAGCATATGTATTGTAACCTCTATCTTTGATTATTTTTTCTAATGTTTCCTGGACTGTGGTTACTTTCTTTTTGTCTTTTCCTGTAGCCATGCTCCGAACAAAGTTAGAATGTGGATACTCTTGAAGAGTAATTTCAACACCTATGCTTTCAGGGATAACGTAAAAACCAAGATTAATATCGTATCTTACAGGAATCATACTTACTTCTAAACCACCTAATAATCCTGAAATAATCTTAGAGATTTCATCAAGGTCATAAAAGGGTGATCCCCAATTCCATTCGTATCGGCGAATGTCAGTCCAAATATTATTTTCTGTTTCAGTCATCTTAAGTCAGCCTCTTCAACCTTATACAATTGTACTGCATATATCTCACGTGTCAGAGACGCGCTTCTTTTAAGAACACTAGGGCTATCTGGGTCTTGAACCATGAGATATTCATGTAGCTTATCAGAACAGGCGAAGGCATTGCACTTGTTCTCTAATCCACTTTTGGAGGCATATCGATTTATTAAATGCCCGACAGTTGCAAAAGGAAAGGGAACCCCTAAAACTGGTTGTTCATGTATACTGACTATGCGCTCTACTAAGAAAGGTTGTCCAACTGGCGTTCCTAGAGTTTTCCGTCTTCCAATAATATTGGTTATGTTTTTCATTTTAATCACTTCATCGTAGTTTGACAGAAATATTTAAATACTTGTTGTAAATTATTTACAACATGATTGAAAATTTAACAAAATTTGGCTTATCGGAGAAAGAGGCAAAAGTATATCTCTCCAGTTTGGAGCTGGGCGATTCTGCGGCGAGTGATATTGCATTAAAGAGTAATCTGCCTCGAACATTAGTGTATGATATTTTAGAGCGGTTAATTGATATTGGCTTGGTTTCTTATTCAGTCAGAGATAATAAGAAATTTTTTAGAGCCGGTGATCCGGAGGAATTACTGAGAATTTTGCGTGAAAAAGAAGAAGCGGTTACTAAAGTATTGCCAGAATTGAAGAATTTACAAAAGATGAAAGGTGTTAAGAGGCCAAAAATAGCAGTTTATGAAGGAAAAGAAGGGATGAAAGCAGTTATGGATGATATTTTACGTTCAAGGGCGAAGGAATTTTTAGCTTATGGCAGTTCTCGTTCATCGTTTGAGGTGATCCCTGCCTTTATGGAAGAATGGCATAAGGAAAGAATAAAAAGAAAAGTGGTAATGAAGATTTTGTATAATAACACTAAAGAAGCAAGGGAAAAAGTTGGAAAAAGAATGGAGTCATTGAAATACGCCAAATATAAATTTATGCCTATTACTTTAGAATCACCAACAGCAACTATAATATATGCTGACAAAGTTGTTTTACAATCCTGGACAAAAGAGCCGTTTGCTGTTATTATTGAAAGTGAAGAAATGGCAGAGAATCAACGTAGTTACTTTGCAGAGTTATGGAAAATAGGAGTAGGCGGATAGTTTATTCCCTAATAAAAATTTTTAGCTGTTTTTTTAATCTTAGAAAATAAATCATTGTTTCTTTTTAAAATTACTTTTAAATGTTAACTGTCCCCTGAAAGATAATTCCTGCAAATAAGTTGAACAAGATCATGATTACTCCCGCAATCAGGCAATACAACAAGGTGCTGCGAATGATGTTTCGGCCTAATTCGTATCTTTCGCCTAAAGGATCAGCGCCATTCTCGATGCCGCTGCTTAGCTTAGTTAAAATAAAGGCTAATTGAACGATGTAAATGCCTACGATGATTTGAAAATAATAAGTAGGGATGCCCACTCCGAAGATGTCTAAAATTCCGCCAAAAGCCCCGACTTCCTGGCCTCCTTCGGCAGTTAAGGCCGCTAGCTGCGCAGAAAGCCTGGTCAAGATAGTTGAAATCATGGAAGTAATGCCGATGACTATTCCAGCTATGGCTGGTGTCAGAAATTTTATTTGCGATTTCATTGACGAAATAACGTCAGCCATTAAATCTTTCAACCTCTCTTCCACTCGGTGAATTTCTTTGATATATTGGGACATGGAAAGCAGAGCTTGGGCAGCGATCCTTGGCCCTTTTTTGATGCTCTCCAGCAAAACTTTCATGGAAGATTCAATTACTTTAGAAGGAAAGCTAGCTGCTGCTCCAACTTTTTGATCGAAAATAGCTTGTTCTAATCCCATTCCCAGTTGAGTAATATTTTTCTCAGTAATGTTAAAGAAATCCCCGGAAGTAGTGCCGCGCATGACCTGCGCTACTTTAGCAAAGGCGATTTCTGCTGGCAGCCCATCTCCCAAGCGATTGCCTAACTGGAACAGCGCAGAGGAAAATTCATCTTCCAATGCTTTAGTCCTGTCGCGGATTTTTATTACATTCTTTGACCTCAGGGCAAAAAAAGCTCCAGTGGATAAGCCCATTCCTAAAATCAAGACTAAAGATAACATCGAAGCGCCCAGCCCATAAGGGCCAATTTTATTGTCAGGCGGGCAAGAAGAACTGGGCGGGCAAATGTATTCTTGCAGCTTGTAGTTGCCTTCGCTAATATTAATCTCAAATTGGGGGTCAAGCCAGTGCAGGATTAATGGGCTTAAGCCGATAATGCCCAGCACGGCAAAAATCATCACGCTGAAAAATAAAGGGTTAACACCAATCGTGATTTGTTTACTCAAAGAAAAATTAACATTTCTATATTTTTTTAGATGTGGTTCTTGGCTAATATCGGTTGCTCCATAGCCCGCCGGCCGTTTGGAAAGAATAGTTTGCCCTAGGTAGTAAACACCGAGGGGTAAACTAATATTGTACAGCAGAGCGATGTAGATAGCTACAGAAAAAGAGTTGCCAGCTGAACTAAGAAAACTTACTACCAGAGGCAGGATTACTAATCCCAAAATTGGCAAAATGATTCCTAACATATGCAGCATAGTAATTGGCGATTGCAGATTGTGCGCATAATGCAGCATATTTTCATAAGTTCCGGTGAGAATTACATCTAGGGATTTGTCCAGCAGGGAAACCCGGCGCTGTTCTGAAGTTTCATAAAGTGATGATTCTATTAAATGAAATGCTTCTACAAATTCCCGGTTCCATTCTTTCCAGAATTCTAAATAGGATTCAGCGGAATCTTTTATGGTTGAATATTTTTCAGTTTCCACATCCCACAAAATTTTCCTGAAATCTAGAGACAAGGGTGAGTCGAGATGGTCTGCGGCAAAACCTATGGCTCGTTCCAAATTAGATGTGTGGCGCATATAAGTAACCATATAAAAAATGCTTTCCACCATTTGATTGGAGGCTTTCATTCTCCAGGTGTTAGCCATAAAGGAGGGAAATTTCTGTAAAATGGGGATTAACGCTAACCCAGCTAAAATAAAAAATACCGCCAGGCCCATCAATGGTTGTTGGCCAAAAGCCAGGGGCAGGCCGACAGCCAAGATAGAACCACCTAACATTACCATTAAGGCAGTAATAAACGCAAAGGAAATTACTCCGGAAGGAGTTATGTTTAAATGGGTTATGGTTAAGTCTTTTTGTAATGGAAGAGATTTATTAGGGCTAGCTTTTAATTTTAGGATATGTTCCGCGCGATTGCAATTGCGTTCATACCACGAATAACGCGCAGGGTAAAGTTCCTGTTTGAATTCTTCATATTCTTGAGATGTTACCTTGATTTCCTGCTGAGATGGCTCTCCAAACTCTGT
>CAZRCV010000002.1:64720-78477 GCA_964598745.1 uncultured Methanosarcinales archaeon
CTTTTTTGTATTCTTCAACTAATTGCTGGTATTGATTAGAATCCATCTAGCGCACCTAGGAATAGTAGTAGTTAGCGGTTTAAAAAAGTTGCTGTGGCAATTAATAGTTGGTTACTGATAAATTATCCGTTTACAATATAACCAGAGATACACTTATTTGAGATGGAGATTTGTTATTCTTTAGTGAATCTTGCCTTCCTTTTAAGCTAAAAGCTATGTTATTTGGTGTTCCTTAACTTCACTTCTTTCTTTAACCATTCCTTAAATTCGAATAAAACCCTTTCAGCGGTAACTTGCCCTTCTCGCTCCTTTACTTTCTCTGAAAGCAGATGAAATTTGTCATTGGCTTTAATGGTCATTTCTGCTTCCAGTAAAGAAAGATTATTTTGAATTAAAGCTAACTCTAACAGTGCCTGTTTGCAATCAGCCCTCAACTGGATATTGTTCCATAAAGCATCCCAATCACCGGTAAACTCTTTAATATTTCCAGCCATGCGTTTGAGGATATCAGAATTGCCATTTTTCAAATCGTCTGTAATCTCTAATTGGTCTGTTTTAGCATTATAAACCATTAAATCAACAAAAGCGCCTTCTCTCAATGGATCATCATTCCATTCCTTGCGCACTTCTGTGATTTTTAAAATACGCTTGAATTTTTTCAATCCAGAAATTACCGGGTTGGTAGTTACGATAATGTCGATGGCTTTAAAAGAAGTCTTGGGAACACCGATGTCATTGACCACCCGGTCATAAACTCCATAGGGTGAATCGGCGTGGATAGTTCCAGCTACTACATTGGCAGCAGCGCCAACACGCATGGCCTCAAACAAGGCTATAGCTTCCTTAGAACGAACTTCACCGATGAAAATGGCTGAATCACCAAGCCGTAAGGTGGAGCGGATGCCTATAGCCGGATCAACTTCCGAACCGGGAGCAGCCAAGGCCGAAGCTACCTTAAGCGCTTCCAGGTTATAACCTAACTCTCTTAAGGATTCCTGTGGCAGTTCAAAGGTGTCTTCGATAGTAATAATTCTGCTTCTGCGCGGGATTTCAATCAGAAAACTTCCCAGAAGGCTGCTTTTTCCGCTAGAGCGAGTGCCAGCTACTAAGATCGTGGCATTGTTATTGATAATAAAACTAAGCAGGCCGGCGGCCAGGCAGTTCATGTAATTAATTTTAGGCTGCAAGTATAATGGAAAAGTCCAGGGGTAATCGCGATGGCGGCGAAAGGAAAAGGCCAGGCCGACAGGATTTAAGGGAGGAGATAACGCGGCAACTCTGGACCTAAATCCCTTAACTGCTAGTTCGGTGTCTAAAATGGGATTGGCTTCATCCAACGGCCTGCCGGAAAGAAGCCTTAATTTGGTAGCCCATGATTCCACTTCCAAGCGGGTAGGGTAAATGTTGGTATAGCAATCGCCATAATCTTGGTGAACGATAAAAATAGGCAATTCACCGTTAGGGGAGTTGATGTTTACATCCTGGATTTTAGAGTCGGCTAGCAGCAGTTCAATTAAGCCAAATCCTACGGTGTAGCGCAGCAAGGCATTAGCTATTCGGTCCAATTTATCTTCAGAGAGCTTGATGTTTTTTTGTCTAGTTAGATCTTCCAGCAAATCTTTGCCAATGCTGAAAAAAACTTCCCGCATTCGCTGCGGGTCGACAAATTCTTCTCTAGTAGGAGTATGCTCAGACATGATTCTTTTGGCATCATCTAGCAATTCATATAACTCTTCTTCAAACAGAAATTCCGGCGGCGTCAGATGATACAAAGTTTTTATACTGTCCGTAAAACCGAAGATGTTAACGTTGCAAGCATCCGTATCTTTGCTAAATTGGTAACTTTCAATTAGTTCTCCATCCGGGAAATCAGTAACCAATTTTGTATACATAAAATCAGGTTTGGTGGTGGGATGGAAAATATTGCCGTAAATCTCGCGCCCTCCCAGGGTATAATCTTTAGTGTGGGGCATTAACAGTTTAATCAACTTTAACTCTTCTAAAGAGGCGATGCTTTGGTTAATAAGATTAAGAAGGCGCTGCTGGCAAGTTCGATGCCGTTCATCTAGAAGGTTATTTAGTTTATTTTTCTCGGCTCTTTCCATCCGCTTTAATTTTACAAAAGCAGCAAAAGGGTCTTCTTTTAATCGGTTAAGCAACAATCTTTTAAATTCGCTATAACTGCTGCCGATGTATCGTTCATGTTCAGGATCGCTGATTAACTGGGCTAATTTTTCTCGCAGTTCATAATTTAATTTCTTATAAGTTTGGGCTAATTCGGTTAATAATGTTGCCTGGCTGTAATCGTACTCATATTCCCTAAGTTGGGTGATAATTATGATGGTAACGCCAGAATTGCTTAAGAGCAAATCAATTACCTTGGACATGCATATAGCGCTGTATTCAATGGACGGTGGAAAAGAACACCGTTCCGCGGAAATTTTAAGAATCTTATTTTCTCCTTCATGATATGTTTCTGATTCAAAACAAGTTTTATTAGGAAGCACCATCTTTTATGGGGATTAGTGCGCAGCGGTTTATTATATTTTCTGTAGCATGAAGTGAATTTTTGTTTCTTAAATGAGAAGTTAATTAGAATCCCAATTTGTTTCAGGCTATTGATTAAAAAAGTAGTAATATTTAAGTACCTTTACTACCTAGTTCTTAAACTAAAGAGGTAATTGATGATGCCACCCGAGCTAGCGCCGTTAGAATCAGATTCCAGTTTTACTCCAGCTAAGATGTACCTCTGGGTTAAAAACCTGGAAAGTAAGGTTAATAACTTGCTGCGAGAGGTGGAAGTTTTGAAGAACGATTTTATAACCAAGCAAAATTCTCTCAAGCGAGAACTGCGCACAGCTGCAGAGGATCAATTAGAATTAAAACACCAACAGGACAAGTTTCTGCAAAAGACAGATTTAATTATTCGAGAACTGCAGCAAACTGCTAGTTCTCAGGAGCTTACTACTTTGCAAAAATATGTTGACCTATGGAACCCGCTTAATTTTGTCACTCAGCGTGATGTGGCTAGAATTGTAGAAGATCACCTTGGCGGAGTGCAAAAAGTCTTAAAGCGGCATATCTATGTCAAGAAAGCTGCGCGGCGCCGCACTCAGCGCAGGCATTATGCTAGAAAAAAGCTACGTTCAATTAAAAAACATAAAAGAAAGGTGATCCACCATGCCAACTAACAATATGCAGTTCAAAGCTAGAGCCATGCGCAGCCAAGGCTTAACTGACAGTATTATCAACAATGAATTAACTCAGCAAGGTTATCCCGAGGAACATGTTTCTGAAGCGATGTCTGCCTTGGACGACTTACCTGTGCCTACACCGGAAGGCGATCTAAGCCTGCCTCAGGAGCCCGCGTATCCTGGAAGATCTCCTGAACTTGCTCGTTCTCTGATGCCTCAGCCTTCAGCCGATAATTCCATTTATGAACGAATAGAAGAGTTAACAGAAAATTTGATTGATGAAAAATGGGACGAATTGATTGCTGAAGTTAAGAAGATTGTAGAATGGAAGCAGAAGGTAGAGGAAAAGCAAACCAGCATGTTGGCTGATTTGCGCAAGTTGAAGGAAGATTTTGCGATACTGCATCAAGGAGTTTTAGGGAAATTAGGAGATTACGATTCCCGAATGAGGGATGTTGGCGCGGAACTTCAGGCGGTAAGCAAAGTGTTTAAAGATGTAGTGCCAGAGTTTGTGGAAAATGTTAAAGAATTAAAATACCTTTCTGAAAAGAGGAAGAAATAAATTAATTTTTATTATAACCTTAAATATAATTCATAAATATTGTAATCTTACTGGCTTAACTTAGGTTGTCAACAAAAATACCGCAAACACAGCGATAACAAAGATTACTATTACACCCAGCACTTTGGGATTAAATAAGATAGAATACAAGTTGGCTTGGAAACTGCCAGTAGAAGCGCCGTTGGCTTCTGAGTCTGCCACCTGCCCGCTTTCAAAAGCAGCTTCAGTGAAAGATTGTCCAAATACTTGACCGATGGCTCCCAAAATTATAACAATAACTACTCCTAAAATTGCCCAGTAAACAGCCTTATCTTTGATCAGTTCTGGCAATGCTTCTTCTCTTAGCCCAAAGACATGGAATAACAACAATAACAGTATTCCGAAGATGATGGCTATAGTTAACCACGGGATAATGTTATTGATGATGGCCACAGCCGGCTTGGAGAACGATACCAAGAAAGCGGCTATGGCGGCAATAGCGCCATTTAAGCCTAGGCTTTTAGTAATAAATCCATTTTTCTGCAGCACTGCGAAAATAATTACAAAAATTAAGATCCAAGAAAATACAATACTAAAACCGCTTACTAACCCCAGATCTAGTATTGTAGCCATGTTTAATTTCCACCGCCGCGGCCAAAGAATCGGCCTAAGATGCCGGAGATGTCATCCACGCTTTCGCCAATAGTTCTACGTTCGCTAGGCTCTTTGGTAATGAACCATACAATTAACCCGAAGACCAGTATTATTAACAGTAGTTCTGTGGTTTCGGTAGTCCACCAGTAAAATACATCGTAAGGGCCTCTCCAAAAATTAAGTGAAGCGCCAAAGATGTAAACAATGAATATCAATGATATAAAAGCAATAATGCTTTTAGCGGGAGCTAATACTTCCGTGCCAAAAATTCCCAGCAATATTAGCAGCATGATTGCGGCTACTGCCACTAGGGAAATGCTAGGCAAAGTTTCGTTTAACACTCCTACCGGATCATACCCCAGAGGGTAAATTCCCAAAATGTGCGGCACTACAAACGATAGCCCTAATACCAAGGCTACCACTACGTTATAGTTTTTCTTTCCTTGGCCGAGGATGTTCGTTTTTTGCAATACTGCAAACACGATAGTGAATACTAAGATAAACGGCAGTATGAAATCAAGCACCCCGTATGTTTGGAAATATTGAATTAAGGTTTGATATGTGGCCATATGGCAATCTCCTCCTAATGGTTATTTTTTACTGTGATTACTTTTTTTCTTCCGTGTGTTTTTCTTTTTTATCCCAAGTGATGTAAACAATAAAGGCAATGGTTATAATCAAAAAAATCAAAGTTGCGGCCCAATCCTGGTCAAAATTGTTGATTAAATCCCAGATTTTTTGCAGCCAGCCCAAAGCGTTCAGGAAAATCAACACTATGCCGATGAACATCAAGATCATGAAAAAAACAGCCCAGCCGGTTTTCTCCAGGCTGTAAGGCTTGTCGCCATGGAAAGAGCCTACCAGCATTAAAAAGCAGATGCTTAGGATTAACAATAGCACTACATTGGCCATAACTTCGTTAATCACGGCTACCAATCTTGTGGAAGCTACCACTAGAAATGCTATAATTAAAGCCACCATGGCATTAATGTTCTTTTTGGTAATCTCCTCACCGCTTTTTAACTTATCGACACCAAAAATTCTGGTTTTTTCTAAAATAGCAAAAACAATAGTGAATATAAGTAAGAAGGGCAGAACAATATCGTATACACCAATACGATCAAGCAAAGAAACTACTCCCCTAAAGCCGCCAGCCATTCCCTTAACCTCTGGTAAGGCCTGTAACTACAGCATAGCTGTATAAATAGCCGTTCATCATTTTACCTCATTTTTCTAGCTTAAATGAATAAACAGAGATATATAAATGTATCGAATAATGCCTATTATGTTCTTTGAAGAAAAAATAAAACTTGTTTTGCAGGTTAGCTTCAAAAATCCTTAAAGTTTACAAGCCAGCATAATTCCCCTTTAATCATAATTTTATTGTCGTAAATCTTATATTTGTTCATAGAAGTCTTTAAATATAAGTGCTTGACCTAAAGGGCAAGGTGGGAGCAGTGCGGTGGAAAACATTAATAGCAGTATTTTTTTTGATAGCGTTGGAAGTGGCCACGGCTAGCGCGACTGAAGACACCAGCATAGTCATCACTCCCCTGCAAGACAGGATTAGCTTTGGAGAATCAGCTTTGTTTCAGTTAAGAGTTACTAATAGCGCTCGCTATACCCAGCGTTATAGCATTTATTCCCTGCAATCCCGCGGCTGGAATGTTGATCCGCAGCCATTAAGCGATAAAGTTATTATCTTGCTTCCAGGCCATTCTTATACTACTAAGATCCGCGCTCAGCCTACCGCCAAGCTGGAGCCGGGAATTTATTCAGTAGAGCTTACCATTGATAGTGATTACAGTGGACACTATGAAAAATTTCTTAAAGTATATCTTGGCCCGGAAAAACCTATCCAATATTTGCCTGTAATCAAAGCTACCTTAGATCTGGATGATGTGATTAATCCAAAGGACACCGTGGCTGCTACATTGTTTTTGCAAAATCAGAATGCTTTGGATTTAACTGGCATGATTGTTAAAATTCAGAGCGCCATTCCCGAGTTTAATCAAGAAATTCCAGTAGAATTACCGCCTTTAGGCGAGAAAACGATAGAATTTACCTTAAAGCCTAGCGCTTACTTGCAGCCTAAAGATTACAAGTTATTTTTTGTCTTCGAAAATAAAGGTGAAACTATCAAAGTTCTGGAAAAGGATATCACTGTAATCACTTTGGTTCCAGAATTTGCTGTTGATGTAGATGAAGATTCATTTTTTTTAAAGACTACATCTAAAGTAACTGTTACTAATTCAGGTAATGTCCTTAATACACAGAAAGTGCGGGTTCCTGTTTCCTTATTTGCATCTCTGTTTATCACTAGCGGAGGAGAGTTTATAGTTTATGGAGGCCAAAGGTACTTAGTTTGGGAAAAATCTTTAAAACCAGGCGAATCGGCTCAAGTGGAGTTTGTTACTGATTATCGTTTAATCTTTTATGTAGTTTTTGTGGTGCTATTGCTGGCCGGCTTTTATGCTGCAGTGCAGCCACCGGCAATTATCAGAAAAAAAGCTGTAACGGTGAGGAGCAGCGACAGTGGCGGCCTTTCCGAGATAAAAGTGACGTTAGAGCTTAAAAATAAGTCTAGGAAACAGCTTCGTGATTTGGAAGTAGTAGATGTAGTTCCAGCTATAGCTAATGTGGAAAAAAGTTTGGAGCTGGGCACCATGAAACCGAAGGAAATCAGGCAGGGAAAATCTGGCACTAAAGTCCTCTGGCTGCTGCCAGAGTGCGAAGTGCATGAACAACGTATCATTACCTATAATATTCGCGCTAAATTAAATATTCTGGGCACATTTCGCTTGCCTAGAGCCGAAGTGCATTACCTCAAACGAAATGGTAAGAAAGGCAAAGCTTATTCTAACCTTTTTGATTTGACATCGTAATGGTTGGACTATAAAAACATTTATATAGGAGGACTATCTACTCCTTAAAGAGGGTAAATCGCAAGAGAGGGTGTGAAAATGAAGGATTTTTTTTTACAATTAAAAGAAAAATTTATCAAGCCAGCGGAGCCAGAGGAAGAATACGAGCCGCAAAGTGATGAATACGTTGAGTTAAATTCGCATAATTCTAATGATGAAAAATCGCGAGTGTTGGTGCGTCCGTTTGTGATGGAAGAATTTGAGGACATTAAAGAGATTTTAGATGTCTTGCGCGAAGGCTCAACTATTGCTCTAATTAATATCAAGCCTTTAAAAGAAAAAGATATTGTAGAATTAAAAAGAGCTATTTCCAAGTTAAGGAAAACCTGTGAAGCTATTGAAGGAGATATTGCTGGCTTCGGAGAAGATTACGTAGTAGCAGTGCCGTTCTTTGCTAAAATTCACCGGCAGCAGCAGCAAAGTGTAATTACTAAGTAATTTAGTTTTTATTTAATAAACCTTTTTTTTATGATATTTGGATTAGTTTTAGAAACTTTTGGTTAGTAACTTTTAAATATCACCAGCTATCTGTGTGGTAATTGTTGCCACAGTCGCATAGCCTGGTATTGCGCAGATTCTTTGGATTATTGTTCCAAAGAAGCGCAGGATTGCTAAGGGCTATTGAGTCTGTCTTTCAGATTTCCTGTAATACCAAACATCCTGTCCCTTTGGGATCGCCGGTTCGAATCCGGCCTGTGGCGCTTTTTTTTTGTTAAGAAGATTTATATAATTATTTAATGTTTGGTAATCTATGAGAAAAGAAGTGGAGAACTGGCTGGAACAATCACGTGATGATTTTGATGGTGCTGAATATAACTTTGAAGGAAAAAAATATTATATTGCGGCCTTTTTTTGTCAACAGGCTGTGGAAAAAGCTTTGAAAGCGTTATTTTTACATGAAAAGAAAGGAGAAATGCCACAATCCCATTCATTAATTTATTTAGCTACAAATACCCCTATTCCCCAAAAATATTATTCATTCTTAAAGGAGTTGACTCCTAAGTTTGTTCATAATCATTATCCAGATGCATACGTAGATTTGCCTTCTAGGATTCATGTTACTGAAAATACGGTTGGATTAATTGTTAGGAGTAAGGAGGTCTTGGAATGGATAGAACGAAAATTAAGGGGGAAATAATACCTTTTGTAGTTCAAGTAAAAAAAAAATATTCTCCGGAAAAAATAATCCTCTTTGGCAGCCGGGCCAAGAATACTTATTGGAAAAATAGCGATTATGATTTTATTATTGTCTCCAGTAAATTTAAGAATGTGCATTGGCTTAAAAGAATTTCTGGCCTGGTTAAACTGTGGGAATTGCCAACAGATGTGGATATCCTACCCTATACTCCACAGGAATTTGAAAAAAAGAAGAAGCTGTCTTCGATTGTTCGCGAGGCCATAAAGCAGGGAGTAGTAATTTCCTGATAATAAAAATTATTTTTTGTTACAATCTGGTGATATTGATTCTGATTTATACGTCTTAGTTTTAAGCCGAGAAAAAGTAAACTTTATATAGACTAGAAAGTTCTGTTTTATTCAAAGAGATGTGGTAGTGGATGTATAAAGCCGAAGCTAACAAGCAAGTTCTAATTATTGGAATAATTGTGGTGGTGTTAATCACCGCAGTAGCAGTTTTGTTTTCACTAAGCTCAAGAGAGCAGGCCGTGGGGCAAGCCTTGGCTACCTTAGCGCCGGATCAAACTTCTTGCCAAAGTGTTTCTGGAGCGAGTTGGATTTCTACAGCTGTGAATAATCCTGACGGTACCCAACTTCAGCCTGGTACAGTTTCTGGTTACTCTGCTTGTTGTCCTTCTAGTAATCCTTGTGCTAGACAGGGACTATGTTATGTTCCTGCTGAAATCACTGATAATCAAAATCCACCCGGTAATTTACAAAATATGCTTTGCAGCCAGCAAGGAGCTTGGTTTTTGTGTAGAAGTTCTTTTACTGGTTTTGTAATTGAAGGAAATGCTTGTGATGGTTCAAGATGGTTGCCTTGCACCACACCATTAACCGGTGTATCTTTAGGCAGCAGAACTTATTGTGATGGAACTGAATGGAAAACTCAAGGAGAAATTGTACAGCGTCGAATCGTTAGTGCTGATGGAACGGCACACGCTACGGTATTTTCTCCATTGAGGGGATTTTGTTCAGTTGCTAGCAATTGTATCGCGGCTCAAGCAGGTAATGTCGATGTTTGTTACGCTGATCACAGCCTGACTACTAGTGGCCAGTATCTGTGCTTAAGTAATACGTGGTATGATTGCAATGTAGAGGGTGCTATTCGTGACAATCGGTACATTTGTTTAATTCCATCCGGTTCGGCCAGTGGAATTTGGCAAGATGGCCTAACTTGCAACCTGGAAGGCGACGTTCGTGGCCAAGCTATCTGTCAGCGTGGCAGGTGGACATCTTGCAATAGCCGCGGAACTGAAAATATTGCTTGCGTTAACAATCGCGCTGAACTATGTACTGCCGCTAGAAATGCTCAAATTTTAAGTAGTTCTACCGGCCTTAATGAATATTATTGTAATGCTCCCACCGCAACTTCTGGCCAAACGGCGCCACTTCCACAATGGGTGCAATGCAATCAGCAGCGATTAGGTGAAGGAGTGGATAATCATCCTGTTTTGAATAATCAAAATTTGGCTATACAGTATGCCAATAATTATGTTTGTAGTAATGGCGGAACGTCAACAAATCCATTATATTCTTGGGAACGAATTGACTGCAGTTCTTGTGCTGCAGCAGCGCCTGGATTTTGTACTGGTAGCAGTGTATTTAAGCTGGATAACAATATGTTACAACCAAATTACTATGATCCTTTTGTAATGAGCTCATTAGTCGGCTGTACTTTGAACCAAAATGATTGTTTTCTTTTTGATGGTGATCCAACAACTCCTGATTTTATTCCTTTTGATCAGGATACAGTAGATTCCTCTAATGGGATCCAGTTGGTTTGTGGAAATAACAATAATTGGTTGCGTTGTGATCCTCAGTTCACTTCTAGTGTCTTTATTGCCAGTGATGGAAACCAATGGTTGTGCGATGCTAATCAAGGATCATGGATGGAATGTGATTCTAGTAGAAATAGTCAACAAAATGGCAATTATGAATGCCGCAATGTGGCAGGAAGATGGGAATGGTTTAGCGTGTTTGCTTGCAATAGCCGTTCTAAGTATGTGTTAAGGAATAGTGATACGCAAATATGTAATGGCAATCAGTTTGTAGATTGCGCTAATGTTGCTACTGACACCACTTTGCATGACAATGCTAATGTAGATGTTTCTTGTGATACCGCTACAGGGAGAATTACAGTTCAAGAGCTAGCCTGTTTTGATAATCAGGATAATGATCAAGATGGAAATTTAGATTGCGCGGATAGTGATTGTTCTGCTTCACAGGGCGTTATAATTAATGAAAATTCTACTTTAGCCATTCAGCTGGCAGCCAATACTTGTCCCGGGTTAAATTATAATATTTTGACTCAACCATTAGGACCACCGGTGGTGGTTTCATCTTATGATGGCTTGCATATTTGTTCCAATGATCTGCCGCAATTTGTGGATGCAGTGCAGCTTTGTTCCTTACAAACTCCGCAAGGGTTTACCGTTAATTCTATTGCTAGCATGGCGCGTTCTAATCAACGGCCAGTGGCCAACCCATCAGTTATTTCTGCAGTTACACCGTATCGGGATGTAGTAATGGTTTATGAAGAGCCTGCAGGAACGCAGCCCAAAAAGGTTAGTGTAGTTTTAGCCTTGGATATTTCTCAACAGCCAGCAATTTTTGATCTCAATAATTTGATTACTAATTTGTTAGCTGGCCAAGGAGTAGTGTTAAGATTGGGAGGCGAATTTTATTTGCTAACTTATCCTGTTAGCCAAACTACCTTTTCTCTAGCCAATTTAGAGTTAAGGCATCTTCCGCTAACAGTGTTATACACTGCCCAGAGTTACACTGGAACTAACAGCTATATCTTTAATGTGTTAGGGCAGCGTCAAGTGGTTTTGGCGCAGCAAGGCAGTTCCTTAGTTATTTCCTCCATTAGCCCAGGTGAAGCTCCAGCAGCTTATGTGACTCCCCTAAACTTATCACAACAGTATGAAGCTACTGTGACTAGCAGCACTCCCGTTAATTTAATTTCTTCTAGCTTAGGCGTCTTTTCCATCTGCCGTTCAGATAATCCTAATGACATTCAGCAAGTGCAGTTATGTCTGGAAAATACTCCCTTGGGAGTATTAAAGTTAGGTAACCTTACTGAAATGACACTCTTGCCAGGCAACGGAGCTGCAATTATCACTTCTCCGTCTGGCAGTTCTAGCTTGTTGTTTCCTTCTCCTGCACCGGGACTTAGTTCCATTTTCGCTTCCTTAGGAGGCGCTTCACCAGTTTCAGTAGTTTTATCTTCGCCTAACTCTCAGCCGTTTGACACTACTTACAGTTTGCTTTACTTTTATGATTCCCAGGCCAATAAGAAAAAAGTTTCCTTGTTTATGTTAGCGCACCCAGATGTTTTTCCGGGGGATAATGTTGCTAAAGATTTGAACTATAATGATTTCATTAACAACATGGTGGCTGGTCGAAGGTTAGGTGTAGAATATGAGGGTCAGCACTACCTTCTTGGGCATAATGGCACCGCGCCTATTTCCTTGCCTAAGTTGGATTTGTCTAGCTATGTCAATGGCCAACGAACAATTTTTCCGGCCATTGGCAGTGAAGATAATGTAGATTTCTCTATCTTAGGCGGGGCTAGAATCAATTTACAGCGCAGGTATGGTTTCCCGCCACCGCCTTTTTCTTTGTCTGGGTTAACTAATGCAGAAGTGTTGAATACGCCCATAGATTTAGATCAAGAGCTATCGACAGTAATGTCTTCGGAAGGCCCAGTAAGCATCAGCGGGCCGCATAATTATGGAGTTTTACAGCAAAGTGCTAATGATTTAGTTTCCTTGCAGGGCGAGTTTTTGCTATCTAGCGCTACTCCTCTGGCTGTTGTTAACCCATTATTTCAGAGATTAATTTATCGACAGCCTCTAAGAAGAACTGGAGAAAATGTTTTGTTTTACTATCGTTCCGCTCAACCTCTGGGCACAGTCCAAAATCCGCGCTGGTTAAAAACAGTAGCTTTGTATCGAGTATTTGATGTTATAGCGGCAGGCAGTGCCACTCCGTTTACCAATCAGTTTATCCAAACATTTACTAGCGGCAAGGAATTAGCTTTGGCTTTTGGCAATTCTTACTATCTGTTAAGTTACCAAGGCGCTGGAGGAAATGCGCCGCAGTTTTTTACCATGGATAACTTGCATCTTACCACTTTGGATAAGTCGCGCAGTTTTGCTGTGGCGGTAATTGGCAACGAGGCTACTTTCACCGTGCCAGAAGGGTTGTTGAAAATTGAATTAAGGCTGCAGCCTGGCAATAACCAAATTGTTTTTAGAACAACTACGGCCCTGGAACAATTATCTGCGCAGCAGCTTGCGCCAGAAGCTTATGCCCAGCAGTTAACTGCTGTCAACAAGATCAGTTTGGATAGTGGCAGCGCCAACCAATTAGATTTAGATATATGCAATGAGGCTCTTTACAGCAGCTATGCCACAGCCGATGTCTGTTTCAGTACACTATCCAGTGCTGTAGCTCGGGATGATGATGGCCAAACACATATTGTGGTAGATGTTAATTCTCCGCAATTATTTACGGTTAATAGAGTTAATTATTTACTAGAAGTTAATGGACAAACTGGCGCTAATAAGATTGTAACTCTCAGAAAGATTATTTGGATTAATTCTCTTATGCCTACTTATTACGAAGCTAACTGGGTTAATTTTGTGGCTAACCTTACGGCTAACCTTGCTCCCTTGTTTAATGTGAGTAATACCTTGTATCTTCCCTTGGCTTCTTCGCCACTATTAAACCAGCAGTTTAGTTTTAGAGCTTATCCTAATGGCGCTACTTACAACTTAAGAAATGTCAATGCTATTTCTACTGTTATCAGTAATGGAACTCTTACTTTAGGTGATGATATCTTGAGAATAAAACAAGAACTAACAGGCAGCTTGAGAAATCAAGCTGTGGGAGCTAATTTCGTACTAGAACCTTACCCGTATTTGCCTGATGATGGCAGTACAGTGTTATTTAATGTTACTAACTTTCCCGATAGTTTTATTTTTACTCCGGTTATAGATGGTTTATTGTATCGGCTGACCGTTGACTTAGGGTTACCACAATTTACGACTATCAATTTAGAAGAAATTAATGGCCTCAGCGCTACTTCAGTTCGTTCAATCATGGTAAATCGGCTGTTGGCGGAAGGCGATTCGCGAGTGGTTCGGGTTGGGGCGGAAAGATTTGAAATTAAGGTTGAAGTTATCCATCGTGACACTCCTTTATCTGTGCCTGATTTTGTACAAGTAGCGGTAAGAAGAAGATGATTCCAAAAATATT
>CAZRCV010000002.1:78487-89088 GCA_964598745.1 uncultured Methanosarcinales archaeon
AATATTAAAACAAGGTAAAGCGGGAATAAAACAGTTATTAATTATAATTATAGCTGCAGTAGCACTAATAGTGTTAGCCAGCCTGATTATTTTTACCCCCCAGCCAGTAGCAGTAGGGCAAGCTTTCTTTGTGGATATTGATAATTTGCCTACTGGCAGTATTGATTTGCTGAGAGAAGAAACTTTAGTCTTTCAGCGGCTGCCTACGGATGGAAGAACTGTGCTGTTTACTACGGCGGTTGATCTTTATGGAACTGCCAGTAGTTCCTTTAGTTTTACCTTAAAGCCAGGAGATGCTAACAATTATCAGTTTGAAATTAACCAAAGCAACGGCAATTTGTTACTGCTGGATCAATTGGATTTAACTGGTGATGACACTTTTGTTTATTTAAGCAATAATGATATAATTCCTGATTTGCAAGTTTCCTTGCAGAATAACCAAGTGCTAGTTACTAATTTGCATTTTGCCGCTCAGGATTTAGTTCAGGCAGTAATGCAGCATAACCAGGCTGGCGTAAATTTAGGAAGAGTGTTGTTAGTAAATGTCAGCGCCGTGTTTAATGTTAGAGCTAATATCACTAGTCCTGTTTATCCGCAGCTAGAATTTATAGTAATGCCTATGTTGTCCGGTTTAGACAGTACCGATAATCCTTATAATGGCCAATTAACAATAATTGCCTGGAACACACCAACTACCTTTCCAAATCGCACTGTTAATTTAACTTGGACTAATCCTTTTACACAACCTGTGGCTTTGCTGTTGAATGTAACTAGTGATATTCAAGGTGGCCGAACATCTAGATTTTTTGTAATAGCTGTAGGCAACAGGACATTAGATCTTAATGACAGCAATTATCCCTTGATGCGGGTTGATTTTACGGATCTGGATCATCAAGGAAGAACTGCTCGGTTAAATGTTACTTTCAGAGCAACCACGGAATTGCAACCGTTTGCTCTTCCCTGTCGATTGTCAAATGCAGATGCTACCTTATACTCTGTCGGTCGAGCTAGTGGATTCTTAGCTAGAAATAATATTGCTAAAATTTATAGTTATGATTCAGCTTTGGGAACAGCCCTGCAGTCTGCAGCAGCAGCTCCAATAGGCCAGATCCAGATGTTAAAACCATTTGAAGGTTATTTCGTGCAGTTGGCTGCTCCGCAGGAAACATCATTACTATTGGATAATTGTGAAGTGGAAACTCCTAACTTAGTTCAAGCTAGAGCTACGCCGAGTGTGCTGGGTAATCCGGCAGCACAAGTTACTACTCATAAAGTTAATCTCGGCTGGAATTTGTTTTCCCTGCCTGGAGTGGTTCCTTTGTCATTAAAGGAAATTGCTCCAGCTAATACTAGGTTTGAATTATTTGCCTGCCAGCAGGATGAAGTTTGCCAGCGTGTTGATGTCAATGCTGTTTTGCAGCCTGGCCGAGTGTATTGGATTTACACCGTTAATGAATTTACCGTTTCCCTAGGATAACTCATGGTCTTTTTAACAGCTTAAGTGTAAAAATTGATGAAACAAATGAAATTCAAATTACTATTTCCAGTAATGTTTAGTTTGCTAGTTTTAACTACAGTGGTGGCTGTTACAGAAAGCGATGTGCCTGATTTAACTAATTTTCAGCAGTTTTACGGCAGGATTTCGCAATTGCCCCAGGGAACTTTTACCTTGAAAGTGCAAAGCGGAACTTTGTCTCCAGTTCTAGCCGCAGTGGCTGCTGATGGCAGTTATGGCTATAGTGAGGTAGTTAAAGTTACTGGAACAGCGGGAGATGCAGTTACTTTTACTATAATTAATCGGGCTACTGGCGCTCCCACCTTGTTGGGTACTGAACCTTATTCTCCAGGTGGAGTTATGCAGAAAGATTGGCAATATAGTGGATCTGTAGTAGTTAGCAATGCTAGTGTAAATGCCAGTGGCGATGGAAATATTGGCGGCAGCGGGAGGCGCGATTCTACCAGCCGAGGAAGGTCTTCCTCTGGCCCAGTTGTTTCGTCCGGCTTGGCACCTGCCTGCCTGCAGAGCTGGGATTGCGGCTTATGGTCTGCTTGCCTAGCTGGAATACAAACTCGTTCCTGTGTCCGTTCGGATAGTTGTGATGCGCAGTTAGCGCGCCGCGCTGTTTCCAGCATCACGCCAATTCCTAAGCCTAGTGAACAGCAATCCTGCCAGCCAGAGAAAAGTGCTGGGACGGTAATCTGCCCTAAAACCAGCAAACGGTGCTTGGACAAAAATTTGCAGCAATGTTCTAATGATGGAACCCAATGGATAACCATCCAGTCATGTTCTGAAGGCTGTAATTCTGTACTGCTAGTTTGCCGAACTTCAGAAGAAGCAGTGCAGCCATCCCGCAAATTTCCGTGGGTTCCAGTTATTGCTGGCGGCATAGGTTTAGTAGTTGTAATTGGAATGATAATCATTATGGCTAGAGTGAGAAAGAAAAAACACCGCCTTCAACCAGTTCGCGACTACATTTCTACTGCTAAGGCTCGCGGATTTAGCGATGAAGCTATCATTTCCAAACTGGCAGCTCAAGGTTGGAATCGTGAACAGATAGAAAAGATTTTAGGAAAATAAGCGCTATATCTGCTTACTATAAAACTAAAGGAAAATTTTTAATCTTAACTAATGGTGATAGGCCTATTTCTGGTTTCAAATAATTATTTTCGATAAGCATTTAAACCTTTAAATCTTTTTTAAAGGAATGAAGCTCTCTAATAATCCAGTTATTTTCCTGCTGAAAAGACAATGGCAGTTTGCTGAAGGCTATCGAAAAAAAATCTTGTTTTACACGGCCTTGTTTTTAATAGCTAACACCTTTTACTTTTTTGAGCCATTAGTTATTGGAAAAATACTTAACCTAATCCAGCAGCAAGGATTTAACAGTGAGAGTGTTAAAACTCTTTTGCCGTGGCTGTTTTTGATACTGGCTTTAACGATCGGATTCTGGATCTTTCACGGCCCAGCTAGAGTTATTGAAAATCGGGTGGCTTTTATTGTCAGGGCCAACTATAAGAAATATCTGTTAGATGGAACAATGCTACTGCCGCCGGAATGGCATGTTAACCATCATTCAGGGGACACTATTGATAAGATTGAGAAATCTACTAATGCTTTGTATCGATTTTGCGAGGAAACTTTCATCATCATTGAATCTGTAACTAAACTAATTGGTTCTTACATTGCTTTAGCCTACTTAAATCTGCATGCGGGCTATATTGTATTGCTAGTAGTTATATTGACAGTAATTATGATCATTAAATTTGACAAAACCCTGGTTAGGCAGTATGATGATTTGTATCTGGCTGAAAACCGCATTTCAGCTAAAATTTTTGATATCATTAGCAACATTACCACCGTGATAATTTTGCGGGTGGAAAAGCTGGTTTCCAGCGCCATTTTCTAGAAAATACTGCAGCCGTTTAAACTGTTTAATAAAAATATCAAGTTAAATGAAGTTAAGTGGTTTTTGGTTTCGATTTTTAGCTCATTAATGATTTTTTTTGTGTTGTTGTCATTTGTTTACACTGTAATCAGATCCGGAAATCCGGTTTTATTAGGAACAGTGTTTATTCTTTATGAGTATGTGCAACGAATTAACAGTCTTTTCTATCGTTTTGCTTATAAATACAGTGATATGGTCATGCAGAAAACTGCCGTGCTTAACGGCGAAGAAATTTCCAAAGAATTTACTGACAGGAAAAAATCTAAACAAATTTCACTGGGCAGAAATTGGAAACAATTGGAAATTAAAAACTTGACTTTTTCTTATCATAAAAGAAGGAAAGACCAGACCCATATTGACAACATTTCTTTTGCCATCCAGCGAGGCGAACGCATCGCTTTAATTGGAGCCAGCGGCAGCGGCAAGACTACCTTGTTAAAGCTTATTCGTGATCTGTACCATCCGCAAAATATAACTTTGCTTTTAGATGAAAAAGAACTGCCGGATGGATTTAAATCTATCAGCGATGAAATTGCTCTGATCCCTCAGGATCCGGAAATATTTTCTACCACGATTAAAGAGAATATTACTATCGGCATAAGGAAAGATGAATCGGAAATAAAAAAATACACTGATATGGCTGTGTTTACTAAAGTAATTGAAAAATTGCCTAGGGGCCTTTATTCTTCTATTGTTGAGAAAGGTGTTAATTTAAGCGGCGGCGAGAAACAACGATTAGCCCTAGCCCGTGGCTTAATGGCTTCCGAAGACAAATCAATACTGCTGTTAGATGAGCCAACAAGCAGTGTGGATGCCCGCAATGAATTGCAGATCTATCAGAACATTTTTGCCAAATTTAAGCGCAAAGCTATCTTGTCTTCTATTCACAGGCTGCATCTTCTCAGCTTGTTCGACAAAGTGCTGTTATTTCAGCAAGGAAAAATCATAGCTTCTGGAACGTTTAGGGAATTATTGCAGACTTCCTTTGAATTTAGGGATCTTTGGTATAAATATATAGAATCGCAGAAGAAAAGGTAACAGTAAGGATTTGTTTCAAGCTAAAGAATCATGGCAAACTATGGGCTAAGCTGGAAGGGGCCGGTTATATTAATTCCGGAGCGATGTCCGTTATCAGTGGCATCTTCAGGCACTAATTTAGCTATATTTTTCATAATTAGCAATTTCAATGATATTCCCTTCCGTATCTTTACATCCAAAGCAGTGATATCTATAAGTTGTAAAGGGAAGATCTTCCGGTGGAAAAGTTATTTCTACCTTCCATTTTTTTACTTTTTTATAAACAGCATCGATATCATCTGCAAAAAAAACGGGGATAGAATTATTTCCAATTATTCTTCTATTACTAATAATTTTGGGATTAATAAGGCCTAAATAAAATTCATCCCCACTATAAAAATCAGCCCAACTATCTTTTTCTCTATGTTTTATTTTAATTCCTAATAAATCTTCATAGAATTTTATTGCCCGATCCATATTTTTTACAGAAACATAAACATGATCTAATCTAACTTTATTTTTTTTCATAAAAAACCTCTAACCTAGCATAATACAAATGAGAGATTACAGAACTGTAAACTGTTGTTTCTTCTTCAATTTGGAATTCTTGCTTCTTTGCAGGATTATTGGATACCACAAATAACATTTACAGTTACCACATTGATGTAAGGCAAAAACATTTTCAGTTTAGATCTTCGTTAATGGGCTCTCTCGTTAAAACATTTCTGGAAGATAGGTAAATTTGTATTCTTGTGTGTATTGCATGAATTCATAATCTCTAATAATGTCTCCAAACTTTAATCGTAATTCTAGGACATGAGCGTAAAATTCTTCATTTGTTTTAACTTGAAATTCTGCCTCTAAATATGCTCCGCCTACTAATTCAGTCATATGAACAGTATTAGGATGCTGATGGATATAATGAACAATGCTTTTCTTTTTTTCAGGAGTGAGATTTTGTAAAGTCAGGTGAAGTTTAAAATAAATGTATCCCAACTTGTGAACGTTCAGAAATGGCTTAAATCCGATGATGATACCATTTTTAATTAGATTTTTCAGACGATAACGAACTACCATTTCTGTTGTTTTAATTTCTCTTGTTATATCAATAGTTTTCATTCTGGCATTTTTGAGTATTGTTTTTAGAATCTTATAATCAATTTCGTCTATTGTTTCTATTTTATATTCTTTTTGGGGATCGAAACCCATCATAATTTGGTTAGATGTTTTCTGTTTTTTGTTAAGAAGATAATCTCTATGATAACTCCATTCTCTTGTAACGATAGAAACATCATATCTCTCTATGAATGAACTGTACTTTAGTAAGAATTCATTGATTAAATCACGATACTCGTAAACATTCTTTACAAAAATTCCCGTGTTTAAATCCCAGATGCCCTCAACTTTAGAAATCCAACTGGCTCGTTCTTTCAAATAATAAATAATCTCTTTTTCTTTCTCTAAAGTTAGATTTTGAAATTTGAAGAAGGTTCTGTACCAATCATAACCTAATTTCATAGAGTTAAGGAGTGTCATAAAGTAATTGATATAGCCGTTTTCAACAAGTTTGTTGATCCTGTACCTAACTGAATCTCTTGTTAAGCCGACTTTTTTAGCTATTTCTGAGTCCGATTGCCTGGCATTGAGGTCAAGCTCGTACAGTATTTTTCTGTCTTTTAGGTCTAAATTATCAACCATAATCACATATAAGATATTATTCTTTATATATTTATTGTTTCTGTGTAATATCTGAAAGAAAGTTTCATTAACATGTTACGCTATATTAGAGGTTAGTGATTCAAATGCTAGATTACAAACCAGATAAAATTGTACACCTCAATGCAGAGGTAACTAGAGCTTGCAATCTCCGATGCGATTATTGTTTCAATGATTCGGGGGTAATAATGCCTAGCGAATTAAAGCTTGGTGAATGGAAGCAAGCAATAGATGTTACTCAGAAATACGGAGCCAAAAGTGCGTTGTTTACTGGCGGCGAAGTCATGGCAAGGAAAGACTCGCCAGAGATAATCGGCTACGCTTTGGGACAAGGATTACTAACCAGTATTTTGAGCAATGGTCTAAAACTGAATGGTCAATATAGGGATATGCTTCAGGAATTAGAGCGAGTTCAGATAAGTCTTGATAGTGCAAGCCCATACTCACATGATGTGAGACGTGGAGAAGGCTCATGGAAGGTTGCTCGACAAGCCATTGATTATCTCCGAGGTCTTGATGTGCCTGTTGAAATTAGCGCAACTATTTCAACAGAACGGCTTGATGAATTGGAAGGATTAGCCGGAATTGCATACTTAACCGGCTCAAGTCTTTTGGTTAGGCCAATGCAATCAATAGGACGAGCGCTTGGAACAGCAAAGAAAGATATAAATTCTGCAATTGCGGAAAGAAAGCAGAGACTTGAAGATAAGTTTGGAGACATCTTTGTAGAAGATTTTGCACGTTACGTTCCAGTTCTTGGGGCAGGCCATGATGAAAGGATGCTACCTGAAGGATTTGTAACAGTTCTTCCTGATGGAAAAATCAGAGGAACAAGGCAAAGCATCTTTGAGTTAGAAAAAGCAGCTTAATTTTTTCTTTTTTATTATGGAAATCAGAGATAAAGTTGCATTAGTTACTGGCTCTACAAGAGGAATTGGAAGAGCGATTGGAGAGAAACTGTGTAGGTTAGGCTCTGTTGTCTATTTTAATTCTCATAATTCTAGTGATGAAAGTATTAAACTTCAAGCAGAATTTCAACAAGATGGATTAAAAGTGTTTTATGTTGAAGGTGATGTTTCTTCTGAGGAAGAAGTTAGAAGCATATTTGAGATTATTAAGAATGAACAAGGGCGATTAGATATTCTTGTTAATAATGCAGGTATTTATCGTAAAGATGAGCCGGATTATGAGAATTATTCTGCAATTCACAAAGTTAATGGTTACGGATATTTTTTATGTAGTCTTTTAGCTTCGCAAATGATAGGGTCTGGAAAGATTGTTAACATATCTTCAATTTACGGAATAAATTCAGACCAAGATTCAATTTTGGCTAGTGGAGTAAAAGCTGAAGTTGAAGCATATACGAGAGCATTTGCAAAAAAGCTTAAAGGGAGAATTGAAGTTAATTCTGTCGCTCCAGGATATACAGAAACTCCATTATTAAAAGCAAGTTTATCTCAAGATTTTATTGATAATGTTGTTAGTAAAATTCCAATAGGTAGATTGGTTAAACCTGATGAAATTGCAGAAGCAGTTATTTCATTAATACAGAATGATGGAATTACGGGTCAGACTGTCATAGTAGATGGTGGTTATACATTGTAGAGAGAGCCCAAATCTTAGTTTTTTACATCCTAGTTTTTGCCCTCTTAGAATTTAAGAAGTCCGTTTATTAGTGCCCCGTTCTTACTATCTTAACTCAAAGAAAATTTCGCCTATCAATATATTTAACTTAGTTCTCTTTCAATCCTCAATAACCGATTATACTTGGCAGTTCTTTCTCCGCGGCAAGGCGCTCCAACTTTAATTAAACCACAGCCTAAAGCTACAGCCAGGTCAGCAATGAAAGTGTCTTCTGTTTCGCCGCTGCGGTGGGAAACCATTACTTTCCACTTGTTTCTAAAAGCCAGTTGGGCCACTTCTAAGGCTTCAGTTAAAGTGCCAATTTGGTTGACTTTTAATAACAAACAATTGCCACTGTGTTGTTCTATCGCTGTCTTTAATCTATGGCTGTTGCTAACAGTTAAATCATCAGCAACTACCATCACCGAGCGCGGTTTAATAAGCTGGTTTAACTGGGCAAAAGCTGCAAAATCTTCTTCATGGAACGGGTCTTCTAAAGAGATAAGTGGGAATTTTTTAATTAATTTAAGATAATAGTTTAACAATTGGCTTCTAGTCAAGTTCTTTCCATCTACACGGTAAACCCCTTGATGATAAAACTGTGAAGCAGCGGCGTCAATAGCCAACTTAACTTTATCCTCATAACCGCTTTTGGTTATGGCTTTAACCAGCAAAGATAATACTTCCTGGTTATTTTGAAGATTTCTGGGCGCGAAACCGCCTTCATCGCCCACATTGGCAGCGCTGCGGCCATATTTTTGGTGCACTAACTGTTTTAACTGGTGGTAAATCTCTGAGGCTGCGCGAAGATTATCAGATAATCGCTTAAACTGTGGCACGATCATAAATTCCTGGAAAGATAAGGGGCTATCAGCATGTTTCCCGCCATTGATCACATTGAAGTAAGGGGTGGGCAGAGTTAGCTTGGTTTTAGTTTTTATCAACGAACGGAGGTAGCGGTATAGCTCTACTTTTTGTTCATTAGCTGCAGCTGCCGCGCAAGCCAAGGAAACAGCTAGGATGGCATTAGCGCCTAATTTCCGTTTATTTTCTGTTCCATCCAAAGTAATCATGGCTTGGTCTATTTTAGCTTGATTTTGGCAGTCTATGTTTTTGAGATAAGGTGAAATGGTAAAGATTATATTCTTAACCGCCTTTAACACACCTTGTCCAGAAAAAGGCTTTTCTTGGTCGCGCAGTTCCCAAGCTTCATGCCGGCCAGTGCTAGCGCCAGAAGGCACCATGGCCGAACCGGAAGATTTTGCCGTTATAACTTTAGCTTCGATAGTAGGATTGCCACGGCTGTCTAAAATCTGCCACGCGGAGATTTGTTTTATCTTAGGCATAACTTTATGCCAGGAAGTTTAGCTTAAATAATGTTTCGGAAATGGTTATGTTAACTTATCTTAAGTAATATCTGTAGGCTCTGCTAAACTATATTCTTGGTATGTTTTACTGTGCGCTTTCATGGCCTAAAATACAACAGAACACTGTTTAGAAATAGAAGTAATGTTATCAAAGCTGAGACCATACAATAAAAGCAGTAATCTTTTATAACATATATTTGTATAAAAACAAGAAAAATAGAAAACAAAAGGCCGCTAGTTGTCATAACTAAAGATGTTAAGAATATTATGGTTAGAATTTGAGGAACGATAAGAGTTATTAAAATACCCGCCAATAGCGTAATAAAGAACAATAAACCCAAGATTTCATTACGAATAAAGAAAATTTTAGACCATTTGCTTTCTGTTACAACGGCACAATCATGGTCTAACGGACAAACTAATGGTTGCTTTTTATAATGTTTCCAAACTAAATATGAAGCATTAAGTATGCCGAACATACATAAGACAATAGAAGAAGAAACTAACTGAATATTGGCTATTCTAACTTCACCTCCCTAAGATGCAGAATCATTAGCGCAACTGCAGAAAATAAGATGGCTATGTCTCTAAAAATAATATCCAATGCTCCAAAATTAAATATCACTATAGACAGAAGCGCAAGACCAGCGACTGCAGATGCATAAAAAAGTTTTTTTCCGACAACTAGCCACAACCCAATTATTATATCTAATACTGCATGTATCGGCAAAAAGATATTTCCAGGGATAATGCCCCTTATCCACATAGGAATAAAACCAACCCAGGCCATAGGATTGAGAAGAGCAGAAATGCCCGCATAAAGAAACACTGTTGCTAAGCCAATACGCAAACAAAAAGAAACTAATTTTTTTTCATCCAGTTTTTTATTCGCCATTTTATTCAACTACAATTGTACCTTTTGTACTAGGGTTTAAATGGTCATGGTAACTCCAAGAGCCGTTCTCATTAAAAGTAAACTTAAATGTTTCTCCTGGCACTAAACCTTTACACGCATCAAACTTGCTTCCAATACAGCCACCACTTTCAGGGTATAACGCATGCGTAGGATGAATGCCTGAAGCTGGCCAATGTTCGATTGAATCTTTGTTTACAAATGTAACTGTTTTTCCAATAGTTATGGTAAGTGTTTGTGGACTAAAACCTGAAGGAGAAATTTCAATAGTGTTGCCTGGTGTTGTTTCTTCTTGTGGCGCAGTTGTGGCAGATTGTTTTCCTTCGTATTGGGCGCAACCAATTACAATACTAAAGATTAATAAAATTAAAACCAGCTTATGAATTTTCATTCATATCACCTCTATACAAACTACAATAAAGTTATTCTATTAAATATATAAATGTATGGGCCAATCATGGTTCTTGAATAATTCCGTAATTAGGTTACGCTTCTGCAGAATATAAGTAGTTTTTAAAC
>CAZRCV010000003.1:0-42157 GCA_964598745.1 uncultured Methanosarcinales archaeon
TAATTTTTTAATAATATGATAATTCAATAACATTTAAATAACAGTTTTCTGCAGAGAAGTAGCATGAACATTCTTATCACCGGAATAACTGGTTTTGCGGGAAGCCATATGGCTGATCACTTAATAAAAAATCCTCAGAATAAAATTTTTGGCTTAAAGAAACCTAACTCTCGTTTAAGAAATATTCATCACCAGTTGGACAAAGTAATTTTATTGGATGGTGACTTAATTGATACTACTAGTTTGGTTAGTGTTCTTAAAACTGTTCAGCCGGAACAAATATATCATTTTGGGGCGCTGAGTTGGGTAACCCCTAGCTGGAACATGCCAGCAGCTTATATGCAAACCAATGCTATAGGCACTATTAATCTATTTGAAGCGATCAGGGCGGTAAACTGTCCGGCAAGGGTATTAGTTTCTTGCACCCCTGAAGAGTATGGCGATGTGCCAGCAGAATTAATTCCCATTACTGAAGAAACCAGGCTGTCTCCAGTTAATCCTTATGCCGCTAGCAAGGTAGCTCAAGATGCTGTCTGTCAAACTTATTTTGCTTCTTATGGTTTATCCATTGTCCGAACAAGGGCTTTTAATCACGAAGGGCCACGCAGAGACATCTTAGGGGCCAATTCTTCTTTTGCTTACCAAATCGCTCGTATTGAGCGCGGTTTGCAGGAACCAATTATTAAGGTTGGCAATCTTGAAGCTACCAGAAATTTTACTGATGTCAGGGATACCGTTCGAGCCTATGCTTTAGCCATGGAAAAAGGCGTTCCAGGAGAATTGTATTTGATTGGTTCGCAGCAGATTTACACTATAAAGGAATGCCTAAAAATGTTAATCAGTTTATCCACCATGAAAACTAAAATTAGCTACGAGATTGATCCTGTTAGGGTCAGGCCAACGGAGTTAAGAACTTTTGTAGGCAAATTTGACAAATTTCAACAGTTAACTGGCTGGAAACCAGAAATTAGTTTGCAGGAAACAATGCAGTCCATCTTAGATTATTGGCGAGAGTTCCTCGATAAAGGATATTACTAGCCTTTAAGGTTAAATATTAGAGTTAAACTAAAATTGATTTCCATCATGAAGGATAAAGTTATTGTTATTACTGGAGCTTCGCAAGGAATAGGGCTTTGTTTGTCTAGACAGCTGGCTAAAGCTGGAGCTAAAGTTATTCTTCTAGCTCGTTCCAAGGAACGCCTTTCTGTGGTTGAAAAATCCCTGCAGCAGCAAAATCTTGCAGCTGAATCTATTGTTGTTGATTTGACTTCGGAAAACGAAATTAAGAAGGCCTTTCAGATTATTTCTAATAAATATCCAAAGGTGGATATTCTAGTAAATAATGCGGGGGTAGGATTATTTGCAACTGTAGGAAATTCTGCTTTAGATGACTCTAAGGCTATCTTTGCTACTAATTTTTTTGCTCCGCTTCTTTGTACTCAACAATGCCTTCCCTTGATGAGAAATGAAGGCGGCCTAATTGTAAACATCTCTTCAGCCATTTCTAAGTATAGTTCTTCCTTGCAGGGAGTTTATGCCGCTAGCAAATCTGCCTTAGATAGATTGTCAGAAGCCTTGAGGATAGAAGAATCACAGCATCGCATTAAAGTATTATCTGTTTATGTGGATCGGACTAATACTAATTTTAAAGATCATCTTCTTGGCATTAGAGAAAATTATATTTTACCATTTAAAAAATTATCTTCAGCCGATCCCGAGGCAGTGGCTGCCAAGATTATTTCAGCCATGTCTGTCAAAAAATCAATTTATCATACTACATATAAATCAAGATGGTTTACGCTTGTGGCAGGTATAGCTCCTTCGCTGTTATATTTTTTATTCAAAAAACAATTTAACTTAATTAAACAACAAATTAACTCTAGACAAAACCATGAATAAACCAGTTGTAGTGGTTGGCGCGCCAGGATTCTTGGGAACTAAGTTAGTGCAAGCTCTTCTTGCTTCCGGCAGAGAGGTAACTTGTATCACCCATCCATCTCTAAAGGGAAAACTGGAATCATCTTTTCCGCAGCATTATAACTTGAACGTAATTTATGAAAACATTTTAGCTCCATTGTCTAAATTAGTCCCGGCGGTTAAAGGCGCGCAAACTATTTTTAATTGTGCCGGGATACAACATCCTAAACATACTCGGGAGATATATCAAGTTAATACCTTTGGGCCAATAAATTTGCTTAAAGCTGGAATTGCAGCGCAAGTTAAAAATTTTATACATATCAGCAGTTCTACTGTTTGCGGCAGCAATGCTTCCGCCACATTAGATTTGGTTAATTTTTTGACTGAAAATTCTTTTTCTAAGGGCCATACCCATTACACTAAGAGCAAAATTAATGGTGACAAATTGCTTAAAAAATATGCAGATCAAGGCACGAGGGTAATTATCTTATTGCCCGCTGTTTTTTATGGTTCTCCACCTTCAGAAAATTTATCACAGTTAATGTCTATGATCAAGGCTGGAAAGAGACTTCCAATTATTGGCCAACAAGGAATACTGCGAAGTTATGTAGATATCAATACTGTAGTGGCAGCGATGCTTTCTGCAGAAATTAACGGCCAGTCTGGTGACTGCTTTCTGGTTTCTGATAAAAAGCCCTTGACCACCTGGCAGTTCTATACTAATCTTGGCTTAGGCTTAGCTAAAAAAATTAGGATTTTACCTCTGCCGCTAGTTTGTGCTCGAGTGGCGGAAAAACTAGCCTGGCTTTCTGGAAAATGTAATTTGCACTTGAAACGGTTGAATGTCTTAGGCGAATTTGGCCGGCCGCACTTTGTTAACCCAGAGAAAGCTGAAGTTATTTTAGGTTTAACTTTAGCTGACAGTCCAGAAGAAGGCCTGCAGGCTATGGCCAGAGACTTCTCCACCAGATGAAAATTTTAATTACTGGCATCAATGGCTTTATTGGTCAACATCTAGCTTTTCATTTAATGAACTCTGGGCATCAAGTAGTGGGATTAGGCAGAAATGAAAGCTGTGCAGTTCAAGGGGTTTATTATATCCAAGGCGATGTATTAAATCGGGCAGATATTAAAAGAGCTATAACGGGAGTTGAAACGGTGATTCATCTTGCGGGCCTAACTGCACATAAGGACATCGTTGACAACAAATACCGGGCCTTGGAAGTAAATTTCCTGGGAACAAAAAATGTCTTAGACGAATTCACTTTGTCAACAACCGCTAGAAAATTCATCTGCAGTTCCAGTGGAAAAGTCTATGGTGACATTAAATCCTTGCCTTTATCAGAGGAACACCCCACCAAACCATTAAATATTTTGGGTAAATTCAAATTAATCACTGAACATTTAATTAACTTCTATGCAACACCCGGTAAATCATTTGTTATTTTTAGGATATTTAATGTTTACGGCCAATGGCAAAAGGAAAATTTTTTGGTTCCTACTATCCAGTCTCAATTAGAACGTGGTGACTCTGTTGTTTTAGGTGATGTTACAGCTCAAAGAGATTATACTTATGTAGATGATGTGGCCAAAGCTTTTGGGCTAGCAGTTCAAGCAGACCTTCCTTCGGGAGTTTTGACTTTTAACATTTGTTCTAACAAAGGGACTACGGCTAAAGAAATGGTTGAAATCATAGCTAAACTGAAAGGGAGGGATATTTTTTTGACTAGTCGAGACAGCTTAGTTAGAACTGATGAAGCGCCGATAGAATATGGTTCTTTTGACAAGATAAAAAAGTTCCTGCAATGGAAACCTCAATACTCTCTAGAAGAAGGCCTTAAAAAGACCATAGAGTAAAAAATCAGAATATTTAAATAAGCCTAAAGGTCGGCTCTGAAAGATGAAAATCTTGGTTACTGGTGGTGCTGGGTTTATTGGCAGCAACGTGGTAGAAGGATTGCTAGAAAGGAATCATGAAGTTGTTGTTCTAGATGATTTTTCTTTCGGTAATCAAGAAAACTTAACTGCAGTAAGACACAAAATAAAGATCATATTTGGATCAATACTTGATGAACAGTTGGTGATGGATCTAACTAAGGGAATTGATGCCATTATTCATTTAGCTGCAGCTTCGGCTTCACCGATGTTTTTTTTGGATAATGTTAGAACACCAGTACAAACAAATATTGATGGGTTTTTAGTAATCTTAAAAGCAGCAGTTAAAAATAACATTTCTCGGGTAGTTTATGCTTCTTCCTCCTCCCTTTATGGAAATAATTCCGCCCATTTAGATGAGACCACCCCCGCATTACCACCTAACGTTTATGCAGCGACAAAATTAAGCAATGAATATCTGGCTAAAGTTTTCAGCTCGGAATATGATTTGGAAACAATAGGGTTTAGGTTTCTTTCTGTCTACGGGCCGCATGAAGAAGGAAAAGGGAAGGTGGCTAATCTGGTTTCACAATTTATTTGGTCTATGCTAAAAAATGAAAAAATAGTTATTTATGGTGATGGCCAGCAAAAGAGGGATTTTGTTTACGTTAAAGATGTGGTTCAGGCTCTGATTTTGGCTGTTGAATCGAAAAATAAATTCTTAGGGGAAATTTTCAATGTGGCTAGTGGACAATCGCTTTCGCTAAATGAATTGGTAGCGCAGCTCAATCAAATCTTAGGAAAATCGGTAATTGCACAATATATTAAAAACCCAGTTAAAAATTATATTGTTAGTCAAAATGCTGATATTAGTAAAATATGTAAGTTTCTTAGTTACAGCCCAGAGTATACCTTAGAAAAAGGATTAAGAGACATGATTCCTCAAGTTAAATTGGATTTAATTAGAACTTAGTTGAAATGGCTATTACTATTCTTGGTGGAGGGATAGCCGGTTTATCTTTAGCTCATTTTTTAGAAGAAGATTCGCTTATTATAGAAAAAGAAGCTCAACTAGGCGGCTTAGCTAGAAGCTTTTCTTGTAACAATATTGTTTATGATGTCGGGCCGCACATCATTTTTTCTAAGAATAAGGATATACTTAAGCTGCACACTTCTTTAATTCCAACTAACATTATACGCAGATCTAATAGAATTCTGCATAAAGGAAGATTCATCAAATATCCTTTTGAAAATGATTTATTCAGTTTGGAAGCAGCAGAACGCGATTACTGCCTGCAGGAATTTTTAAACAACCCTTATGAAAATTATCCAGCGCAGAACATGCTGCAGTTCTTCTTGAAAACATTTGGGGAGGGAATAACCAAGCTTTATTTACAACCGTATAATGAAAAAATTTGGAAGTTTGATCCAGCCCTGCTCAATACTAAAATGGTGGAAAGAATTCCCAAACCACCTCGGGAAGATGTTATTAAATCAGCTCAAGGAATTATTACCGAAGGTTACCCTCACCAGCTTTACTTTCACTACCCCGAACAAGGCGGTTTCCAGTCATTAGTTAATGCATATCATGAATTGATTAAAACCAAATCGCAAGTTATAACTTCTACGAATATAAACAAAATTGAAAGGACAGCTACTGGTTGGCAGGTAACTACAGATAAAGGCCAATGGTTTAGTGAAGTTTTGATAAACTGCATGCCCCTTCATGAATTATTCAGTTTTTTATCCGCGCCTACAGAAATAATTCAATGCTTGAATGACCTTAAATATAACTCTATTTATATTGTAGTAATACAAACCTCCAAAGATAATCTTGGAGACAATTTTTCAATTAATATCTCTGATAAGGAAATTTTATTTCATAGGATTTCTAAATTAGATTTTCTAGGTACGAATTATTGTTTAAAAAATGGTTCTACCATACTGACAGAAGTAACTTTTCGGCCGCATAGTTATCTTGCAGGTTGGTCAGAGCAACAAGTAAAAGAAAAAGTTATACAGGACTTAGAGAAGCTTAATCTTGTGCACAGAAAAGATATCTCTGCTATAGAATTAAGGGCATTTAAGTATGCTTATGTAGTTTATGATTTAAACCATCAACAAAATATCTCTTCGGTTTTAAGCTATTTGTCCAGGCAAGGAATTTATAGTTGTGGAAGATTTGCTGAATTTGAATACATGAATTCTGATACAGTAGTAGAGCATAGCCAAAAATTAGCTAAAGAATTAAATGCGAGAAAAAAATGTTGAGAATATTTGAAACTGGCCTAGTTTCAATAAACTTATAAGTCCATCATTTTTTTCTGTAGCTTATGGAACAAAACTATGATCTTTCCATTGTTCTTCCTGTTTATAACGAAGTTAAGGCCATAGGCAAGGTTATACCGGAGATTTATCAAAAAATAATCCCTGTTTTTCCTGGAACAATTGAAATGGTAGTTGCCGAAGATGGCAGTACCGATGGCACCAAAGAATTGCTGGTCCGCTTACAAGCTAAATTCAATTTTCGTCTGGTTAGCGGTGTTGAGAGAAAGGGTTATAACAAAGCTGTTAAGGATGCGTTAACTTTAGCTCAAGGAAACTATGTTTTCCTGACTGATGCTGGCGGAGCTCATGAAATGAATGATTTCTTCAAGTTATATGATCATATTAAAGATCACTCTGTAATTTCAGGTTTTAAGCAAAACAGAAATGATCCTTGGTATAGAGTTGCCCTTTCTCGAGGATATAATGCTTATATTAGTTTATTGTTTAAACATCGCTTTTATGATATAGATTCAGGGTTTAAAATTTATCATCGCAAAGATTTGCATCAAATTCTTCCTGAGGTGAATGTCCTTCGAGAGTGCATTTCCACGGAAATTTTACTTAGGTTATTCCATAACGGTTGCAGCATCAAAGAGATACCCATTGTCCATTATGAGCGGAAGATTGATGGACCAGCTAGAACTTTTTCTTACAGAAAGATCCCCCGGTTGGTACAAGGGCTATTTTTTGATGTTATTAAATTAAAAAAAGTTCTTTCCATCAAAAATAATTGACTATTTCTTTAATTTTATTTAAGCTGCTATCTCTGGTTTCAATTATTTTATAGGCATTTTTAACTCGCATATCACGAATGTATCGCCAGTACCAACCATTTTTTTGTAAAGGTAAATGGTCATCCTTAACTCCATAATTATGGCTTAATTCTAAGGCTACAATATAAGGGGCGAGAAGATTTACCATTTCATCTTCTGCAAATTTAAATGCTTTTGCAGCCAGAACTAGATGCCCTAAGTTTAAATTAATGCCGATTTCTTCCTTACTAAAATGGAGAAAGAATTTTTTAAATTCATCCGGCACCTGCATTAGCAAATAATCTTTTTTAGAAATAGAACCTTCGGTTTCTATAGCTATCCTAACATCCCTCTCTTTAGCATAGCTGATGATTTGTTTAACTGCAGAAAGCATTCTTAAAAAGGCTTGTTCATAAACCACCGAAGAAATAGGTTTGCGCATAAAATTAAAATCATAATTTTTGCTGTTGTTACTTGCACCAAACGGATCACTTAAAAATCCAGGATGAAAGGTATATAATAAGGCTCTAACTCGTTGGCAAAAATCCAAGGCTTTCTTTACATGATTTATGCTCTTGTGGTAAATCTGGTTATCTAGAGAAGCAATATTTACTATCAAATTTTCTTTAGGGATGGGAAAATAATTATGCACAAGCCATCGGCCAGGGAAACTGTTAACTAGTTGTTCAAAATTATCTTCGTAGCAATGGTTTGATCCTAATTCTAAGTTAGTAATGCCTTGCTCAAAGCACTCTTTTAACACTTGGCTGATTGGTGTTCCATCAACAGCAAAAGTCGTAGACACAAAGATATCCGCTTTCATAATTTTTAAAAAATATATCAACTTAAAAAGCTTAATGAATTATTAGTCTGGAGTTAAGAAGTAAATTTAAACTAGAGGAATTATTTGGCTCTTATGAAGTTTTCGATATCCATTTTCTTAAGTTTTTTATTGCTAGCGAGTTTTGTTTCAGCTGCACCAAGGCAAATTAACCCTCAAAATTCCTTCTGCCAATCAAACCCTTCCTTTAGTATTTGTCAGCAAAGGATTACCATACCCTGCCAATCTCAGTTGGATTGTCCGGGAGGAGGAAGTATATTTTGCAATGGCCGGAGCCAACCTTCCAGGTTTGATTGTCTGCGTAATACAAATACGAATAAGAGAGAATGTGTCAGGTCCTATGTTCACTCTAGCTGTACTTTATGGATGCCGCTATATGATAGGTATATATTTTTTTGTGATGCGAATAATCAATTAAATTGGACGTTAGAGCAAGGTTTTTGCCATATGGGACAATTTTGTACCATTTCCAGCCATCAGAATGTGGAAAAAGCCATTTGTTGGAACTTTGCTGGAAGTTCTGGGCCATAGTTTTTTAAGGATAGATGCCAGTTTGTAATGGTTTAAATATGGTTTGTTCAAAACCAGTTTAATCGTTACTTATTTCTAGCAGGGAATGCCACTAAAAGGTATACGAGCCAACAAGTTAAGGTGGCCTTTGATAAGTGAGGAGATATTTTTGTTTTATCAATTAATACAATAATTAAGACCTTAATTGTTCTACATAATCAGCGATTCTTGATGCTGCTAGACCATCTACAGAAAACCGTTGGCGTTGCTTGGCTAGTTCTACTTTAGCCCTGGATGTAGGAAAAACTATTGCTTCTAAGGTAGTGCTAATTTGATCCCATTCTTGGGCATAAGGAATAGCTTGGTGTTCCAAGGAAGGGAAAGTGCGTTTTTCTTTTTCAGAAATTTCTGGTACCATCCCTGCAGTATTTCTATCCAATAAGCAGCCCTCTGCCAAGCAAAAACTTTTATCAGCAGTAACAGAATCAGCGGTTAACATCAATTCTTGTGAACTACAAGCTTCGGCTGGAACGAAAGTGAACTCATATCTTGTAGCTAAATTTTTAGTGTGATTAACAATATGTTCCTCCCCCGGATGTGGTTTGATTACTAATTTGATTCCTAAGTCTGCAGCAGCAGCAAATACAGCACTGGTTACACGCATCTTATATTCAAAAATTTTTTCTTTTTCATCCAGTGGGATATCTATTTTCTGCCAATAAGTTGAGTGTGGGTCTTGGTTTTGCGTGAAATGAACATAAATAGGGTCAGTAACTGAAACTCCAATTTGTTGACATACTTTAACCTTCTGTGGTTCAGAGAATTTTCTGCGTACTTCAGCATAATGATCAAATTGAGCCCAACCTACAACTTTAGCTGCAGTCACAGCTAAGTCTCTCATCTCGGAAGGAAGCTGTTGTCGCAGTGAGGCTAAACAATTAGTAGTAGGCACAGTAATAATTGAAGCGATATTCCTTGGGTCGTGGCCAAAACGAAAATCGTACCCATCGTCACGGTCTAATACAGCTAAGGTAGGAATTCCTTCTTTGGAGGCTTCTCTTAAAAAATATCCATCTGAACTTTCATAACCAGATAACCCTGTGACAACAACATCACTGTTTTTAATTAATGATCTATATCTTTGTTCATCAATTTCTGGTTGGTGAGTGTGCTTGATTCCATTAAACGCGGCTGTAGCCTCATTGCTGTTTCCCGTAGCATATACCGTTAAATCATGCTTTCGGTTCTGTAATTCTTTAATAACTGGTGCTAGTACGTTAGCCGCGCCTTTAAATTGGGTAGTAACAAAAACCTTCATCGAACTGCTCCTTTTGAAGATATGCTTTTTAAAATTTAAGGAACTTTAGTTAAGAACAATTGGTTTATCTTAACTAATTATAACTTTCTTACTAAAATCAAGTTCTTCATCTTGGACATATTCTATTCCTTGCTGTAGGGCAAGGTAAGCCTTCTGCAATTCTCGCCCCAGGTAGGCAGCATGATCTCTTCTAATCGGCAATTGTTCTTTGTTTAGGACAGTAGTGTAGATATCAATTGGTTTTTTGCCAATAACCTTTAAAATGATTTTATTTTTTTCATTGCAAAATCCAACTTCGATATTATTTTTTTTTCGGTCCACACGAATTAAGAAATAACCTAAAGGATCAAGAACGAACTCTTTGTTATCGTCATATTTAGCTATCACTTCTTTAGCCTTGGACTCCTCCACATTTACTGTAACCAAATCTTGGTTAGTTTTAGTATCTGTAATTTGTATTGCATTTACTGGGCAGGCCTTAGCAGCCTTAATTAAGAGTTCCGCCTGGCCTTCACTGCAGTTAACATCCATAATAAAATTTTTTTGTTTGCTGGGTTTGGCTCCGATTAACACAGCTTTGCCATTAGAAAATTGAAAATTGTTTGGAGCTAGCTGACAGCAGTTTCCTTGTCCAACGCACGTATTATGGTTATAAGTAATAGTTAATCTTTTGGCCATATTGTTTATATTAGCGATTATTCTTTATAAAGATTATTTAACAAAATAGTTCACGATTTTAACCTGCCTCAAATCGTCTAAGCCGTAGCTGTTTCTGCCAATTGCTCAGCTTGTTCTACGCGTTTTTTTCGCGAGCCGAAAGCAAAATTCATAATGTGGTTGTGTCCAACGACTTTCGTAGCCAGGTTGAATAGTTTTCTGTCAACAGGCAAGTAAAAGAACTTAGTTTTACAGCGCAATCGAGCTAGCATTACAAAGAAACTGAAGCCCAAGCCTTTTATGAGATTTCTTTTAATATATATTCCTAATCGGCGGTTGGTAAAGAAATATAATCCTGCATAATAGTTGGCATTCATAATGTATTTGGAATGTTCATTCCAAGGAACGTAGGAAGCGCTGATCATCAGATCCAAATATTTAGGAGTGGCCCATTCCCGTAGAGACTTAGGTTTTTCTAAATTAGCTATTTGGAAGCAGTAATCATAAAGATAATCCCCAGGAGATGGCCGGTATAGGCCAACACCGCCGATCATGATCGGGCAAGCTTGGACAGTTTTCATAATAAGGCCTACAGTTTGGTTGACATCTTTTTTAGTTTCACCAGGCATACCCAACATAAAAGAAATAGACGGGACAAAGCCGTATTTATAGCAGGTTCTGGCAGCATTAAGTACCATTTGTGGTGTGCTGTCTTTCTTAAGTAAATCTAATATTTTTTGTGAACCGGATTCACCGCCGATAGTAAATCCAGCACAACCGGAGGCTTTCATTAATTCTAATAATTCAGTATCAACATGGCCTTCCCTGAAATAATCGGCTCGGCATTCACCGACCCATTTTAAACCTAGATCTTTGATACCTTCACAGATCGCTTTTACACGTTTCCTGTTGACAAAAAAGTTATCTTCACCAAATTTAATAGCGTTAACGTTATACCTGTCTTTAAGTCTTTTAATTTCATTGACAGTAATATCTACATCCTGCATTCTATAAGGCCTATCATCAGTGATTACGTGTATGCAAAAACTACAGCGGTGCGGGCAGCCACGGCTGCTGATAACTGGAAGCATCCTTACTTTCTTTTTGATTTGCACTAGAGTCCTGGTGATGTATTTTTCCACATCCATCAGCTCAAAATCCAGACTTGGAACTTTATTAAGGTTTAAGTAAGGCCTTCGGGAGTTAACAATTACCTTTCCATCCTTTTTGTAAGCTAAATTCTTAATTTCGCTAGGATCTTTTCCTTCTAGTAGTTCTAAGATGGCATCTTCACCTTCACCATGAACAACATAATCAACTAAGGGATCTTCGCAGGTTTGTTCAGGAAGATAAGTAGGGTGGATTCCTCCCCAGACTGTTTTGGCCTTAGTTTTTTCCTTGACTAACTTAGACAGCTTTAATGAACTAATCAAAGAACTAGTCATTACGCCAAAGCCAACAAATTTAGCCTCTTTAGCTTCAGCTACAATTTTGCTTTCTACGTCATCTTCGATTCTAGCATCAAAAATCTTAACCGCATGGCCGCGCTGTTTAAGATATGTTCCTAGAGCAATCATGGCCCGAGGGAGGTTAGGTGGATCTTCTATGCTATTTTTTTTATAAACATAAATTGGTTCAAAACTCGGGTTAACCAAAACTATTTTCGACAAATTTTCACCTTTCTAGCTAGAAAGAAAGTACGGTTTAAAAAGTTTCTGGAAGTGTTGACCGTGGCTATAAATTATAAAAAGTTTAGTTAAGAGCTTTAGCTGGAAAGCAGAATCAGGCAATGATAGTTTGTAATAATGATTCTAAAATAAACTATTACTAAACCATTATCTTAACAGACATATATACAGGCAGTGGCAGAATTAACCGATTTGATCTTGTTTAAGCCAGTACATCTCTTTCAGAAACCTTAAATAGAAAGTTTATTGATTTTAATTGATGAATATTGCTTTGCTTTCTACTGGTTTTTTGGGTGAAAAAGAGGCTACAGCTATTACTTTGTTGGATTTTGCGGTTCAACTTCTCGGCTGGGGAAAGAAAGTAACGATTATTTCTGAAAAAAGAAAAGAGTTGTCACGCTGTGAAACCTATAAAGGAATTAAGATCTATAGGATTGGCTTTCCTAAAGATAATTTGGCGAAGCCTGCACTTTACATTTACAATAAGATTCTAGCTCATGCTTTGGCAATAAGAAGAATGAACCGAAAGAATGAACTGCAATTTGACATTATTCACAATTTTAGCGCAGCCCCCCTCTTATCGCTGAGAGCGATTCTTTCAAAAATGATCAACAGGAAAGCCAAAGTTATCCAGACTTTAAAGTCTTATTCTAGAGATTCTATTGGTAATTATGGATATAGGTTGCTGAATCATGTTGATGTGGTTACAGTTCCAACTAAAATTTTTGCAGAGAGGTTAGTTTCACATGGCGTTAAAACAAATAAAATCAAGGTCATTCCTTCCCATATCAATACCGCTAAATTTTTTCCCAGAAACAGGCTAGAGCTTAAGAAAAACTATAACTTAACCAAAAGAAAAGTAATTTTATACTATGGTTCGATGTGGGAGAACAAAGGAACTGATTTATTAATTAAAGCTATACCCCATATTGTTGAGAAACATCCAGAGGCATTATTTGTTTTTATTCCACGAAACTGGCCTTATGCTAAAAGATACAACCACTCTTTGCTAAAATGTCCCCAAAATGTTAAAATGATTGACTTCGAAGTTAATATTCCCGAGTATGTGGCCTTAGCGGATGTGGTAGTTCTTCCTTACATTACTTTAATTGGAACTGAGGGCAATCCTTCTTGCCTATTGGAAGCCATGGCTTGCAAAACTCCAATTGTTACTTCTAATTTGCTGGAACTAAAAGAAATAACCGTTGGTTCAGTGCTAATGGCTGAGGCCAATAATTTATCTTCATTGATAGAGAAAGTTAATCAAGCTTTAAGCAGCTATCCTTCCGAGTGGTTGGAGAAAGCTTATCTTCAAGCTCAAAAATTTTCTGTTCCTATCGTCGCAGAACAATTTCTGGATCTTTATGAAGCTATTTCCAATTCTTAAGCAAGTAGCTGAATACAAAACTAATCACCTTTACTTGGTCCTCTTGGGGATTGGTGGTTAATTGTCGCAAGGAATAGTTGAACTTATTGAAAATTTCCAATTGCCTAGATAAATTATTTAAACTTTCTCCTGGTCGCCGCTGTAATAAAATATGTGGTTCATTGTAAAGAATGATGCTTAATGTGGGCTTAGGAAATAGATGCCATACCCATTTTTTAAACTGAAAATTAACATTTTCCATCAGTAAAATATCCGAACAGTATCGATCAGTTAAGACGATGGTTCTAGTTAGCCTTTTTGGAAGTATATTAATTAAATACCTGAGGTATAAATCTGCAGCGAAGATTGGGGCAGCCAAGGTGTAAATAAATGTTTTCTTAAAACTATACGCGGGGGCGTCGCTAGAATTAAGTTTTTGGCTGTTTTTTTTCTCCATTATTTTGTATCTTTTTCCCCATGAAGCGAAAGGAATAATGTTGCCCCTTCCTCTGCCAACATAAACACTAACAACTTTCCTAGAATGGTTTTCTAAAAACAGTTTTAATTGATTAACCATGCTGGTTTTTCCTGCTCCATCTGGCCCAACAAAACTAATCAAAGGGTAAAGATGAACTAGGTTTTTCCTTTGCTTGATCCAGCGCCAAAATAATCCCAACAATATTAAGATTCTAACTGGTTTTTTGAATAAAAATAAACCAATCATTAATTTGCAATTAATCTTGCCAAAAGAATTATTTTTAATATGATTAATAATACTTCTAGAACTTCTTTTACCAAACCAATTCATCAGTCGTTGTTGCAGGTTTGATAAGTCTATTTTATTTATTATCTTTAATAAATGCTGCTGATATTTTTCCTTAAATTTTCTTTTGCCTAAGATGGAATGGGCAATTAGCATGGCTGCGTAATCGTTTTCTGCTAAGATGTAAAAATAATTATTTTTGATTCTATTAGTAATAACTTTCTCACAAAGGTATCGTAAGTCATTCCAATAAACGCCACTCACTTGAAGATCAAAACTAACTAGGGTTAAATCACCCATTACCTTAAAGAAAGCTTTGTGGACTAGGGAAAATTGTTGGTTTCTTTCAGTAAACCCTAAATTAAGCAGTATTCTCTTAGCTAAAGGAAAGTCTAATTTTGAGATTACTGCATCCAAGCTTTCTAGAGGTAGAGTTTCATTCAATAAAAATTCAAAGTTACGCAATAAGCAGTAGTTAAGGCTAGCTTTGGACCAGGCAGATAAAACTTCATGGATGGTTTCTAGTGCGCGGTTCTTCTCTGGCTGTGGAGATGGCATGTTTTTATCTTAGGGGTTACTGTTTTTTTCGGATTAAATTTAGATAATATTTAAGTTCAACTATGTTTAGCAATCCCAAACAATAAGTGAAAAAGATGTAACCCGTGAAGCTAATTACGATAGAGATAACTATTTCCCACCAAATATTTAAGAATAATGCAGTTGATATTGTTCTTATTAACCAATACAATACTATTAATGAAATTAGTAATTTAATTTTATCTTTGAGATCTAATTTTGCTCCAAGATGTTGGTTAATACTGTAAGTTGAACCTATGAACATGATCAGGTAGCTTAATGCTGTAGTTGCTGCAGCAGCAGTAATCCCATAAGATGGGATAAACAAAAGATTTAGCAAGGTATTAGTTATGGCTGCTGTAAAGATGATTTTGGCTACTGTTTTTGGTCTGCCTATTCCTGAAAGCAGGTTAATGTTTATTGAAGATGCAGTATAAAATAAAATTCCTATCAACAAAATTTTCATGGCTAAGGTTCCAGTAAGATAATTTTCTCCGAACAATACTGTAATCAAAACCTCGCTGAAGGCAGCAACAACTATAATAATTGGGCTTACAATTAAAAAAAAGTATTTCTGTAAAAGTTGCATTCCTTTCTTTAATCGGCGATAATCTTGTTTGGCCAACAATTCAGAAGCCAGAGGTAGGATAATGGAAGAAATAGCCCGGCCTAGAAAAACAAAGATTAAAGCTGAAGGTAAGATAACATTGTAAATGCCAACTTCAGTAAGCGAGCGTGTTCCTGTCAAAATTAAAGTATCAATATAACTAATAAACTCTCCTGCAATGTTGGTAGCTAAAACAGGTATTCCAAAAAGAAGTATTTTTCTAGTAGTAAGCTTAAATTCAACTAATTTATGGCTAAAAAAATTGAATTTATGAAGTACTATCGGGAGATATAACAATGTAATCACTGGACAAACCAGAGCCCAAGCTAAGGCAGGTATTAATGTTGATGGTTGCACAAAAAAACCTATTATTAGAACTATGATTACAATAAGATTCTTTACCAGTTCTAATGAAGAATACCAAAACATTTCTTGCAGTGCTTGTAATGTAGCTTTGATAATCACAAACCAGGGGCTGGTTAGAAGGTATAATGCCAAAAGATAAAGTATTCTTTTGGCTGCTGGGTGATGAAAATAACTTTCAGTTAAAAGATTAGCTGTTAAAAATAATATTACTGAAATGATTAGCGAACCAATTATTTGTATCAACAAACTAGAAGTGATAGCCGTTTTAAGCAGATTTAATTTACCTAACGCTTTAAATTCCGCAGCATATTTGACCAAGGCAGTGGGTATGCCTAAATCCCTAAAAAAAAGCAGGAACATCACTAAAGTGTATACAGCATAAAATAATCCCAGGTCCCCGGGAGTTAAATTTCTGGCTAAAACAACTCTGGTGGCATAAGCTACTATTGAAGCTAAAGCACCAAAGATTAAAGAAATTAGGACCCCAGAAAAAACTTTTCTAGTATAATTAATCACGCAAAAACTAGCTTTAATTTGATTTTAAAAGTTATGAACCAAAATAACTAGCCTAGTTTCAGAAACCTTTTAAATGGTGTTCCTTAAAATTTTCTTATAAAAAGAAGTTTTATTTATGGTTAGGAGAGCTTTAATAACAGGAATAACTGGACAAGATGGGCCTTATTTAGCTAAATTACTATTAAGCAAGGGTTATAAAGTATATGGGACTTATAGGCGGGTTTCTACTCCTAATTTCTGGCGATTGCAGCAGTTAGGAATTGTTAAAAATGTAACACTTATTCCAGCGGACTTGAGTGACATGTCTTCCTTGTTGGAAGCGGTCAGTATTTCTGATCCTCATGAAATTTACAATCTAGCTGCGCAAAGTTTTGTTGGCAGTTCTTTTGACCAGCCTTTATTGACTACTGATATTAATGCAAGTGGTACTACTAGATTTTTAGAAATAATTCGTCATTTGAATAAGGATATCAGGTTTTATCAAGCTTCTACCAGTGAATTATATGGTGCCTTTACTGGAGAACTTCAAGACGAGACGTCACCAATGATTCCTAATTCTCCTTATGCTGTGGCTAAAATGCATAGTTACAATATGACTAGAATTTATCGTAATTCTTATGGCATTTTTGCTTGCAACGGAATATTGTTCAATCATGAAAGCAGTTTGCGAGGATTAGAATTTGTCACCCGTAAAATCACTAATTCCGTGGCTAAGATAAAATTAGGTTTGCAGAAAGATTTAAGGTTAGGTAATTTGAATGCCAAACGTGATTGGGGATTTGCTCCAGAGTATTGTATGGCTATGTTCAAAATGATGCAACACAAGCATCCGGATGATTACGTTATTGCAACAGGTGAAACTCATTCAGTGGGTGAATTTGCTCAGCATGCATTTGAAGTTGCAGAATTAAATTGGCAAGATTATGTAGTAAGTGATAAAAAACTGTATCGTCCTCTAGATGTACATCAATTATGTGGCAATCCCCGTAAGGCTGAACTAGTTTTAAAATGGAAACCAAAAGTTACCTTTAGAGAATTAGTGCGGATCATGGTAGAATCAGATTTAAATCTGTGGAAAAAACATCTGGCTGGAGAACCATTCCCCTGGGATGCACCTAATCATTCTTATAATCTGGATGTAGTAGAGAGAAATGTTACAAAGGATGCCAACCGCGAAGCCAAAGCTTTTGTGGTAAAACATAAATTAAGTAAATTGTTTAAGTGAAACTTATAACCCCAGAATCCTTTAGGACAGTTTTAACATAAGGATGTAGAATGTTATCGATCTGACTAATCCACTTCCATTCTTGGTGAGTTTTATCTAGTTTGATTTCAGTAGTATTCTTAGGTTTAACCAGAAAACAAACCGCTACATCATGTATCCCAGTGGTAGTCGGCAAAATTCCTTTATAAAAAAAACTTCGTAAGTTCCTATTTCCTTGATTATTTCTACTTCTATACCAAGTTCTCTTTTAGCCAGCCTTTGCACCGCGTCTTTAAATCGCTCATTTTTCAGAACTCGTCCACCTTGTATCCACAATTGATCCTTAGCTGGCTCTTGGGTTCGTTTGGTTAATAGGACTTTGTTGTTGTGATACAAAATAAAATCGATACAGAAGATTGGCATATTCTCTAGAATTTGTTGATAAAGATTATCCGGAATCATAAAAAATAAAAAAATCACCAGTTGATTTCATATCTATTTAAGTCTGTAGGATCAAAGTCAGCTCCCGTAATAACATTTATGAACTGTGTTCCTGGTTTGGCAACTACTTTATGAGCTACAAGCAATGGTACGTCTACACTATCTCCTGGCCTTACTACGTAAGTTTGCCTTTGTTTTGTTTTTATATCTTCAAATTTTATTTCAAATTCTCCCTCAACAACATGAAATATTTCTGGTGTTCTTTTATGATAATGGTTACCCAAGGGAAGTTGTTGATATACCTCAACGAGTTTGACTTTCGGTGTTACATCGGTTATTTTTCTTCTAGCATCTTTATGCCAACCTGGTGTACTTAATGCTAAATTATCTAAACTTATCATTCTTATTTACCTCATTCGTTTTAATGATCTTGATCCTGCAAAACTTCTTTCTGTTATTGGGCCATAGCTAATAAATCTAATAACGATTTTTGTTTCTTAGTTCTTCTTCCGCTAATTTTAAATCATGCTCAACCATAATTTTAACTAATTGTTTGAACTTAACTTTAGGTTCAAATCCAAACTTTTTTCTAGCTTTAGAATTATCACCTATTAACGCGCTGGTGTTACCAGGACGAGCAAATCGTGGATCAAATTTAACATAATTTTCAGGATTTAGGCCAACTACAGCAAAAGCTTCTTCTAAGAATTCTCGAACAGAATGAACCTCTCCTGTACAGATTATAAAATCATCAGAATGGTCTAATTGCATAATTCTCCAGGCTGCTTCCATGTACTCTGGTGCATATCCAAAATCTATTTTCGTATCCAGGTTACCCAGCAGTAATTCTTTCTGTAATCCTAATTTTATCCGAGCTACAGAGTTAGTTATTTTACAAGTAACATAGTCGGTAGTTCTGCGTGGTCCTTCATGATTATAAAATATTCCCGTGGAAGCAAATATACCAAAAACATTACGATAATAACGACACATTACATAGGCTAATACTTTAGCTGCGGCATAAGGACTTTGCGGCCGGAAAGGCGTTTCTTCTGTTTGTGGATTTTCTGCCGCTAAGCCAAACATATTAGAAGAGACTGGTTGAAAAAATCTTATTTTGGGGTTAATTTGTTTTATTATTTCCAAAATTCTAGCTACAGCCGCTCCGGTTATATTGCAAGAATAATCAACTGATTGATAACTCCAGCTGACATGATCTTGGTCGGCTTCATTGTAAATTTCTTCTGGCTTTACTTCGCCAATTACCCTATAGATAGAAGTAGCGTCAGCCAAATCTCCTTTATGCAGGACTATCTTTTCTTCACCATCAACAATTAAGTGTTGTATATTTTTGGTGTTGCCAGTAGCAGATTTTCTGATCAAGCCATGGACTTCATATCCTTTTTCCAGCAGCAAATCAGCTAGATGCGAACCATCTTGGCCGGTTATTCCCAATATTAACACTTTTCTTTTAACCATTATTCAACTACCCTAAATTCAGGCAATGGCACAATAAATTTGCCGCCACCATCGCGCCATTCTTGTTCTCGCTCATACATCTCACTAAAAAAGGCGTAAGGGAGCACTAAAAAGTAATCTGGTTTAGCTCGGCGCGCTTCTTCTTCAGAAACGCATTTTATTTTGGTGCCGATGGTGTATTTTCCCCATTTCCAGGAGCTGCGCTCTGAGGCAAAAGGAATCAAGTTATGGTCCAACCCGTAATATTGTAAGATAACATTGCCTTTAGTCGAGGCTCCATAAGCCCAGACAGTTTTACCTTTAGCCAATTCTTGTTTAATGAATTGGACACATTTTCTCTTATTGTGCTCTAATCTAACAAAAAACTGTTTATAAGTTTCCACATCCTTGAAATTTTTTTCGCTTTCTTTAACTGCATTTACTCTAGCTTTTTCTTCTGTTGTTTGTGGCCTAGGGCTGCCTTTTAATTTAGAAAAAATTCGGTAACTGCCACCATTAACCTCGTTTATTTCTACATCGAATATTTCTAAACCATTCTGGTTGAATAAAAATTCCAAGGCGGCAAAAGAGTAATATTCTAAATGTTCATGCACTAAATTTCCCACGTCGTTAGAGTCAAGCATATTTTTCAAGCACATCAATTGGGCGATGAACACTCCATCGTCAGTTAAAGCTTTTCCTGCGTCTGAGATAAACTGGTTGGGTTCTTCCATATCATAAAACATACCAATAGCGGTTACAACTTTGGCTCTTCGGCCAACTTGTTGCATATATGCATCATAGTTCCAGAAGTCATGGAGGTGGTGCATGATTCCTTTACTTCCTTCTTCTTTTAAATTATCAGCTGGTTCTACACCTACTGTAATTAATCCTGGTGTTTGATAGGTTCTTAACAATGTTCCATCGTTGGAGCCGAGGTCCAAGACCACATCTTTGGCTTTAAGTTGGAAGCGCTGTTCAGCTTGTTGAGTGATATCGCGCAAAGCTGCCTTCATAGTTTCTGTCACACCTGATTTATACCAGTAAAATCGCTGGTAGAGTAATTCCTGGGGGGCAGTATGCCGTAATTGAACTAAAGTGCAATTTTTACAAAAAACAAGGTCTAAAGGAGCTTTTAATCCAGAATAAACCAGTTCTTCTGGTACAAAATCATTGATGTATTGCTCGCCTAAAGAAAATAAATCAATTAATTTTCTCGATTTACAAACTCGGCAAGTTTTTCTGGTAATAGTATTTGGAATTTTAGTTGCTTTATCCATAAGTATGTTTTTGCTTAAAAGATGATTAATAAAGTTTACTGTTCTTTGTTCTTTAGTCTTTTAATCAATATTAAAGTTACGTCATCTTGGCCGTCACAAAACAATCCTGGAATTAAATGATGGCCAAACCTTTCAATAATGGTCTCTCTTACTTTTAGGATAGAACGCTGTCTCTGTTCGGCCAGTACTTCACATAAAGCTAAATTCATATCTTCATATTCTTTGTAACGGAAGCGATTATAAAGAAGGTTATGTATTCCATCACTGCTCATCATCAGTATATCGTTATCTCTCAAGGTGGTTTCGTAAACTGCGCGTGTTTCCAAATTCTCCATAAAATGCATGGGCGTCATCATCTTAATCTGTTTAACTGTATCAAGAGTGATAGGAACTTCATTTCTAGTTCCATTATCTCTTACTAACCTAAATTGGGCTCCGCTGAGGTAAATTCTATCGGGAGTAAGTTTTGCGCAATTAAATTCAGGATGGTCCCACCATTCTCCTGTAAATTTCCGGGGAATCTCCGGCCGGCCAGTTCCTGCAGTATATAATTTTCTTCCCAAATCAGCTAATTCTTGTTTAACATCAGCGCCAAACATATTTCCCCAACCACCGCGGATTTGTTCATCTAGAAAAATCTTCATGTTGCGCCCAGAATCGGGATCATGGCCGCAAGTATCAGCTATTACTACCCAGCCATCATTTCCATCAACAAAACTAACCACATCTCCATGCGAATAGATCGCGCCAGCTATTTCATAGCCACTTATCTCCCTGGAAAATCTTTTCAGTTCTCGGTTATTCTCCATTTTTGCTCCTAAATACCAGATAGCGATTCAGGTAGAAATTAATTATAGAAATTATTAACGCGGCCAAAATAATTGAAGTTAAGTAGTGCCATCTCCACTTAACGCTGATAATATAAACCAAAATCCAGTTTAAATCACTGATCAATAAGATTACTAATAAAAATAATGTTGCTTTTCCCTTTTTTTTAAAAGTTATTACACTGTGATAAAGAAACTGAAAGATAATTTCTATTCCCAAGGCTATAGCAAAAGCTAGCATATGCCAGACATGGCCAACTTCTGTTAACAAGTAAGTAATGGCCAAATTTAACAACGTACTTAGGCTTCCACCAACGATAAATTTGAGATACATCCTTAATTCCAATAATTTTAACATTTCTAAGCCTATTTATGATTTTTTAATCACTCCCATACTTACCCAAGCTAATGCCCTTAACAGAGGAAAATTCCTGAGCAAAAAATGGTCTACTGGTTCAAGCAAACTGAACCAGTGGTGAGCCCTGGTTTTGTTTGGCAATAGATAAAATAGAAAAGCCAAACTAGAACTTAATAAATAAAATTCTCTGTGAATAGCGCCGAGCTGTTTTATTTTACTTAGTGTAATATAATGAGGTTTGCTTTTCTTGTATGGTGAGAACACTCGATAAGGGAAAGCAAATAACCATCCCTTTAATGATTCTTTGAAAATTAAAAAACCACCCGGTTTCAATACTCGCAAGCTCTCTTGGATAGTTTTATCTTGATCAGCATGCATTAATACGCAATTTATATAAACTAAATCAAACCTTTCAGATGGTAAATCCATCCTCTCAGCATCAATTTTCTTAACTTCAGCTTTCATTCGGTTCTGATTAAGAATTTGTTTGGTTAAGGCTAGGCTTTCTTCAGAAATATCAATGGCTGTAACTACTGCTCCCTTTTTAACAAAATCAATGGTTTGCACGCCGCTTCCGCAACCGATTTCTAGTAATTTTTTTCCTTGCAAGTTTCCAATTATTCGATAAGTAAATTCTACTGCTGATTGGTGCATTAACAAATCTATTAATTTAACTTCATCAATTCTCTGTTTTAATCCCCAAGCTCGATTCCAGAATGAGATTTGATTCATTTTAATTACTATTTTAATAGTTAATATTTATTAAAGATGCAGTTTGAAATTATTGCCAATTGGTTTAGAAAAAGAAGATAAAATTTTTGATTGGGGAAATCTTAATTTTAACACCTTGCATCCATACTGCCAACCATAACGAACCAAAGTAGCCATTCCTTTAGTTTTAGATATGCCTTTAGTACGATCCTTATAATGATATCCTACTTCGGTAACATCAAATCCAATTTTTAGGCATTTGTATACAAATTCTGCAAAGTACTCTCCAAATCCACTTCTTTCCCACTGCACGTAATCTAATACTTCTTTGCGCACAGCCACAAACCCGGAAGTATAATCTCGAACCTGCCAACCTAGCATCAAGCTAGAATACCAGTTTAACATTGTGCTTAGCGCAGCTCGCCACATAGGGCGTAAATCTTTGCCTCCGCATACATATCGTGAACCAATAGCTACATCATATTTTCTAATTTTTTCCACCAACCTGGGAACTTCTTCTGGAGGCAAACCAAGATCGCAGTCCATCCAAACCACTACATTGCCTTTAGCAGCTCTGATGCCATCGTCCAGAGCCGAAGCTAGGCCTTTCTCTTTAATCCTATGTATTAACTTTACTTTCTTATTCTCAACAATTAACTCTTTAACCAATTTCCAAGTGCCATCCGGGCTGTTATCATCAACTACAATAATTTCTTGTAACTCTTTACCCAGAGTGTTGGCAATGCGCGTAACTACTTCCCTTACATTTTCTTTTTCATTATAAGAGGGCAATACTACTGATACCTTCGGCTGCCATTGGCACTTAAATTCCCGCATCTTTATGCACCTCCTTTATGGCATCAGCTATATATTCGATTTGTTCCAAAGTTAAATGGCTAGAAGATGGCAAATAAAGCCCGTCACGTTCTAAAATATCAGCTATTGGACAGTCAGTTTTATCGGGAAAATTAGCTTCTGGTTTGTTATAAGCAGGTTGTTTATGCATTCCTATAAAAAAAGTTCTGGTCTCAATTCCTCTTTTTTCCAACTCTTTTCGCAGTTGTTGCATACTCATTCTGAATTCACTTTCTTTAACCAAAATTCCATACATCCAGTAAACATTTTTGGCCCAAGATTTTTCTGGTGGAAGAGTTATCCCAGCCACGTTTTTTAACAAGTAATTATAAAGGTAGGCATTATGCCTTCTGGCATTAACTAGTTTTTCGATTTGCTCCAACTGAGCTAATCCGATGGCTGCTTGTAAATTAGTTAGGCGGTAATTGTAGCCAACTTCTTGGTGCAAAAATCTTGGTTCGCCAAAAAAATGATTCCGCAACTTTCTAGCTCGTTCAGCCCAGGATTCATTGTTGGTAACTACCATACCACCTTCGCCACAGGTGAGAATTTTGTTAGCATAATAACTAAAGCAAGCGATGTCTCCTAAAGATCCAGTTTTTTTTTCTTTATATTTTTCTCCGTTGGCTTCTGCAGCGTCTTCTATCACATACAATCCATATTTTTTGGCTAGCTTTATTACTGGTTCCATCTCTACGGGATGGCCGTAGGTATGCACTACCATGATTGCTCTGGTTCTGGAAGTAATTTTTTCTTCGATCTTAGAAGTGTCTATATTCCAGGTATCTAGTTCTGAATCTATAAATACTGGTTTGGCCCGAGCGTAAAGTATAGCATTGGTTGAAGCGGCCATGCTAAAAGCAGGGGTGATTACTTCATCGCCCCGACCAATTCCTAAAGATTCGATGGCTAAATGCAGGGCGGTAGTGCCATTAGAACAACTTACACCATACTTAACGCCGCAATATTTGGCAAATTGTTGTTCAAACTGATTAATAAATTCTCCATTAGAAGAAATCCAGCCGGTTTTGATAGCTTTAGTAACATAGGCTAATTCATTTCCTTGCAAAGTTGGTTCGCAAACGCTAATAAAGTTTAATTTAGGCTGTTCTCTAAATCCAACTTCCTGTAGACATTCTTTAACGTAAGGATGCCAGTTGGGATCAATGTAAGAAAATTCCTTGACTTCTAAATGATTTTGGTCTAAAATTATTTTATTAAATTGTTCTTCACTAATTGTTGCAACAAAACAAGTGTTGATAGTATGAGTCCAGTTGCTGTGGCCAAAGGGGTCTTCTGAAAAAATTGTTTCGTATCCTCCACTTACTTTCTTGACTTCGGACACGGTAATCCCCAACTCTTCAGCGATCTTTCGCCTGGCAGCTGCTTCTAACGGTTCATTCTTGTGAATTCTTCCACCAATCAGCCACCAATGGTGGCAAGCTGGTTGTTTGTTGCGCTGTACCAGGATAAATTTTTCATCTGCAGTTTTAACGATCACATCTACGCAAGCAATTGGCAAGTGTTTATGCATTTCTAAGTAGGACTTATTATCTAACCATTCAGTCATCATTAACACCAATGAATCTTTTTTCGTTTTCTCTACCCCGGTAAGGTCCTTGTTTTAGTTCAATTAGTTGTGTTGCTTCCAATGCTTCCAGGCCATGGCCAGTGTTTAAAACTACTGCATCGCCTGCGACAGCTATGATTTCTGCAACTTTAGCATCTCCTTCGCGCTCATCGTAAAGATCGATTCTTACTTTCCCAGAAACAATATAGAAAAATTCCTGCACGGGAAAATGTTCTAATTTTGGAAAAGGGAGGTGGAAATGAGCGGGGATAGTTTTTCCTGGCTGCCATAGGTGCGATCCCATTTGAAATGGAAAATCATTAGGTGTGGCAAACTCTAACTCCTTCTGCTGCTGCTGCATTTCATTAAAAATATTTTTTTGGATAACAATGCCTAAAATTTTGTTGTTGTGTTCTATCCTCTTTAAACCACCCATATTTGGCAAGGGCAGCCTGTAGTATAAAAAGGTTATGCATAAATTTTTTCCTTACTATTTGGCTGATTCCAAAATAAGTTTTGGAAATAACCAGGACATTAAGCAGGGTGTTTAGGCTGTTTAAAACTGAAGTAGATTAATGCAGGAATGGTTAAAATCGTGATTGTCACACTAATCCAGAGCAGGGTTAAACCTAAATTATGGAGGATCTTCTTGATTCCAGCAACTTCATAATAATCAGGGGCTAGTTCAGGAAATTTCCAACCTACCGAGTAGGACCAAAATACTCTTTCTAAATCAATTTTAGAATAAACAAATGGGGCAATATAAATGGATCCACTATAAATATTTAGTTCATGGCTAGTTTTAACTTCACCAATCTTTTTTAGTTTTTTAGTAAGGTGATTGCTCAGGTTAATAGCGAAAGGGTTGATTTTAGCAAATGGTTCCGGTTTCCAACCGCAGTAAGTTTTGCCGCTGCATTCTATATAATAAATCGGTACGCTAATTTTTTTGGAGATATTACCAGAAAGAATCCTAACAAATTCTGGATAGTTAATTCCGTAAAAATAATGCTTGTCATTAAATACCCAGGCGTCTATTCCATAATAAATTCTGGGATCGATTACTACGATGGCATTATCTTCTATCTTTTGGTAGACAAATTCCCTTAACTGTAAAACAACTGAATTATTTTTTTCTTCTCTAATTTCTTGCAATATGAATAATGAAGAAAAGATTAAGGCTAGGATTAAAATTGGCACAACTGATTTTTTTAATCTAGTGGAAAGGCTTATTAAGGAATACCCAGAATAAATGGACAACACCAAGGGGATTAGGAGATAATGGGGAGAACTGGGAGTTTTTCCCAACAAAAATACTAAATAAATAGCTATTAATATAAAAATTAACCTATTTTCAGTTTTATTGTCTTTCGGACTTTGAATCACCCCAAGTACACCGAAAATAAAAATAAGCCAGTCATATTTTAAAAATCTATAAAGAATTGTTTTAAAATTTTGTTGCAAGCTTTTCACTGACCAATCTTCATCGACAGCTTCACCATAATTAGACTTTCCAATACCTAACACATTTGAAACATAATAATCTGTAATTCCCTTTTCCGTAAATGTAAGGTAATTAAAGATGATTATTGGGGATAAAATTAATAATCCAATGATCAATGATCCAAGAAGATAAACTAGTTTCTTTTTGGTAAATAACCTGTTTTTTGATCCAAGAACGATCCAAGCAATTAGATAGCCTGGAATAAAACTAGCGCTTAATATTTTCACGCTAATTGCTAATGACAAGAACAATGCGCTAACCAGCAAGTTCCAATCACCTTTTTCTTTTAGGAATTTTATGAAATGCAGCATACTTATAGCTAACAGAAAGAAAGCTAGTAAATCCATCTCGATGTTAAATTTCATAATATAACCGGAAAAGCCGAACAGAAATGCTGACAGCAATGCCATTTTGTTATTGTTAAATAGTTCTTTGGATAACATAAAAACAATTAGTGCCCCCGCCGTGCCAAAAATAATTGACCAGAACCTGGCTGAGACTGCAGTAAGGCCGCCAAACAACTTATAACTAAGGTCGTTTAAGTAAAAGAATAAGGGCGACTGTTCTACAGTGCCGATTCGGCCAGAGTTAATTATATTTAAGGGAATGATAGTATAAATCATCTCATCAGTGCCAACTTCAAGATGATAGGCAGAAAAAATCCTGATGCTTGCAGTTATTATTAAGATAGCTATTAAATACACAGTAGTCTTTGATAATTTTAAGTTCTGGTATTGTTTTTTTGGATTATTACCTCTTGGTGATGGCAAGTCCAATACTGCTTTCTCAGTTTTATTCTCCTTTTCGAAAATTTTACTTTCACCAACTTTTTCCCTATCTACTTGCGCCGTTTCCATTGGTAGATCGACAGTTAAATTGCGAGTTAACTCTCCTAGCTCCTCTCGATCTATTTGCTTAATTGTCAAGTTGCCATAGTCCAGCTTTTTGTTACTGTTTTCTAGTGGATTGTTCATGGCTGACTAATGTTACCTCTTACCATTTTTCTCATTAGGTTATACTGATATTCATCATCGCCCAAAATTAGCTTATCTTCATCTGTTTTGGTAAAATAAGACACACTAACCCAACATAACGGCCTAAGGATAGGGATTATTGTTAATATTAATTGGTCAATAATATTTATTTTATATAGGATGCGCGAAGATATTTCTTTATTCTTAAATAAATAAAATAAAAATAAAAAAAAACTCGAAAATAAGTAGTATTCTTTATGGCGGAATCGCATGTTCTTAATAAAATTATAGGTTACGTATTCTGGGTTAGTTTTTCTGTACGGGCTAAACGTCCTGTAAGGAAATGAAAATAACCAATATTTCAAGTTTTCCTTAACCACCAACTTTCCATTTTTTTTGAGCGTGTTTAAACATTCCCTAACAGCCAGGCCTTTGTTTCTAACGTGCATTAAAACGCAATTGATATAAACTAAATCAAAACTGCCATTTTTAAAATAATTAGAAAGATTTTCAACGTTGATTTTTTTGATTACCACATTGTTAATTTGTTTATTTTTGCACCGTGTTTTAGTTAACAAAATACTTCCCTCTGAGGCGTCAATGGCTGTTACTAAAGCTCCCAACTCCGCAAAAATTGCCGTTTGTACTCCAGAACCGCAACCGACCTCCAGTAATCTCTTGCCTTTTATATCTCCAAGGAATCGATATGATCCCTTCACAGCCTCTTTCTGCATAGTATGGCTAATTAAGTCAGCCATACTTTCTGAGTTATATTTGTTCCATTCTTGGTTCCAAAAGTTCATCTCGAACAAAGCAACATAATAAGCCTATTTAAGGATTATTGTTATTTGATGCCGTAATTTTTCTGATACTAAAAATTTAAAGTTGTTTCATAGCAACATTATAAATCAATAGGATTATTGCTAAAATGGTAGCTATCATATTAATCCATAAAACTATAACGCCAAACCCCTGAACTAACTGATCCTTGCCAGCAACTTCATAATAATCTCCTGCTAATTCTGGATATTTCCAACCTACTGGCTGAAACCAAAACAAATGTGTTTTGTCAATCTCTGCATAGGTATTTTCTCTGATCTCCAATTCCCATTTATAAATATTGAAATTGTGTGAGGACTTGATTTCAGCAACAAGGGGGATGTTTTGCTTAAAGTAATTGCTAATATTTAATCCAGTACTATAGATTATGGCAAAATCTTCTGGTTTCCAGCCACAAAACGATCCTTCTGCGCATTCGATATAATATAATGGCACAACCAATTTTTTTGAAGATTCATTTTCAAGCGAATTAGTTATAATGTGGATATCTGTTCCTTCAAGATAGTGTTTATTATTAAGGCCCCAGGCATAAATGCCCCGGTAAATTCTAGGGTCAATTATTATTATCGCTTCATCTTCAATATTTTTGTTGGCATAATTTAATAATTTGATAGTTACAGACTGTTCTTTAGTCTTAATTATATCTTGAATGATAAATGTAGTGTTGATTACAGCTATTAAAATTATTATAAACACCAACCATCGCGTTTTATTGTTAATTAAATTTATCGCTAGGTAACCGGCATATAAACTTAAGACTGCCGGGATATAAATGAAATGGTTGGCGCTAGCCGTCCTGCCAGCGATATATAAAAAGGGGATGGCCGCGGTTAGTATAATTAAAAAATTTAAAGTATTATTTCGCCTTAAAGCTAGAGTTAATCCGACCACTCCCAAAATCAAAATTAAAAAATCATATTTTAAGAACTTCTCAAACACAGTTTTGCTATTGTCAGATAATCTGGTGATAGCCCACGGTTTGGCTTGCAATCCTGTGTGCACGGTATTGCCAATTCCCAAAATATCAGAGACGTAATAATCTGTTATTCCCTTCTCTTGGTAAGTATAGTAATTATAAATAATTATTGGAGATAAAACTATTGCCATAACGCCAATACTAATAATAATGTATTTCAACACTTTTTTGTCAACAGTAATTTTTCCAGATTCGTTTTTTATAATTAAATGGTATTTAGGTTCTACCATTAACCAAATTAATAAATAACTTAGTCCGAATGTTACAGCACTAACTTTAACACTAATGGCTAGAGTTAGAAATAATGCAGTAAAAACTAAATTATTGTTGCCATTCTTTTTTAAAAATCTAATGAAGAATAATGTGCTTAAAGATGCTAGGAATAAAGCTAACATATCCATTTCATAGTTGAACTTAATAGCGTACCCGGAGAGGCTAAACAAGAAGGAAGATAATAAGGCCATCTTTTGGTTGTTGAATAACTCCAGTGATAGCAGGAAAATAACTAGCACTGTAGCTGCTCCGGAAATTATGGACCAGAATCTTATTGAAACCAAATTTATGCCGCCAAACAACTTATAACTAAGGTCGTTTAGGTAAAAGAATAAGGGAGACTGTTCTACCGTGCCAATTCGGCCAGAATCAATTATGTTTAATGGAATGATAGTATAAATCATCTCATCCGTGCCAACGTCAAGATTGTTGGCAACAAGCAATCGAACTAATGTAGCAATAATCAAAATGATTATTAAAAAAACTTTTGTTTTGTTGACATTCATCTTAGGTAAACCTGCATGATAACTGGTTATTGATTATTTCTATTTCACCGCCAGCTCCCAGGCAGCAATTGTTGATTTCCCTGCTTTTAGAGCAAAATTCCTCTCCTTTCTCTAGGCACTTTTTCTCCAGGCAGGCACCATAACCAGCTTGGCCTTTATTTTTTGTGGCCGACAGCGAGAACACGATCATTAATATTATTAATCCATATAAAGTAATCAGTAACAATTTTTGCGTTAAGGTTAGTGCCACTATTTCACCTTTAAGGCTATAATTTGCTTATCCTTGTTGTAAACAACAGTAAATAACCCCGAGTTTAAGATTTCTTGGTATTTCTGTGGCAGCTTTTCTTGAACTAATTTTTCTGTAAATTTCTTAGTTAAAATTTTAGAATCTATAGAAGGAACAATAAGCAGATATTCATACTCATTTTGTTTTAAGAAAGTATGCAACTCCAGGCTAGTTTTATCCAAGATTTTGCTGCGAAAATTAATTTCTTCTTGGCACCAATCGCAAGCCAGCTTTCCCCAACCGATTACTAATTTTTGCCGAGGAGAATAAATAAAGACTTTAGTATCGTCAGGTATAGTCTTAAACCAACCAGCTAATAGGAATGGTTCTTCCGGATTGGTAAATGCGCCAGAAGTTGGCCAAATGGCAGTGTTTAAATCATACTTAGGTTTGGCAGAGGTAAACAAAATTCCCATAAAAATAATTACTGCTAGTATCTGCCAAATGATCTTGTTCTTAGTAATTTTGTTGATGATATCTTGTAATCCATAAATGCCTTCGGTAGCAATTAAAGCCACAGGAACAGCCATTAGCATCCAAGTTCTAAAGGCTCCCCTAGCTATGGAAACAGGAAAAGTTTCGCCATTAACTCCCCAAAATGTAAAAATTAACCAGAATAAAACAACAGCTAAAGAGCAGTTTTCCTTATTTGCTAATAGTTGGCGGTACTTGAATAAAGTATATGCCACTCCTATTAAAGCTAAGATGGTTATAACTACTCCTATTCCGATAGGATTGTTGATCATGTTTTGTGATTTCGCTAGAAAAAAATCATTAAATCCATAGGCTCGAGAAGCTGAACCGCCAGCATAAGTTAAGGAATAGATTATTGACAACAGCTTGTCTAAAATACCACTGGTGGCAACCGAGTTAACAGCTGTTTCTGCAGCGTTGGGGTTTACTGAGCCGATTAAGCCGCTTAAGCCATACTTGCTAATTACCGCGCCCCACCAAGAAAAAGATAGGATAATTCCACCGATTAATGCAGCAAAGCCATGAATCCATAATTTATGATTAATTACAGAAACAATAATTACATAAAGTAAAAGCATCGTGGCAATTTTTATTGGCTGCTCCAAGTTTTGTGAAACCCAGATGGCTCCCACCATTAGCAGAGCCAAATAAGTCCAGTTTTGGTTATCCTTTATTTTCTCAAAAGCATAAATAGCAGGAAAGAATAAAGTAACAGCTAAAGTGTGAGCCCAGATGAAATGGCTTAAATAAGAAGGAATAGCTGCTAGGATAATTGTAGCTACCAAGGCTTTGTTTTGGCTTTTTAACAGTAAATTAGCTGTAAAGTAGAAAAAAATTATTCCGAAGGAAATCAGCAAGGCATTAAAGAATTTCATCGTCCACTGAATATCGGGTGAAGTTTGGTGCAGCAAGCCTAATAAAATATCGTAAGCAGGAGGGTAAGGGTCAATATAAGAAAGGGTCACATCCAGGGTATTGCCATTTTCAACTAACGGCGGGTCGAAAGCTGTTTTTTCTAAGGCTACATACTTTACGCCTACAGCATGACCCCAAGGGTCTTCATCTTCAAAGTAAGGATAAGAAAATGCACCTAACAAATACATTGATAATGAAATGGCAAAAATTACCAATACTAACAGTATCTTAACATTGGACCAAGTGAATTTTGGCCTGTTTATAATAACATTTTTTCGACGAAATTTGTTGCACCAAAAGTAGCTGGGCAAGGCTAAACTTAAGACTAAAAATATTTTCCAATCTAGTGGCAAGTGGAACAGGTTAAGCAGAATTGCTACTATGGAAAAAACTCCTAAGCCAATTCCTATATTGGTAAAAAACTGTTCTGCAGTAGATTCATTTCTTTTTAAAAAGTAAGTAGCAGTGAATCCCAATCCCCAAGTATAAATAAAGAACAGAATAATCGTAATAAAACTTATCATTATAATTTACTGTTGCACTAAGATATTTAAATCTGTTTGTTCTGTACTGTATTCTGTTTATTGAGGGAGTAGCAGTGTTTTGAACATAAAGTTATGTTTTAAATTTTATTACAGTTATTTCAGTAGAAGTTAACTTTAATACTAGTTGGTATCTTTTGTTAAGTATTTCTGGATAAGGCGTCTTGGATTTAATGTTGCGAGAAGAAACAAACCAAAACTCTTTTTTTGATTCTAATACCTTTGCAATTTTGCTTATGGGAATTTCCACTAACTTCCCATCAAGCATTTCAGTTAATTTAACAGCCTGTGCTGATTGATGCTGGTAATAGTGGAAAAGGTCGACATTAGACCCAGTTCTGTCAAATAAAATTATGGGAGCGCCAACAGAATTATCTTCTATAAAACTAACCATTTCTCTCCACGGAGCCTTGGTAGTTTGGGAATAATAGATTGCTAAAGTTCCGGCATTAAATAACAGGATAACTAATATTACGGGCAGTAAGTATCCCCGTGGTTTTATTCTTAAAATGGTTCTTGAAGCTAAGATATAGAACACCGGCGCCAAAAACAAGGAATGGCGGATGAGCGCAAAAGAGCGCATAACTGTCTCTAAATAAATAGTTGTTAGCGCCATAAAAATAATTATTGTTATAATAACCAGCATCGTGCTATTTTTTTCTGGTAACGGCGTCTTTTTCTTTAACTTGATTAAGGCAATTACTGTTATGGTAATTAACAGCACTGCTGGAATAAGGTAAAAACCAATTCCTAGGCTGCTAAGAAAAGAAGGAACACTTCGTAATCCCAAATTTTCTTGCAGAGTAACTTGCCTAAGGGCTGCTTGTTGAAGTAAAATAGTAATTCCTGGCAAAAATAATGCCAATATCATCCCAGCTGAAATTAAATATATTTTAATTAGTTTTTTCCAGCGGAGAACTATTGCTGGCATTAAATGGAAAGCCATCAAAACTAAAGCCATGTAATTAACATATAGCGCTAAAGTAGTGATGATAATGTAACCTATCGTAGTTTTAAGATTAAATTTTGTTTGCTGGAAAATTCTAACCCACAAATATGTGCTTAATAAAGATAAAAAACCGAAACAGCTGTACGGCCTAGCTTCTTGTGCATAGACTAAATTAACCATGGTTGTGGCATAAATCAAGGCGCTCAAAATTCCTACTTTGGAATTGAATAATTTCTTACTTAAGCCATAAACCAAAATAGTGGAGAAAATATCGAAGATAGCTGGTAGAATTCTCAGCGAAAATTCACTGCTGCCAAAGGCTTTTATCCAATAAAATAATAATATAAAATAACCCGCAGGCATCAACTCAGCTTGCTTAACACTTTCAATTACTGATGAAATATCATTATTTTTTAGGTGGTTGAGAGTTATCATCTCATCAGTCCATAACGATTCCTGGTTTAGTTGATAGAATCTTAATGAGGCTCCCAGAAATACAATTATCAAAAGCAGAATTAAAGTTAAGTTTTTTTTGCGGAAATGATTAGGCATATTTTAAAAAATCCTTTAAGCTGTTCAAGTGATATCCTTTTTGCTTGAGCTGTTTCAAATCATCTTTAGTAGGCATTCTGGTAAATGTCGCTTTGCTTTCATCTTGCGGCGTGGAAGGTAATTCTGGCAAATCAGCGTATTGTTCAATAAACCAATTCAACATTTGTCCAAATTGCCAAGCCATTTCATAATGCAAGCGGTAAATCGACCAGTTTTTGTCATAATCAAACTTTTTCTGTAAGATAATCGATCCAGTATCTAGTCCTTGGTCCATGAAATGAATAGTTACGCCAAATTGCTGTTTTTCATTTAATGGATAGAAAATGTACTGCGCTGCTCCTCTATACTCTGGAAGATAAGATCCATGGGCATTGATAAATTTTGGCCCAAGCGTTTCAAATACATTCTTTCGGAGTAGCTGGGCGATTAAACATAAAATATAATCCGGTTTTAAGTCTTTGATGGTGTTAAGAAAATTTTGTTCGCTTAAATCGTTGGTTTTAATAATAGGAATCTGATAGAGCTTAGCCAAATCTTCAATAGTTTTAGCAGATCCTTCTTGAAATTTTTTTGTCTTAAATATTTTATGTGTTGTTAACAGTAAATTATATAATCTTGACTCTACCAACTTGTAGCCAAAAAATCTCAGGGACGATTTTTTTACTAGCTTATAAGCTACTTTTAACTGTTCTAGTAGTGATTCTCCTCTCAACTGACTAGCTAAAACAATGGTTTTAATTTGCTGGTGGTTTTTAGTAAGGATCTGGCGCGTGGCTACTACTGAAGCCATGGTGTTCTGAGTAAAAAGAATTATTTGAACCATGGTTAAGATCTGCCAAACCGCAAGGTTAGAATTTTTTTTCCATAAACCCATCCAAACTGAAGTAAGGAGGAAAGCTTAGCTGCAGTTTTTGATTCGCCTTCCAAGCGGTCCACGAATAGATACGGAACTTCTTTAATCTTAAAACATCTTTCATTAGCAGTATACAGAAACTCAATACAGTATTCTCCATAAACGGAATTCTGCAGTGGAACTTGTTGCAAAACGGTTTTTTTAGCAGCCACAAAGCCAGTAGTCCAGTCCAAGACTTTAAAGTTTAAAATTAAATTAGCTGCTAAATTAATCATGCGGCTGGTTAAAGCCCTTTTAATTGGCCGTAAATCTTTACCACCTCGCACATAACGAGAGCCAATGGCTACGTCGTAAGTCTTTAACTCCTTAAGTAAAGCGGGAATTGATTCCGGTGGCATGGATTGATCAGCATCCATCCAGGCTACGTAAGTTCCCTTAGATTCCGTTATTCCCTGTTGCAGTGATTGCACCAAGCCCCTGTTTTCTGTTCTGCGGATTACTTTCACATCTTTGTCTTTGATTTGTTGGGCTAATTCCCAAGTCCTATCTGGGCTGTCGTCATCTACCACTAGAATTTCTTTGTTAATTCCAGATAAAGCCGAATGGATCCGGTTGACCAAAGGCACGATATTGTTGGCTTCATTAAAAGTAGGAAGGATGATCGTTACTAATTCTAACCCCCAACTATTTTCGGCTAGACTCTCAACAGGTGCGCGTTCTTTCACTGTTAAATTGGCTGAAAATTGATTTAAATAACTTTTGAAACTTAGTTAATGAGTTGGTTAATAGATTTTAACAAAAATAAAGAATAAGAAATTAATAATTTATCGGCAAGGAACTCCGCTACGGAATAAAACACCATTGTTATCTGCGCAAACGTAAGCATTTCCAGTGATACCTGGCGTACTCCATGAAGCAAGATAGGAGGAGTTGATTTTTCCAACCACACCCAAATTACCCCTTGCAGTTATCCAATTAGTCATCCCTTGGTTGGGAACGAATACGCCATTAATATGGATTATGCCACCCATCCCCCCTCTCGGATCACCAGCACTAAGTAATGCTCCAAGAATCGGATCAGTACTAAATATTTCCTTTAGTGTGACATTGCCTACAGTCAAATCACCACGAACAGTTAGACCAGTTGTTCTGATATTTCCTCTTACAGCAACATCACCAGTTACATCAACATTTTTGGTCTCACAAACGGCATCGCCATCACAAGAAGTAGCAGGTTTGGACGGAGTTTGAATCTGTGGCAAGCCACCAGCCTGTCCTACTCCTTGACATCCCGATAATAACAACGAAAGAACGGTTATTACTGCCAAACTAATTATAATTATTTGTTTCAAATGAATCACCTCTGATTTAGATTAAGGGAAGAAGTTGTTTCTTTTAAAACTATGTTACCCCCCCCCCCCCGAGAGTAATTTATCATAAGAATTAATTTTCTTTTAGAATTTTCTGGATTTGTTTTTTAAGCAAAGGAAGGTTAGTTTTTACAATATCATAAAGTAAGTCTATGCAGAAATATTGATGAATTAACTTATCTCGAGTTCCAACTATTTTGTTCCACTCAACTTCTTCATAACTATCACGCAAATCTTTAGATAGATTCTTGGCGGCTTCACCGATTATTTCAATGGCTCTGATAATAGCATACTGAGTCTTCTTATCTTTAACTAACTGTTTCTTATCTTTGATAAATAATTCTGCGATATCTATATTTTGCAAAATGTGATTTTAAAAACATCATCTTTATACTTCATAAGATTTTTACCTCATCTTCAAGAATCACTTTCTTTAACAAAGGGTTTATTGATTTATAAGTTATCAGATCAACCTTCTTTCTAAGAGTTTTTTTCAGCTCCATTTCTAAACCGACTAGATCAAAATAACTTTTCCTGGTTCGGCTATATTTAATCAAGATGTCCACATCACTTTCTGTCTTAGCTTCTCCACGAGCGTACGAACCAAAGATCCCAGCTTTAACTACCCCATTCTTTTTTAAAATAGGAATAATCCGTTTAGCGATTTCTTTAATTTTTTTATTTTTTAGATTTAATTTGAGCATAACAATTAGAAAGTAGCGACCTTTAATATAATTTTCTGAAAGACTGCCAATTTATTAGTAGAAAGAAGTTTTTGCTTTCACTACAAAAGTAATATAAATACTCTTTCTAATGACTTGCTATGAGAAAACGTATTGCCATAATTGATCGGGAAAAATGTCATCCTAACGAATGCGGAAACTATCTTTGCGCTAAATTGTGCCCTGTTAATCGAGCTGGAGCAGACTGTATTTATCCCGGTGATGACACTGGCAAGAAAGCGCGGATCGATGAATTTCTTTGTACTGGCTGCGGCATTTGTCCAGCCAGATGCCCATTTGGCGCTATCTCCATCATCAATCTTCCAGAGGTATTGGATCGAGATCCAATCTATCGTTATGGCGAGAATCAGTTTCAGTTATTTTCCTTGCCCGCGCCGGTATTTGGAAAAGTTACGGGGATGGTGGGAAGGAACGGCATCGGCAAGTCTACAGCTATGAAAATCATGGCTAATTTGATCAAGCCTAATTTAGGAAATTGGAAAAATCCACCGGAGTTTAGGGAAGTTCTAAATTATTTTAGAGGAACAGAAATTCAGAAATTCTTGGAAAAATTACAACGCGATGAAATAGAACTGTCTTATAAATTACAGCAAGTAGACTTGATTCCCAAACAGTTTAAGGGAACAGTAAAAGAATTGTTATTGCGTTTGGCTTCAGAATCAGAAGTAATGGATATTGCCGGTAAATTGCAGTTAACCTATTTCTTAAGTAATGAAATAAATACGATCTCTGGCGGTGAGTTGCAGCGCGTGGCTATTGCTGCCACTGCTCTTAAGAAAGCTAACTTATATTTGCTGGATGAACCGACTTCTTATTTGGATATTAAACAGAGGATCAAAGTTTCCAATTTCATTCGCACTTTGCCTTCTGATCACACTGCGGCCATAGTTATCGAACATGACCTGATAATTTTAGATTATATGGCTGATTTGATCAACGTCATTTATGGCCAGGAAGGCGGGTATGGGGTTGTTTCAGGAATAAAGTCTGCTCGAGAAGGAATCAATGCCTTCCTGGAAGGCTATTTGAAAGAAGAAAATATGCGGTTTAGGGATCATGCCATTACTTTTGCTAAATCTCAGGAATCCAGCATGGCTCTTCCTCAAACATTAATTTCCTGGAGTAATTTATCTAAAAAATTAGGAAATTTTCAGTTCAAAGCTCATTCAGGTTCTCTGAGAAAAAATGAAATTATTGGAGTTCTGGGCGAAAATGGCATTGGCAAAACCTCTTTTGTTAAACTGCTGGCGGGAATGATCGATAGCGATGAAGGAGAAATAACTTCCGTAATCAAGGCGGCTTACAAACCGCAATATCTGGAATCTGAATCAGAATCTACGGTATTGGAGTTTTTACAGGAAGCCGCGGCTCGCTATGAAAACCAATTGATTAAGCCGTTGCGCTTGGAGGAATTGTATTCATTTAGATTATCACAGTTGTCGGGTGGACAGTTGCAGCGGGTAGCAGTTGCCCATTGCCTATCCCAAGACGCAAACTTGTTTTTACTAGATGAGCCTTCAGCTTACCTAGATGTCGAGCAAAGATTGTTACTATCTAAAATAATCAAAAATCTGGTTCATGAACGTGATATCACTATCTTAGTAGTAGATCATGATTTAATGTTCTTAGATTACTTATCTGACCGGTTAATTGTCTTTACGGGAACACCCGCAAGGGAGGGGGTCCTGCAAGGTCCGTTCTCCATGGAAGAGGGCATGAACTTATTTCTAGAGACTTTAGATATAACTTTGCGGCGAGATATAACTTCTCATAGGCCGCGGATTAACAAAAAAGATAGTGTTAAAGACCGTGAGCAGAGAGAGCTTAATAAATGGTATTATAGTTAGAGGTGACAACAATGGCTATGAGTAAAAAGGATTTGGAGAAGAGAATGAAAACAAACAAAGTGGAATTAGCGGAATTAGAAGCCAAGTGCAAAGGGGGAAGCGGCACTAAGGAAGATTATATTGCCTTGGCTAAGTTAAGGAAAAAATTAGGATAAACTAGTTTTTTATTAAACTTAACAATATTTCTGCTAGGTTATAATTTAATTATTTAGTAAATCTGGGCGGTTATTTCTTGCTGTAAAATAATTTTCTTAGATCTTCTTGATAATTTTTTTTAAAGATGATTACTGTTGTAATGACCATTCCCAAGCTTAGCCATTGGCCTAAGCTTAATCCCAGAAATAAGTTGTTTTCTCGGAAGAAATCAATAATTATTCTTCCTAATCCTTCCCAGAACATTAAGTTCCAGAAGATAAATCCAGCTTGGAAGGAGGTAAGCAGCGATATTTCATTATGAACAAGTATATTTTTTTTGAATCGCTGGGCGGTTTGCAGCCAGTAAATCCAGCCGGCGATTATTAAGCGTTTTATCGCATCGTAAAGTGTGCTTGGATGCCGGCAGGTTGCATCATATTTGGGAAATACCACGCACCACTGTCCATTAAATGGCCGGCCTACTAATTCGCCATTAATAAAATTAGCAATTCTCCCCAAAGCTAGAGCTAATATTGCTGGCAGTGATAGAATATCAGCAATATTCCAAAAATTCAATTGATTGCGCTTGGCGTAAAGGTAAGCTCCCAGAACTGCTCCTAGCAAACCACCATGGAAACTCATCCCGCCTTGCCATATTTTTAACAAATTTACTGGCTGAAGCAGGAAATCTTGCGGCTGCCAAAGAATCATGAACAATCTGGCACCAAGCAGTAAGCCCACAAAGATATAAAATAACAAATCCCAGGCTGTATCCTTGCTTAGATTTAGTTTATCTTTGTTTTGCTGCAGCCAGTAGGCCGATAGAAGAAATCCCAGCAAGTAAACTAATCCATACCAGCGTATTTCCAATGGGCCTAGGTGCAATAAGGTTGGGTTAATTGTATTAATATACATGATTTACATTCAAGGACGTTCTAAGGCTTTACAGTGCTTTAGTAAATATCTTTGTTGATCAATATTTAATAGATTATATGTAACTTGTGGATAATTATGCTCCTATCACCGTAAACTTTATATACCATCCGCCTTATTTAATTTTATGATTATCAAAGGTGAGGGATATGACTGCTAAAGATAAAATTTATTCTCGGGAGTTCTTGGGTAAAACTGTTGTTTCTAAATCAGGTAAGAAGTTTGGAGAAGTGGGGGATCTTATTTTTGAAGTTGGTTCTGGGGAGTTGATTCACCTATTGCTAAGGAATCCCACTTCCTACACGGATAGGATGGAATTGGAGCGAAGCAAAGAAGGACAAATCCTGATTCCTTTTTCGGCTGTGATTGCTACTGGTGATTTTATCGTTGTGGCCGAAGAAGATATCGTTTAAACTGTTAGAAGATTTTCTTAGGTTTATATTTAATGTTTTTATCAGGAGTTAATTTTGACAGTAATCGGTTTTGATGAGTTCTTCTAGTGATCTTCCCACATTAGTTGTAGTAATATCTAAAATGTCTCCTCCGGTTTGTCTAAAATAGGCATAACCATGATCAAAACCGTTTAGATGCTCATTGTCATATGCCATTTCTGTAACCACGATTACTTTAATATCTGCTTGCTTGGCTAGTTGGGCTGCTTGTTGTTGATCGATTAAAGGAGTAATCGAAGTAGTGCCGCCTACCCATTGGTATTGTTCATCACTAACTATCCACAGGGTTTTTTCGGCAGCTGGATCGAAAACAGATTGATGTAAGAGGTTACGGGGATGTTCAGCTCTGAGGGAATTAGCTTCATAAATTCTTTGACAGATCTCCGGGAGAGACGCAAAAATATTTTCTCCAACCATTTTTTCTTCTAAAACCGCGCAAGCAGTATAGACAATAGTATTAGCGCTTGGTTCAGAATCAGGTCCAAACGCTCCAGGGATGTCTTGGCTGAAATGCATCCGGAATTCTCTAACCGTAGCCTGAGACCGTTTAAGTATGGGTTCATAAACTAAAGTCTGCGGCTCGCCCATCTTGATAGTAGAAATTCTGATAGTCTCATCTGAAAAGCAAGGTGGAACCTGCACAGAGGAGAAACGTGCTATAACATTTTGAATATCATCATTCATCGAGCCAGAAGTATCTACAGCCACAGCATACTGTAACTTTTTGGAAGTGTGAACTCCCTCATCAATTTGCTGGTCACAGTCATTATCAAAACAGTCACAAGTTTCTAGTTCAGGCAGTTTTGCTCCATGACATTCATTATCTCCACCAATAATTCCATTAATGCAAAGTTTTATGCCTAACCTGCAAGTGCCTACGTTTGCAGTAGGATCATTTACTGGCAACTCTATTTTGATAATATTACCATATTGGTCTTCAATCCATTGTTCATAACACACTGCAGCTTCAGTTAGCGGTGTTTCCTGTTCTGCCCCACAGGTATCAGAAAAGTTATTGCATAACTCTCTTTCTGCCGGCCCCACATATCCAGCACAGGTTAATGTACCTTGATCGCAGCGAAATGTTCCTGCTTGACAAGGACCAACACCATCTTTTTCAAAATTAGAACCAAGTTTTTCACCGCATTGTTTATCCTTTTCTGGAAACTTTTGATCAATAACTCTGTCGCAATCATTGTCTTTTCCATCACATCGTTCTGTTGCTCCAGGATTCACTGAATAATCCAAGTCATCACAATCCAAAGAGAGGCTTTCGCAAGGCGAATCATGGCAGTCTTGGAAGGTTTGCAGACAAATTTCCGGAGCTTTTCCTGTAGTAAATATTACTGGCTTTAGCGCAGAACAATAACCATCTTTATCTACATCGCAGCCCTCATTTAGTTGTCCGTTGCAGTTATCATCGTTATAGTTATTACAGATTTCTACGGCTCCAGGTTTACAACTAGCTTCAGTAAGAATGTCGGGGTCGCAACTATTGCAAGCCACAGCAACCGAAGCCGTCATTGCGGTTGCCAGCCAGCGAACGTTCCTTAGAAATGACTCTAGATTACTAGAAACCATAACACAAAATGAAAAGTAAATTTAGGAAAATATAAAACTTTCTCCAAAGAAATACTATCTTTGGATATTTAAGGGGTGTTTCCTGATGATAGCATCTAATTTGCCTCTTGGTCCGTTCATTAGCATTACAAATTCGCGTCCCAATTCTGTTTCAATCTTGTTTACATAAGCTTGGGCATTTTTAGTTAAAGTTATCCCATCATCTTCAGTGAAGCTAGCCCATGGTTCTAGCTCAATGGTAACTGGTTTAGCTGTGTGCAGGATGTCTCGCCGGTGGAAAGAGTTTTGCCATTCTGTATACTGTTTTCCGTTAACTTCATAAGCTACAACTAACTTTGGTTTAACTCCGAGTGCTGTCAAGTTAGCCATTCGATCACCGCAGGTGCCTACTAAATAATCAATACCAGCCACATCAATAGCATAACGAGCCATTACTAGATCAAACCAGCCTAACATTCTATCCTTGCCTGTTCCTGAACCTCGTTCATTCCATAAATTTCTTAATTGTGATTCTAAATCAGAGTTCATTCTAGACACGAAAGCTCGATCACGGCCGCCAACACTGCTCATATATAATTTGAATATGCCAAAATTAGTACTGGCCCAGGTTGGCGACTTAGCTGAATGTGAAGAAGTAACCCCTGGGTACAGCCCAGAGTTAATAT
>CAZRCV010000003.1:42167-73948 GCA_964598745.1 uncultured Methanosarcinales archaeon
TCCATGCGCATTGACGGCCAGCTTATACTGTTGACCATGCGTTCTTAAAGCAATATGATCCTGCATTACAAACTGGGCTAAAAATTCTCGTTCTGCGGCATAACTCTCGACGATCCTCCGTGCTTTTTGAACTCTCCAGGGATCACAGCCGTCTGAGAGATGCATTTCCAGCAGGATTTCTTCCATTAATTGAGAATCTAAAAATTCAACGAATCGGATTCCCCTTCGCTCATACTTATCTCTGGCTGTTGGCGCGATGCCATTGCCGGTGGAAGCATGCTCTCCCTTTGTTTCCAAGTTTGGTCTGTCTTCTTCTACATGGTGTTCTAAAGTTACGTGAGCATTCGGGGCAATTCCTAAAGTTTCTGGCGTAACTTCGATTCCTTTAGTCTTTAACTGTTCCATTTCTGCTTTAAGTTGATGCGGCAAAATATATTTCTCTTCACCCATCTGGCTAAAAGCGCCAGCAATTAACAAGCCACCTGGCAGTTGTCTTAAAATAATCTTTTGGCCGTTAATGTAATAAGTGTTGGCAGCATTATTGCCGCCAATGCCACTGTAAACTAAAATGGGTTTAGAACTATTTTCTATGGGCGAATTATTAACCCGCTCTGCGGCATCAGGTAATACTGCGGATAGAACGTTTCCCTTTCCCGCATCTCCAAAGAATCCATCTTTCCAACAACTGGTATGTGTCATGAAATAAATTATAATTTATTACACTCAAAGAATTTTTATATCTTTATCTTTTGTGTAATATCTTTTTAAGAATATCTTGATGAATGGCCAGAATTCTCTGTTCTAATCCTTCCTTAGGTAAGTTTGCAGAACCAGTGCCATCAATTTTTACTACTATTTTAGGGGAATACATTCTTATTACTGGCTCGGTTTGTTGCCAATAAGTATCTAGGCGCCGGTTAATCTTTTCTGGATTTGAATCATCAACTCTACCTTCAATTTTAAAGCGCCGTAGAGCTCTGGCAATCAAATATTCCCGGCTGCCTCCATTTAAAACTAAGATTTGTTTAACTTCAAAAATCTCTGCCATCATTGGTACCTGACCTACAGTTCTAGGCAGACCATCTAACAACAAATATTGCTGTTCTGGCTGATATCTACCAGCTTTAATTTCTAATTCCAAGGTTTGCTTAGCCAAGCTCATTAAATCTTCATCATCAGCCAGTTTACCTTGGTCAATCAGTTGCTTTACCTTAGCTCCAATCGGTGTGCTGGCATCAAGTTTTCTGAACATTTCACCAGAGGAGAAATGATAAAAATCGAGTCTTTTAGCTAGCAGCTGACACTGTGTTCCCTTACCGGCATAAGGTGGACCAATAATGATAATACTTTCAAAATTCATGGAGATTTAGGAGAAAATTCTTCGTCAATTTTATGCACGTACTCGCTGACCCGATTAATGATAGAGCTCAGCAGGAAACTTTTCACTTTTTCTTCAAAAATCTCGGTAACGCTGTTCCATTCCGAAATTCGATACAAATTGGCATTCGTTTCAATCAAATGCAGATCCTTAAGCCGTTTCAACTGGCGGCGAATGTTAGATGAAGCAATCCCTAGCATGGGCAATTTATTAGTTTTACGATAATCCATCACTTTGTTTTTGATTTCTTCCGAGTGAAGTTCCTCTTTATCTTTTCTAGCTTTTAATAATACATGAAACACGTCAACAATAACGTCGCGTGAATCACCCGGTTGCAGCAATCCCAGCGATAAGCAAAATTTTCTCACTAACTCTCGGTCATTTACGCTCGGTTTTTCATAACGCCGCAAGGTTATTTCTGCTAAAGGAGTTTCCCTGCTAATTTTTCCCATTCGATATTCACCTCTTTACTTATGCAAGTACCACAAAGTTACTTGTTTATGTTCTATTTTATCAATTGTGCAAAAGGCAAATCGCTCCAACTGGACGATATCACCTGTTTTTGCTTTCAATAAGTTTTCTTCTCCAGCTCCGGTTATGACTACGCCGTTATCCATGACCACTTTCGTGACTAGGTTTTCTTGCGCCGGAAGCCAGTGAATAATTTTTCCTTTGTCTGTTGAATTTTTATAACTATCATAATCATCAGAAACTTTGCGAATGATTTTACCTTTTATTTCTATATTGCAGAGATCCATCAAACGATGAATATACCCTTCTGCTAACTGTTGAAAATCATTTTTAGAAATTAACAATTTTTCGGTTACATTTAATTGTCTGCGCCCTTGCTGTGGATAATCTGGATGGTAGGGTAAACTTACTGATTTTTTATCTAAACCTTGCACTTTTATGGAGACTGGGTTATTAATAAAGAAATAACGTTTAGCTAATGGTTCAATTACTTCTCGATTGAAGGCATTAATGCTTTTCCAGAATTCGTTCATTGTTACAGTCTTGTCATGCAGGCTTAAACCAATTTCCAAAGCGAACCGCCTAAATGCACCGGCTTGGTATCCCCGCCGCCGCAGGGCTGGCAGAAATGGCAGCCTGATATCCTCCCAACTTCCATATTGTTGTTGTTCAATAGCTTTTCTAGTATTGGAAGTACTTAATTCAAATCCTGCAAAATTAATCATACCCCAGTGCTTGTATTCTGGATGCTTCCACCCGAAACAATCCATAATCATCTGTTCTTTGATAGCATTGTCAGTATGATCTTTTCCATTCAATACATGAGTTACACCCAGTTCATGATCATCGATGGCTACTGCAAACAGCATCAATGGCCAGATTCGCTGTTCTTTTCCGGTTTTGGGATGGACATGTTCCACAATTCGCATGATTCCAAAATCGCGCATGGCCGGATTTTTATCTTCAATATCAGTTTTTAACCTTACTACTGCTTCTCCTTCAGCATATTCGCCAAACATTTTAGCGTAACGTTTTTGATGTTCTTTTACCGTTAATCCCCGGCAGGAACAAGCTTGGCCCTTATTCTTTAGCTCTCTCCACAGTTCGGCTTCACAGGTACAGATGTAAGCTTTTCCAGATTGAATTAATTTTTCTGCATAATCATAGTAAATCCCTAATCTAGAAGATTGGATTACTACCTCTGATACTCCATTGTCAGTCAGCCAACGCGCATCTCTTTCAATTAATTCATAGGCATGAGGATAGATATTTTCTGGGTTGGTGTCTTCAATGCGCAGAATGAGCTTGCCCTGGTACATCTTAGCGTATTCATAATTCAAAGATACGCCATAAGCGTGGCCAATATGCAGTGGTCCTGAAGGTGATGGAGCAATGCGAACGATTACTTTACCTTTTTTTGCATTAGGCAATGGCTTCAATGGCCCAGCCTCTAATTCTATCTCTGGTTTTAGTAGCTCTGGCGCAATAATTTTTAACTCCTTTTTGACTTGCTCTAAAGACCAAGATTCCACTTTTTTCACAATGGTTTCTATTTCTTGGAGAACTTTAGGAACATTGTTTTTTAATTCAGGTTTTTCTTTTAATGTTAAGCCCAGAACTACTTTAGCATTAACCTTGCCTTGAAAATCCAAGGCATTTTTCAGGCAGTGCTTTAAAATGATATTTTTCATTGACTCTAAGAGAGAATTAATACTTATTAAATATTTTGATTATTGATAGTTATTGGTGAAGAATTAGCTGTTACCAATAAATAATAAGAATACTCTTTACACCGTTTACTATAGTCTGATTTACTCCCCTTTCAACAACTCAGCTACACGCTCTCTTAAAGTTTCATACCGCATATTAGTATTGTTATCTGTAAGAATATGAATCCTGGTATCCACATTTGTTCTTCGGTCAGTTCCTCGATCAATTTCTGTACCTACCGGAAATTGCAACCGAGTTAAGTCATATTCAGTCTTTCCGATTCTGTTAAAATAATGTGATTCATCATCGCCATTAGGAAATCTGGCTTTAGTCCAAACGATTTCTCCACCTGCATAATCTTGAAACACTAAGGCCGTAACGGCGCATTGGCCTCTAGAAGGATTAGCAGCTGACCAATGAGAATTTGCACTAGTAACTCTATCCCAAGAATTTCTAATGGCTGCTTCTAATCGTGGTAAATCTACTGCTTGGTTAGGCATTTAGTCAGTAGCCAAGTTTAGTTATTAAGTAATTTATGATTTTTGGTTCTAAAGTTAATTTAAGCTTGAGCTATCATTAGTTTAGTATGCCTATTTTCTTTGATTTAGATGACACTTTAATAGATCATTCTGCGGCTAATCATCTGGCGGGATTGGCTGTTTATGAAACTTATCAAACGCAAATAAATTGCGACCAAACTCAGTTTGTTACTGCTTGGAATGGCTCTCACCAACAGCGATTTCAGAGGTATTTAGAAGGTCAAATTTCTTTATTGGAATTGAGAAGAGCCAGAGCTAGAGATGTTCTAGGGAGGAATATTAGTAATCGGCAAGCAGATGAAGTTGTTTCTGTTTATGCGCGAGCTTACAGAGATCATTGGAAATTATTTCCTGATGTATGGCCTTGCCTCGATCGCTTGTATTCTCAACGATTGGGAATAATCACCAATGCCGATAGATCACAACAGATAGATAAATTAGTTACTGCTGGGATAAAAGATTACTTTTATGTAATTGTTTGTTACGACAAAACTGGTTTAGCCAAACCTGATCCAAGAATGTTTGCTAGGGCTTGCAGGCTAATTGGTTGTCAACCAAAAGAGGCCGTGCATATTGGTGATAGCCTTAAAGATGACGTACAAGGAAGCAGGCAAGCGGGAATACGGGGAATTTGGTTGAATCGTAAAGAGCCAAAGGCAGTAACAGGAATTGAAGTTATTAGAAGCTTAGAGGAATTAGTAATATAGTAAATATTCCTAGAACTTTCTAATAACTCCTTATTTCAATCAACTTGCGCATGCGCCGCACAAAAGCATCAGCTTCTTGGTGCAACTTTTCAAACTCCTGCCCGCCAACGTACTGCAGCTCGCGGTGGGTGATTTGTTTGCTAAGGTGGTAGAATTTTTTCATGGTATCAACGTACTTGCTTTCCAGCAGTTTCTTTTTAACGTAGGCTTTCTCTAGCATATCCGCCACGTGTTCTGGCGCGGGAGGCACTTCATGGGCTCGCATTAGCGCGGCATGAGCAGAGTCAATTACTGCCCAGTACAAATCCAGCGTTGCCTGCAATACGTGCCAGCGAGAATTAACCAATGTTTTGGGGGCTCTGCTAAAGTAGCGCCAGACACTTTCTTCGGATGGCCTGATCCTTCCTTGCTTAAGCAATATTTGCAATGGAAAAAAGAATCCTTTGTCATCTAAAGCTACCCCATCGCGCAGAATGTTTACTACTATAGGATCTCCTACTTTAGTGTGTTCCCAAAAGGAGGTAAAGGTCATAGATGTGATATGCAATTTAAGCGAGACCTTAGAAATGAGGTTGTCGATAATTATTTTATAACCTTCCACTAGCTCTTCAGTCAAAATATAGGTAGCATCATCACTAATAATCAGCACATCAATATCGCTTTTTTCGCTAGTTTTCCCCCTAGCCGAACTGCCAAATACCACAATGCTTAACACAAAATCGCCCAACTCTTTCTTAACTTCTTTAGCAAACTTGCTGGCGATTTCTAAGTTAGCTGTGGGATAGTAATGAATATTTTCGTTTTCTTTTCTTCTGATACTAAATTCCATCTGTTTTAAAATGGTTTAACGCATTTTAAGCTTTATTAACCATCACTTAGTAAGAAAATCAATTATTAACTCCAATTAATTTTCAGAGCTATAATTTTGGCAAGGTAAAAAGTAGTTTAGGTTTATACTTATTCCCAAGGTTGAAGTCTTAAACAAACTTTAAAACAAGGTTCACTAGTGTCAGTTATTCCAAAAATACTTAATCTTTCGTATCCTTTTTTTAAAATATCAGGGGAGTATTGTATTTTTAAAGGATGACTCTCTGGTAAACCCATTAAGGTTTCATAAACTTTTTGGAATGGTGGCTGCAGGTTTAATTTCACAATTATGGTAGACAATACCATGCCGTTAGGTGGATAATTTCTTGCAGCATAATCTAGGCCTTCAGCAACCATCCTCAGAAATTTATCATCAATCATTTTATCAGCTAAAGAACCGTTTTAATTTTAAATGTTTTTATTTAACTTTTACATTATACAGTTAAGTTTGTCCTGGTAGTTCTATAATACTATCTTTTTAACTATCTAAATCTTTATAAATTTCTTTAAGTCTGGATTTTCATTAAATTAACCGTAACCAGAGGGGTGTTTAAAGTATGGAACAGAAGCAGTTAGATGAGATTGATGAGTCCTATTTCGGTGAAGAATTTGTTGATGAAGAATTGATAGCGGGTTCAAATAAACCTCATCCAAATTCAAAATCGTCAAATAGTAATTTTAAAGAAGATGATGACATTAAAATTGAGCCTGTCTTATCGGAATCAAAGTCAAAACCAAAATCAATTTCCAAAAAAACAGCCAAGGCCGTGAAACTGGTTAAGGATGCCTCCAGTAATAAATTAAGTGTAGACCAAAAAGAAACTACTAATAATATGTTTAATACTGCCAATTTAGAACCAAAAGAAGAAAAACCAGCTGCTGCAAATATACTTTATCCTTCAGAATTGAAAACAGAACAAAAAAATAGTGATAATTCTAGCGGTAGCAAACCAGTTACGGATCCATTTACGACAAATAGTACTGCTGATAGTAAACTTTCTGGCAACTCTACTACTTGGAAAGCGATAACTGGAATTGCTGTTGTTTTGTTAATTTTCTCCATCTTTACCCAGGGGTTTAACTTTAGCAGTGCTGCAACTGGGGCTGCTGCCGTTGGCAAAGTTATCTCTCTACAGCAGGCAAGTGAAAGAGTTATCGAATATGTTAATTCACAATTATTGCAACCGCCTTATGTGGCTTCTATCAAAAATTCCAAGGAAACAAGTTTATTTTATCAGTTAACGCTAGATGTAGCAGGACAGGAAGTTGTTTCTTATGTAACTAAAGACGGGAGGTTATTTTTCCCTCAGGCTATTGACATCAGTGGTTATCTAATCATTGAACCAGTAAATGAACAAAAAACCAAAGATAGTGGGGTTGCTTCTGCGGAAGTAAGCGGTGAAGTTGACAGCAGTAACTTAAATAAAGGTATCTCAGAACCAGCAACTGAAGAACTGGTCACTGCCACTCCTGAAACGGCCATAGCAACTGATAGTACTAAAATAACACTTACTGCCAAAAAATGGTTATTTTCACCTTACCAAATTAAGGTAAAGCAAGGGCAGACTATTAATTTAAATATAGAGCCAGAGAATCTTGATTTCACTTTCTCCATTTCTGAATTGGGTGTAGAGAAGGAAATAAAAGGATCAACGGTGGTTGTTTTTAACACCGATAGAAAAGGCGTGTTTCAATTCACTTGCAGCAGTTGTGAAGAGTGGCGTGGAATGACCGGCAGCTTGATTGTGGAGTAAAGTTTGCAAAACATTTTTTAACTTCTATTTATTATCAATTTTGATGGGCAAAAACAATAAACGGTTCAGCAAGGTTTTGATGATATTATTTTTAACTTTAATTGTCCTTGGTTTTACCATACCTGGTTTCGTTAATAACAATACTGGAACTACCATTGAGAAACAGGCAGAACCGCGCTTGTGCCGCAGTGATGCTGATTGCTATCTTTCTTGTGATGGAAAACCGTTGCCTGTCCTTTGCGCTCAGAACCTGTGCCAGCAAAATAAATGCGGTTATTCTTACTACTCTTTTGATCCTGAACGTAAATTTACTTTCAAGCTGGTGGTTAATGTAGCTAAATTAGGGGATCAGCCGCTTAATCTAGTTGATAGAGCAGATTCACACAACTTATTCGTTAAATTTTTGGCTGATAATGTGGTAGAAGTTTATTCTGGGCAGTTATCATTGAATCAGGTTCTAGATAAGGCCAACTTAGCTCTTCAAGGAAGCTGTTTGCGCGTAAATAGTGAATCTTACTGCAATAATGATGGAAATTTACTTTCGGTACTAGTAAATGAAGAAGTAGTAGCAAGTACTGAGACTTACTTGCCACAACCGGATGATGTAATTAAAATTTCTTATTCTAATGCTATAAATAGTTAATAATCACTTTTTATCTTCTGAGTTATCTTTTCGATAATAGCAATATAAGATGATTTGTCAGAATCAATGAATGTTCTGACTTTCCAACCGGTATCTTTAAGGATTTCTTTCATTTCATTTTTTGAAACAAGCAAGTAATCAAACCAATTGCCTACATAATTTCTAAATCTTATTCTAATATGAAGTTGTCCTGGCATTCTCCCTCTTTTTCTATTAAGTTTATGATAAGAAAGGTGTGCAGGATCATCAGTTTTGTAAATATCATTACTTTCCGCAAGTATTATGGCACCTGGTTTAGTTATTTTATGAAATTTTTGGAGTAATATTTTCGCTTTTTTGAAACTGCCGAGTAAGCCGAAATTATTGCCGAACATAATTATCGTGTCAAAGGTATTTGGTTTGAATGTGTCAATCTTCTCAATGGACAAAACCTTTGCTTGTTTCACACCCCTTTTTTCACATACTTTAATTGCTAAAGGAGAATTATCTATGGCCGTAACATCAAACCCTTGTTTTTGTAAATAAAGCGAAACACGCCCTGCTCCAGCGCCAATATCCAGAATTTTACTTCTAGCAACTTTGATGGCTTGTTTCTGGGTTTCAGGCCAATCCTTAAACTCAGCAAAGTAAGCCGATGCACCTCCCGACAAACCAATAAAACCATCATCTCTTTCCACGATTTCGTAAGAGTCTTTTTTGAGGTAATATGCCCATACTTCTTGGCCATAGGCATCTCTTTCAAGTTTCATATTTTTAATCATGATTAAAACTTAATAAATATATCTGCAAAACCAGGGAACATACACCTACACGAAACAAGAATCATAACTTATATATTACTATTAATTTCTTTAGGATAAGTTATGGCTTATTTAAAGTTTCTAAATAAAATTTCAACTATTGCTGGCTTGACCAAACCGCAGCTAGCATTGTTATCTTCTCCGGAGCATGTTTGGAAAGCAAAGTTAAAACTTTCTGGGAAAGTTTATCCTGCTTATCGTGTTCAATTTAATAATGCTCGCGGCCCATACAAAGGTGGAATCCGGTTTCATCCCCATGTAACAGAAGAGGAAATTACCGATCTGGCTTTCTGGATGACACTAAAAACAGCAGTAGTGGATATTCCTTTTGGCGGTGCAAAGGGAGGGGTAATGGTTGACCCCAAAAATTTGTCTTTGCTGGAACTGGAGGAATTAAGCCGGGCTTACATCCGCGCTTTTTACCAACATCTTGGGCCGCAGCTAGATATTCCTGCTCCGGATGTTTATACAACTCCGCAGATCATGGCTTGGATGCGTGATGAATACGAACGAATAACCCAGCAATCAGCTCCGGCGGTAATCACTGGCAAACCCCCAGAGAATGGCGGCTCAATGGTTAGAGATATTGCTACGGCTTTAGGTGGATGGTATGTTTTACAGGAAGCTGTCAGTAAAATAAATTTACAGAAGCGAACAGTGGCCATTCAAGGATTTGGCAATGCCGGCAGCCACATGGCCGACATATTATATCAACACGGTTATACTATTGTGGCTATTTCCGACTCTCGCGGAGGGGTATATAATAAAACAGGGTTGAATCCAAAGATTTTTCAGAGGGTTAAAACTGCTGGCCATTCTTTAAGTTGTTCATGTTGCAGAAATAGTGACAACTGCGAAATTAAAGAAACCAAACCAGGTCTAGCTTTGCAATGTGGATGTTGTTTTATCACTAACCAAGAATTGTTGAAACTAGAAGTAGGTGTTTTGGTTCCTGCCGCTTTATCAGAGGTTATTACCAAAGAAAATGCTGCTAGAATTAAAGCCACAATTATTTTGGAACTAGCCAATGGGCCAACCACACCGGAGGCTGATGATATCTTGCATGCCAAGAAAGTTTTAGTAATTCCCGATATTTTAGCTAATGCTGGTGGCGTAACGGTAAGCTATTTTGAATGGCAGCAAAATTTAGCTAATGAGTCTTGGCCAGCAGAAAAAGTAAAGCAGCAGCTTCAAGAAAAACAAATTCATGCTTTTTCTGCATTGTGGGATCTATATCAACAAGGTAACCTTGATTTTAGAACTACAGCTTACATCTACGCCTTGCGCAAAATTATTTCCGCTGAGCAACAGAGGGGCAGGTTGTGACTTATCAGTTTCATAATTTTAATTTTACGGCACAAGTCACCATCGCCAAAACAGGATTTAAGAAAAATTAATAAACTAAAAGTGCTTTGTAATTTTCAAATTAATAAAGAGGTGGTCTTCCGTGGCTAAGAAAAAAGCTGCTAAGAAAAAAAGCAGTAAAAAAAGATAAGTCCTGGTTAATAATGGACCTTACCTAACAATGTTTTCTTTTTCTTTAACTTCTACTCCTTTGCGGGTGCCTCTATCACTCCTTGTTTTGCTCGTAACAAAACGAAGTGGACGATACCAGCTTGCTAACTTTTCAATAACGCCGATAAGTTTAGATGAATAGTCGAAGATATTCCATTACATTTTAAAATAAACCAGATAATTAACAGAATTATGACATCTTGGCGCAGATTTAGGGGATATGTGAGCGATGATTACAGCGAAGATAAAACCCATGTAGTTACTTTGTATAAGGTTGTTGATCCATCTTGGAGCAGACCCAAAGGGCTGAAGAGATTAATTGTGCCCGGAGGAAACTTGGAACAGATAGCTTCAGTTAATTTTTTAGAGGCAGCCAAAGCCTTTCGCAATGGAGTTGATGCGCTAATTTCTACCGAAGCTAAGCCGTTTCTAGAACTGCTCATGGAGACCAGAGGTAGGTGTATTCACTATTCTTTTCTTCTTAAAAGACCAATAGGTATTTTAGGATCACACCTTGTTGAATATCATATTTTAGAACAGGTGTTAGACCAACAAAAGAAGTTGATTGGCCGGCAAGCTTTTAGAGGTAACCAGATTCCTTCCGGTTCATCAGTGATATTAAATCCAACAGCCTTTGAGCATATTCGTTATACTAAGGAATAAAACCTATTTGCTTTAGCCTTTACGCCTGAATTTTCGTTCTAATTCTTCCGAATTTACCTTAATCATGGTTGGACGGCCGTGGGGGCAGGTGAAAGGTAATTTAGTTTTAGCTAAGTCTTTCAAAATTGATTCTATTTCTACGTTAGTTAACACTTCTCCGGCCATTACTGCCGAACGGCAAGCCAAACGAGTAATAATCTCTTCTTTAATAGAGTTAATTCTGCTTGAATCAAGTTTTTCGATTATTTCTGGTAACAGTTCAGCCATCTGAATCCTTCCAAAAATTGCTGGGACAGTTTTAACGATAACGGAATTATTGCCAAACTCTTGCAGGTCGAACCCCAAACTCAGCAAAAAAGATCGATGTTCAGCTATAGTTTGCAGAGAAGACAAAGAAAAATCTAGTATTTCTGGCTGCAACAAGTTTTGCACAGCTACTGCTCCTTGCAAGTATTGCTCCATAAATTGCTCATACAATACTCTTTCATGGACAGCATGTTGGTCAATAAAAAACATGCCCCCGGGAGTTTCCGCAGCAAAAAAAGTTTTGTGAATTTGTCCCAATATTTTTAAGGGTGGCAAAGTAGGATGAGTTTGTAATTCTGATAGATAGTCAGGCTTTTCTATGGCTGCGGCTATGATTTTAGTTGGTTTAATTAGTTCTTTATCACCGGATAAGGGGTATCCTTGGCTTTTTTCTGCTATTTGTAAAACAGTTTGTCTATTGTTTTGGAAGGAATACTTTGGCGCTAAACTGGTTCTTCGATTAAAAATACCGATAGCATCTAATTGTTTTTCTGCTAATTTAATCTCTGGAAGTAAATGATGTTTGTTCAACGCTTCCAACACTGCGGTAGTAATGGTCTTGCAAACCAAATCCTTCTGTTCAATCTTGATATCAGATTTGCTGGGATGAACATTCACGTCAATCTGTTGCGGATCAATTTCTAGCAGTAATACAAACACCGGATGTTTATTGACAAAAAGAAGTGAATGATAAGCTTGATACACCGCTGCGGTTAAATCTTCATTGCGAATCCATCTTCCATTTACAAAAATAGTCTGCCACTGCTTATCGTTGCGGACAAAATAAGGTTTAATGGTCATTCCTGAAATTTTAATCTGGCGATCCTGATAATCAATTTTGATTAATTCCTTGGCAGTTTCCATTCCATATAATGCGGCAATACGGCTTTTTAAATCGCTAACTGTTGGCGCCTGCAATAACACTCTGTTGTCATGAATCAATCTAAAAGCAGTTTTGTAGTTAAGCAAAGCATAATTAGTAACCACATTAATGATGTGCTTCAATTCAACCGAGTTGGTTTTAAGAAATTTTTTTCTGGCTGGCGTATTAAAAAATAAATCTCTGGCCTCTACAGTTGTTCCTGTTTCTGAAGCTACTATTTTGGAACTGCTGATTAATCCGCCTATTGCTGTTAATTGGTATCCTGCCATTTCTTCTTTTGGTTTTGTAGTTATAGTTAATTTGGAAACAGCCGCAATGCTGGGTAAAGCTTCTCCTCTAAAACCTAAGGTATTGATAGCAAACAAATCTTCAGCACTATGGATTTTGCTGGTAGCATGGCGTAGTAAGGATTTATTAGCATCTTCCTGAGCCATTCCACAACCGTTGTCAGAAATGCTTATCAATTCTTGGCCGCAATTCTTTAGTTCAATGGCAATAGAAGTTGCTCCAGCATCTAATGAATTTTCAATTAGTTCCTTTACTACACTGGCTGGCCGCTCAATGACTTCTCCGGCAGCAATTTTGTTGATTACATCTTCGCTTAGAAGCTGTATTTTTTCCACCTAATGCTTTTGCCATCGCTAATTTATATGGATTGTTGTGGTTAAAATATAAATTAAAGAATCGATAATAATATAACTATAAATTTTAAGCATAGCGCTTATGTCGCTGACTTTCAAGTTTGAAGTTCAACCAACTAATCCTAAAGTTGGGCTAGGTAATTCAAGTTCTATCGATAGTTTGATTGAAACTATGGCAAGCAGGGAATTATTTGTGGTTGATAGAACGGCTTCTTACAAAACCATTGATACTTCCAAGTTGAGTGGTTATGGTTCAGCCGATGTCGAATTTCCTTTAGCTCTTAATGATGAACAACGTCCCTTGGATGATCCTATGCCTGGGTTAGCAGTTAAAACTTATGTACTACAGGAACGGCAGGTTAATGGCAGAACTAATAGTAGTATTACTTTGGCGAATAGAGCCGATCATGGTAGCCGGATAGCTGTAACTATTCATTTAAGAGGTGAAAGTTATCCTGCATCTGTTTTTAAGGCATTAGACGAGATTCGTTATGCTATTTTAGGTGTATATAGGTAGTAGCTCTGTCTTAAATTAGGCTTATGCCTTCAACTAACTTCCTGCTTTTGCAATGGATTTTGATAGTATCCTGACAGCAGATGATCTTTATATAGCAAGTAAACTAATTCCTCAGTGGTTAGCTGGGAAACAAAATGATATAACTCTTTTTTCATATCCATCACCTCGCTCTTCATATCTTATAAAAGGTTAATTCTTTATTAATGGCTTGTGCAGATTGGTCATAGAAATTAGAATTAGAAATAATATACATAAGGTTTTTAAATGGTCGAGCGTGGTTCTTCATATAACTATGTTGAGGGTGGTTGGTTAAATGTTCAGGTTGTTTTTCACACCTGGCTGGTTCCACGGCTGGGATATTGTTTTTGATTTGGTTAGCTTGCTGATAGCCCTCTTGATCGCGGCTTACAGCTGGCGGTGGTACCGCCTAAACAAGGAGAACCGTTTTGCCTATTTTGCTCTGGCTTTTATCTTAGTTTCGCTGGGGTTATTGTTTAAATCTTTTACCAGCATGATCCTGTACTATACTCCGGTAAGAGATGTAGCTGCTGATTTATTGCGTCCACTGGCAGGAGAAAGATTAAGTTTGTCTGGGCTTTATTATCGCGCGGCGTTCTTTTTGCAAATGTTGTCTATGTTAGGAGCCTGGCTGCTGCTATTTTTTGTGTCACAAAAACCTAGAGCTAGGCTGCATAAGTTCTATGAAGTAAGCCAAATAGCCTTATTCATCTATCTATTGGTGTTGATTTCCATTGTCAGCAACTTTAAATATTCTGTATTTTATCTTACTAGTTCCGTAATTTTGGGGTTGGTGGTATTAAACTACTATAAGAACTATCTTAATACCAATAATAACCAGCAGGCTTTTAAGGTAATGCTTTCCATGATGTTTATCTTAGCTGGAAATATCACATACATTTTTATATTCCTGTTTAATAAACTCTATGTTTTAGGTGAAATTTTGATGTTGATAGGATTTTTAATCCTATTGTTTACGTATAAGAAGGTTACGAGACGATAGTTTATGGATTTATTATTAACGAGAAATTTAAGTTCACTTGCCTGTAATTATGAAGGTGCTGGCATATGAGTTCACGCCGGTCGCGATTAGAGCTAATTTTTGACATTTTGCTGGCTATCCAAAACAAGGGTGGCAGAATCAAACCAACTCACTTAATGTACAAATCCAACTTATCGCACAAACTGCTTAATACTTACTTGGAAGAACTAATTGAGAAAGAATTAGTGTTAGTCGAAGAAGTCAAAACTAAGAAAAAACAAACTGCCACCAAGACTGTAGCTATCACCGATAAAGGCTTGGGTTTTTTAGCTGAATTCCGCCGAATGCGCGAATTTACCAATGCGTTTGGATTATAAGTAATAGATTTTTGCTAATAATTACTTTTAGCGAGGGAATGTTCATCAGTTAAAACTTGAAACTGTTTATATTCAGGTAACGATTGCAATCCAAAACCATTAGGTGTGGTAGTATCAATTAAGATAACTTTTCCATCTGGTTCTAGGTGCGCTGCACAAACGTGATCGGTTCCAACTTCTGCTAAGAAGGCAGTATTTCCAGCTAATCTTTCTAAGGTCACCTGTAAGGCTGCTGTTTCGCCACAGACTCCTTCTCTAGAATTGTAAGTTTCCAGAGCGCCACGATAACTTCCCAATTTACGTTGTTCTTTTCCATAGGCCACATTACCTATAATCCAATTGAAAATAGCTAGGCTTCTTTCGAAACTGCCTGATGCGCCTTTAGTTAAGCGCCTTGCCAATTTTTCCATTTCTTGATTATAGGTAAAAGATGAGCCGTTAACTTGCACGATTGCTTGCGCATATTTTGTGTCGCTTAGTTTAGGAAATGGGCTTCTTAATCGGGAATAACCTTCAATTCTTTCTGGAAGATTTTCCCAATTTAGCTCTCGATCAATATACTTTTCTATATCTTCTCTTAACTTCCCAGTATCAATAAAGTAATTGGGTTGCCTTCCTCGTTTACTATTCCTAGCTTCCATTACTGTAATCTCCAAGCAAGATTCTAAGAATGAACTTAAATTGCGTGGTTCTTTGCACTGGGTTAACAATTGAACGAATCCGGGTTCATCAAATTCTCCACAAAATTTAGTTTTGAAAACTGGCTTTACTATTTTTTTGTGCGGTTTTAATCTTTGGGCAAGCCTTTTTTCTGCTTTTTTGGGATATTCTCCGTTATATTCTCCGTTAAATTGAGCATCAACGGCTACAATTAATTCTAAACCACGGTCTCTAGAATAATCTAATATTCTAAAAAATTTATCATGGTCAGCTGTAGTGTGGTTGCTGGCATCAGCAAGGTAAACTTCAGCCAATCCAGTAGATCCCACTACCAATAATTGAGAAGAAGCTAAATCATAACTCCTGTATCCTAAATGGATATCTTCTGTTTCAAATCCATAAAACCTGTTAGCAGCTATTTTGCTCATGTCAAAGCCGAATTTGAATATATTTTTAAAGTTTATGGGAAAATCTTGATTTTAGTTTTTTAACATAATAATTAAAAATAACTCTTATTTATAGTAATTAATATGTCTCCAAAAATAATTGTTGGTTTAGACGAAGCTGGCCGCGGACCGGTGTTAGGCCCATTAGTTATTGCCGCTTTAGCTTTCAAGGAAGACGATATCCCAAAATTGGCAGAACTGGGGGTAAAAGACTCCAAATTGCTGCGTTCACAAGTCCGCCAGCAGTTGTTTGAACGAATTCATGAACTCGTGCACGATTTTAGAATTGAAGTAATCGAACCAGACGCCATAGATCTTTCCGTTAAAGGCGGAAACTCCAATCTTAACTGGCTGGAAGCTGATACTTCGGCGAGACTGATTTCAGAATTGAAGCCAGACACAGCCATCATTGATTGTCCCAGCGTTAATATTGGCAGCTATAAGAATTATTTTAAAAATAAACTTAGTAAAGCGGTTCGATCTAGTGCGGAATTGATTATAGAACATAAAGCCGACGTTAATCATCTGGTAGTATCAGCTGCTTCCATTGTAGCTAAAGTAATCAGAGATAACGCCGTTGAAAAACTGAAAACAAAAATAGGCTGCGACTTCGGCTCTGGCTACATGAGTGACACTAAGACACAAGAGTTTCTAAAAAATAATTATGTTAAACACGCTTCACTGTTCAGAAAAAGTTGGCAATCTTATCATAAAGCAGAACAAGAAAAATTGCAAAAAAGGTTAGCAGAATTTAATGCTTCTGTGGGTAATAATTCAGAGGGTTAATTCAGTGATCTAACTCCTAAGCAAACCTAAAACCTTTTATATAATACAATTCTTAAGGAAGGTAGAATGCCATTATTGCTCTATAACACTTTAGTACATAGAAAACAAAAGTTTGTTCCATTGAATAAAAATATTGTTGGGCTGTATACTTGCGGACCTACAGTTTACAATTATGCTCATATCGGCAATTTGCGGTCGTTTATTTTTGAAGATATTCTTAAGCGCGTTTTGTTGTTCAACAACTTTGAAGTTAATCATGTCATGAACATTACCGATGTGGGTCATTTAACTTCTGATGCTGATGAAGGAGAGGATAAGATGACCCAAGGCCTGCATCGCGAAGGACTGCCTATCACTTTGGAAGGTATGAAAAAACTAGCGGCTAGGTATACTGCCGCGTTTATAACTGACTTAAAAAAATTAAACATTATCCTGCCTTCAGTTATGCCTTTAGCTAGCGAACATATCTCTGAAGATGTTAAGATGATTCAATCTTTACAAGCCAAAAATTTTACTTACAAAACAGCGGATGGCATTTATTTTGATACTTCTAAATTAAAGGACTACAGAAAATTGTTAAAACATCAGCCCGATGAAGAGCCTTTAGCTAGGATTAAAACAGTTAGTGGTAAAAAACACCTTCAAGATTTCGCCTTATGGAAGCTTAATCCAAATTTAGGGTGGTCTGTCCCTCTTGGAAAAGGATTTCCTGGATGGCATATTGAATGTTCGGTCATGGCTTCTAAGTACCTCGGTAAACAATTTGACCTTCATTGCGGTGGCAAGGAGCATATTCCCATTCATCATACTAATGAAATCGCCCAATCAGAGGCTGCTTTTGGCCAAAAGCCATGGGTTAAGTACTGGCTGCATAATGAATGGTTAGTTTTGGCTGGCGGCGAGAAGATGGCCAAATCAGGAGAAAATTTTATTACTTTATCTACTTTAGAGAAGAAGGGATTTAGCCCCATTGACTACCGCTATTTTTGCTTAGGAACTAATTACAGAAATCCTTTAATGTTTAGTTATGGGGCTTTAGAGAGTGCTAAGAAATCTCGGAGAAAATTGTTTGAAGCAGCATTAGCTTTGAGGGAATCAACAGATAATATTCATAAAAACTTGCAAAAGAAATACTTAACTAAGTTTAAGGCGGAAGTAAATGATGACTTAAATACTCCGCGGGCCTTGGCTACCTTATGGGAGGTGCTTAAAGATCAAGAACTTTCGAAAAGAGACAAGTATTTACTATTGCTGCAATTCGATCGTGTTTTCGGCCTTAATTTAGGTGCTGTTAATTCTGAAAAAATACCTTCACTTATCTTAAAATTAGCTAAAGAGCGAGAGCTAGCCAGAAAAAACCAAGATTGGAAAAAGTCGGATCAACTGCGAGAGCAAATTAGGCAAAAAGGTTATATTATTGAGGATAGTTCGGAAGGATTCTCAATAAAGAAGAAATAGTTTTTTATAGCTAAGGTTTTTAAAGACCAGGGATAATTTTTAGGCATGGTTACAACCAGTGAAGAGTGTCCTACTTTTCAGAGTTATATTTCGCGGCTTAATACGGAGGGTGTAGTTAAAAGACCCATGCGGCGGTTCATGCCAGAACTGAGAGAATATCCGTTTATGCCTGATTCCGCAGTTCTTATCACTCCAGCTCCATTATATGTAGTAAAAAGACTAAAATCTGGATTTATAGCCCAACATATCCGGGGTAATCCTTATTCGGTTGAAGCAATTTCAGATAACTGTTTCTTAGTTAAAGCTGAACTTTCTTACCGGAGTTATTTAGTTTTTTATCCCTACAATTTAAGGCATGCCGAGATTTTTTCTCGATCTAAAGTAACTCCATTAGGATTTGCTGATTATTTTCCTGGTTCTGTGGCAGTTTTATCTTTTTACTGCGATGGATGGAATGATCATCAAGCATCATTAACTACAGTACAATACAGTTTCAAACAAGGTTCACCTGTAGAATTAACTCGTGGTTTAACTAGCCGTTATATGGGTGTAAGAAAACATTTGCTGGAGTATCTATTATTGTGGGCTATACAAAATGGGGTTCCTGCGGTTAAACTGCCAATAAGACCTGACTCCCATTCTTCTGAAAGAACTAATTTACGAATGGAAAAATATCGTCAGGAATTAACTGATATAATTGTTGCAAATAACTGGAAAGGGCTGGTAAGTTTTAAAGAAAATGCGCTTACGTAATTTCTCTGCTAGTTTTTCAGAAATATTCTAAAAAGAATCCATCGTAAATGTAGATTAATAAATAATTTTAACCCAGTTAATTTGTCACAGTCCTACTTTTTCTCTACAGCATGTCCACCAAACTCATTGCGTACTGCAGCGATCACTCGTTTTCCTAAAGAAAATGTATTACTGTGGTCTCCACGAATTTGTGCTGCTACGTCAAACGCTGGAGCATATCCTTGAACAGAATTCTTAGTTTGGCGCAGTTCTTCTAGTGTAACACTACCTATTTTTGTGCCAATATTCTTGAAATCTTCCCGTTGCAAAGCTTTGGTAGTTAATTCTAGTAGCCAGCTGCGAATGACTGAGGCTGGTTGCCAGACAGCTGTAATTTGTTCTAGTTTTAAGGAATGTTTGAATTGGCTTAACAATTCCACACCTTCCGCCAATCCCTGTAAATACACGTACTCAATAATATTATGAACACTCTTTACAAAATGACCGCTGCCTGCTGGTCCAAAGTAACCATAACCATTAGCTGGAGCTAAAGCTTTACAATATGGTTCAATTACTTTAAACTCTTCTTTCGGGCCGCCGATCATTAAAGTGTAACCATTCTGCAATCCCCAAATGCCTCCAGAAACTCCACAGTCAAAAAAATGCACACCATACTTTTTACATTCTTGGTTATGCTTTTCCGCATTCTCATAAAAATCATTGGCTCCATCGATAATAATATCTCCCTTTTTTAACAAAGGAAGAATTTCCTGGATCATTTCATCAGTAACGTTTCCCGCTGGCAGCATCAGCCAAACTAATTTCTTTTCTTCTAATTTACTAAAGAGTTCCTTGATGCTGTAGGCAGGAATAGCCCCTTTTTGTGCAATTTCAGTTGTTTTTTCTGGACTACGGTTGTAAGCTACTACTGGTAAATGATGTTGTAATAATCGTTCTACCATGGGGTAACCCATCCTTCCTAAACCGATAAAACCTAAAATCATGTCAGCCATCTCATGTGATGTTTCTTTTCAAACTCCTGCAACTTTAACGGGCCTGAACTTCCCGGTGGATAATTATAAACAACACGGCCATTTTCTTTTAGCCCGTCTACTATTTTCCAAGCTAGCTCTATTTCATCCTTTCTTACAAAAAGCGATTGGTCTCCTCTAATTACATCCAGTAGGAGAACTTCATAAGCTTCCGGAGACTTGTGCTTGGTGATGCAGGAGTGCCTAAACTCCATTTTTACTGGCATGGTGCGATGCTGTTCTCCCGGAACTTTAGCAAATAGTTTTAACTCAAAACCTTCTTCCGGTTGCACCCTAATTGTTAATACATTTGCTTCTGTCGGACAAAAATCTAACAAACATTTAGCTTCTTTAAAAATAATATGAATATTTGTTTGCTTCTTGGATAATGATTTTCCAGACTTTAAGTAGATGGGCACGCCTCGCCAGCGGCGATTGTTAATTATTACCTTTAGTGCAACAAAAGTTTCAGTATTAGAATTTGCTTTCACTCCAGGCTCAGAAGCATATCCATTATACTGTCCAAATAAGGCGTCCTTAACTGTAATTTTCTTTAATACTTTAGCCTTTTCTTGCCTAATATAATCTCCAGTTAATTTTTGTGGAGGTTCCATTCCCACCAGCGCTAACATTTGCAGAAGATGATTTTGAATAACATCTTTTAATGCCCCATACTTATCATAAAAATTGCCCCGTCCTTCAATGCCTATTTTTTCATTTAATACTATCTGTATTGAATCAATGTGCTGCTCATTCCAGAGTGGCTCAAGCACCCTGTTAGCAAACCTTAAAATGGAAATGTTTCCAACTAACTCCTTGCCAAGATAATGATCAATGCGGAATACTTGTTGTTCCTTGAACACTTTACTAATGCCTTGATTAATCTTCCTGGCGGTCAGTAAATCACTGCCAAATGGTTTTTCGTAAACTAACCTACACCATTTCTGTGCTGATGATTTAGCTATGCCACTTTTAGCTAAGTTATTAGTGATGGCGCCAAAGTGTTCAGGCAAGGTAGCTAAGTAAAACAAGCGAGGGCTAGGGAATTGGTTTTTTCTATCGATTTGATCTAACAACTCTCCTAACTGATGATAATTAGGCTGATGATCAAACTCTAGTTGTTGATAATAAAATGAGTTAGATAATTTTTTCCAAATAGTTTTGTTTACCTTATTGATGAAGGGAATCGCTTCCGCCAAAATTTCTGAAGAATTGATATTCCTTCTAGCTACTCCTACTATTGATACTTTTTGGATTTGATGATTTTTTAATAAACCATAAATTGCCGGGAGAATCTTTCTTTTGGCTAAATCTCCCGTAACTCCAAAAATAACGAAAGTTATTCTTTGCATAAGAGTCGGTGAATTCTTGGCTATATTTATGTTTTGGTGTTGGTATAAGACTAACATAAAATAATCTACTTAAAAAAGGTAACGTAATAATTAAGTATAATGGACACATAGTATAATTGTAAAGCAGTTGTTTTACTTAGGCGAGCTATAAATTTTAACAGAACGAAACTAAGTTTTACGTTGAATTCGTTCTTTTAATATACTTTACAAAAATAATTAAAAAAATGAGGAAAAAACGCCCACTAGTCAAGAACAAAATAAACAAAAGATATACGGTAATTTCTCTTACAGTGGTTGTGCTACTTCTTCTAGGGATAATAAGTTTATTTTCGCTGAAAGGAAATTTATCCGGAAAAGCAGACACATTGCCTTTATCTATAATCTCATTTACAGCAATTCCTTCAACGATAACGCTTGGTGGCAGTTCAGATTTAGATTGGCATAGCACGACAACGAGTTATTGTCAAGGCACGGGTGGATTACCTGGGGAAACTCCTTCGTTGGCTACGGGGAGCCGCTGGACTTGGGGGCCCGCGCCAAATCGAGTAGGAACAAGCACAGCTTCTAATCCAGGATATAGAGCTTTAGTTAGGCCATCTACTACTACAACTTATACTCTAGAATGTTTTGATGCAAGTGGAAGTTCAGTCACGAGGACTGTAACAGTACGCGTTCAAGTTCCACAAAGAATAGGAATGTCAATAACCGCAAATGGTCAAACCATTTCTGCTCCATCTTCAACACCGCTTTTGATATCGGCAGGAGATCCAGTGCAAGTTACCTGGGATGTACGAGATTATGGAGGAGGTTCTGGCAGCGTACAGTATTGTGGACCTTATGATGGGACTGGTGGAACAGGACCAGGTGGAGCTAACCATTGGCAGAATTTGCCTTTTGTTTATTATGGAACTGGCACTTTTACTGCGAATCCAACTGAAAACACAGATTTTTCCATTCAATGCCTGGCCAATGCTGGTGGCCAGTCTAGGGAAACACTATCTATAAAGATTCTTCCTCAGATTGCTTCTTTTTCAGCAATTCCTTCAACGATAACGCCTGGTGGCAGTTCAGATTTAGATTGGCATAGCACGACAACGAGTTATTGTCAAGGCACGGGTGGATTACCTGGGGAAACTCCTTCGTTGGCTACGGGGAGCCGCTGGACTTGGGGGCCCGCGCCAAATCGAGTAGGAACAAGCACAGCTTCTAATCCAGGATATAGAGCTTTAGTTAGGCCATCTACTACTACAACTTATACTCTAGAATGTTTTGATGCAAGTGGAAGATCAACTAGTGCTAAAGCAACAGTAAGTGTGGTGCCATCCTTAAGTATTTCTTCATTTACATTTACAAAAGAAGTTTATTACTCCAGTTCCAATAAAGTTAAAGGAAAATTATCTTGGATAACACAAGGAGCTTCTGACTGTACAATGCAAGGCGGGAGTTACACTGGGACACCAGTGCCAATTACAGCCAGAAATGTTGTGATTTCAGCTCAGCCAGGAACAAAATATACTTTATCTTGCAGGTCATTCAGTGGGAGGATAACTTCTAGCACTGTGGAAGTTAAAAGATAGAAATACTGTTTAAACTTTTTGGTTAAATAAATAATGATCTTTGTCCATTAATGCCTAAACCAATTCTTTAGATTATTCCTTTTCGGCTTAGCTGGACAGCTTGCCATGCTCCATACAAACTGATATCATAGTTTTTAATAAGAAAAATAGCATTTTTTTCCAGCAGTGGCTGCATTTTTTTATTGCTAACTAATTCTTGTTGGAATTCCTTGCTAACAAATAGTTCTTGATTTTTTGTTCCAATGCCACCAGCAATATAAATTCCGCCCGGCGCTAAAATGTCTAGGGAGTAATTCTTGATACAGCGTGCATAAAACCGGCTGAACCAACGGAAAGTTTCCTGACATAATGGATCAATTTGGCGTAACTTAGAAATTACGTTGGGATTATAATTGTTTTTTATGATTTCTGATGAATTCTTTGTTGGACCAAGCTTAATTTGAAGAAATTGGTATAAGTTCTGCAATCCTACACCCGACAAAACCTGTTCCCAGGCTACTTGCCGCAAGGAATGTTTATTTTGAATGAATTTAATTAATTCTAGTTCTTGTAGATTAGTTATTGCTACATCAGCATGGCCTCCTTCGGAATTTAATGGCAAATAGCAGTTAGCTGAGTTATGCCAAACTAATATGGCTTTACCTAAGCCAGTGCCAGCGCCGATAAGAATTCGCGGTTTTTTAGCTATGACTAAACCTTTCCTAACTAAAAGGAAATCCGATTTAGGCAACAAATCTATTCCGAAAGCAATGGCAGCAAAGTCATTGATTAATAGGATTTTTTGTAATGAAGTTGATTTTTTAATTTCCAAAACATCAACACCCCAGCAGGTATTAGTCAGCTTAGCGTATAAGCCTTCTTCTGGTATTGGCCCAGCCACGGCTAAACAAGCTTCTTCGATAATTAAGTTATGTTTAAGTTTAACCTCTGTTAAAATTTGTTGGATAATTTTGGTAAAATTATTAATTTTTTGGCTTTGATAAGGCCATTTAAAGAGCAGTTTTTGAGAATCAAACAAGGCTAGAGTAGTATTAGTGGCACTTAAGTCACCAACTAAAATGAATGAGTTTGAATTTGTCACCATTATAATAAGTATAACAAATTAGTAATTCTACCTTCATCTTCATAAGATACTACCAATTGCGGGTGCGCTAGTATCCTAATTCCATTGCCGCCTAAACTATTTTTAGAATGACTACCACTTTTAAATTGTTGTAGCATGTTTTGATAATCAAAACCCAACCCTTCATTTCTAACTCTGAATAATACTCCATTCTTTCCAGTAAACACTTTTATACTCAATGATTTCATAGGGTCGCCATTGGGAGCTGGTTTAAGTGAATCCTTATTGCCGTGGCGGCAGGCATTAGCTACCATTTCTGCTGCTGGTTCATAAAGTGATTCCATATTTGCGTCTAGCATAAATCGATAAAGACCAATCAAAGGTTGGTTAGTTCTATTGGTCCAAAATTGAAAATCACCTTCAGGATGGCTGAGAGCCTCATCTACAGAAGCACCAGGTTGGTAATCATAATATACTAATTTAGGGTTTTCTAACTCACTTAACAACTGGTCAATTCTTTCGTCTGTAAACATTTTAGCTGTAAAAGAAGATATCTATAAATAAATCTTGGCTTAATTTTCAAGAAGTTATATTTATATTCAAATCTGCAAACCTTTAAATAGTTTAAGGTTACCAAAAAAATGAGGTGGTATTTAATGGATGTAACTCCCATTATCCGAAAGGATTTCTTGACTTTTAGTAGAGATGCTAAGCTTAGTGAAATGATCGGTCAATTGCGGCAGTCCAACAAGCGCTTTGGATTAGTGTTAGAAAGTTCGCAATATCTAGGAATAGTTGAGAGAAAAAATTTGCTTAAGAATCGGCTTAATACAACTGAAACTACTGTGGGAAAGTATCTTACTAAAGCGCCAATGGTTAATGAACATGCCGATATTTTTGAAACGGCTTACTTGATGTTTAAGAGCAATTTGGATTTCATTCCAGTGGAAAGCAACAGCAAAATTATAGGTGTTATCGAGGCTAAAGATTTGGCTTCCCTTGCCTTACTGCTGCCAGAAGCTCAAAAATTCACGGTTAAAGACCTTACTTTGGTTAAAACTAGGCCATTGAATAAAACTGACACGGTAGCTAAGGCTCTGCAAGTCATGTACACAGAATCTATTGACCAAGTGCCGGTTTCTGATGAAAAAGGGGTGTATGGAGTAATTAGTTACCGGGACCTGCTTAAAAAATATTTAATCTGGTCGCCAAAAAGAGAACATTCCAGCAAGATGCTTAAAGAGCGTGGCGGTACAAGGTCAGCGGAAAGTGATCATGCCCATTTATCTTCTCTTCCAGTTAGCGCGTTTAGCACTAATGAAAATTTAGTAACGACTGAACCTAATGAACTATTGAAGGAATTGATGAAAAAATTGCAGAATAGTAATGTAACTTGCGCCATAGTCTTGAAAAATGGCCATCTGCGTGGCTTGGTTACGGTAAAAAATATTGTTCGGGCTATAGCTAGTTTAAACATCCCCAAGAATTTTAACATCAGGTTTGTGGGCTTATCAAAGTTGCAGTTGGAGGAATATGATATTAGGAGTATTAAGAAGATTGCTTCTAATGAAGCCTTTAAGCTGCAGCGAGATATCCAAAACGATGAATTTTCTTTAGTGGTTCACGTAAAGGAGTATAATAAAGCTGGCAACAGGCGCAAATTTTCTGTGCACCTTCGCGTGGAATCGCCAGGAGAAACTATTGCTGTAGACCAATTTGATTGGGATATACGCAGAGCTTTTCACAAGGCTTTTGATAATGCTAAAAACAAAGTGTGCAGTGATTTGAGAAGTCCAGCTAAATTAAGGGTTTATTAAAAATTGGTTACCGATACTTCCACAGCGCTTTCCATTCAATTAAAGTCTTAAGTAATCCTGGGGCTAGGCCAGTTAACACCAATTTACCTTTAACGAATATACCCCGCCATGGGCCTAAACTAATCACCATCGGCCTGGAAGTTGCCTTAAACTCTTGGAGAGGTTTTCCTTGTTCTAAATTGTAAATATTTTTAACTACTACCTTAGCTTGTTTTTCAGCGCTTTGCGCTGTTTTTTCTTCCTTAATGGAAGTAATATCTCCCGCAGCAAAAATGTGATGATAACCATTTACCTGCAAATATTTATTGACAATCACTGCTTTATTTTGGTTTAGGCTAGCAGCCATATAAGGTTCCAGCATTTCAAAATTTGGTTTTATTCCAGTGCAGAGAAAGGCTATATCTGCTTTATATCTGCTTCCATGATTAGTTTTATACTCTTTCTTGCCAAACTGTTCTACCAGCTCATTGTAAATTAACTTAACTCCTCGCGATTTTAGAACATTTTCGGCATATCGTCTAGCTCGACGTGGATTTCGTTCAATCAATTCCTGGCCACCATGAACCAAACTTATCTGCTTATGAGGAAACTTACAGATGATCTCTGCAGCTAACTCTACTCCCACCACGCCGCCACCGATAATTAATACAGATTTAGCTCGGGACAATTGGTGGGAACAATTCTTTAAGTCACGCGCTCTGCGGGCTAAAATAAGATTATCTGCTTTAATTGGAGAATTATATCTTGAACCAGAAGCTATAATAGCGTAATCATAAGGATAATGGTTAGAGGCAGTATATACTTGCTGGTTATCTATGGCTGTTACTTCATTTTGCACTAGGAAGGTATGGTGCAGGTAATGGTTATGTAAAATCTCAATTTTCTGACAATGTTGCGGTTCGACCAGGGTTCTAAGGACTGAAGGCGTAAACTCAAAATAATCCTTTGTATCGATCAAAGTTACATCAAAATTATGCTCTAATTCTCTAGCTGCCAGCGACCCCGCAAACCCGCCGCCAACAATAACTATTTTTTTCATTTTTAGAACCTAATTATGTTAAAGTTATGTAGTTGATAAAAGTTTGTTTTCAACATTCTTATTCTGTTTATCTAATGCTGCCTTAACAGCTCAGTTCAAAGTTAATTTTATATAGATAAAAATTGTACTCTTAATTCATGAAAGAATATGATTTGATCGTTATCGGTTCTGGTGGCGGCCTGCAAATTTCTTCACAAGCCTGGAAGTTGGGAAAGAAAGTAGCAGTTATCGAGAAAGGCCGCATGGGCGGCACTTGCCTTAACCGTGGTTGCATTCCCTCCAAAATGCTGATTCATCCGGCTAATGTTGCTTCAGTGATTGGCAAATCCACAAAATATGATATTAATAGTGCTATTAAATCAATAAATTTGCCGGGAATTATTCAACGCATCAATCGCACCATCAATCGCGAGTCTAATCAACTTAAGAGCTGGTATCAGCAACCTCATTCACGATTGACTTTTTATGAAGGTCATGCTAGGTTTCTGAATAATAGAATTATTGAGGTTAATGGACAAAAAATAACCGGTAAAAGGATTTATTTGGCTACCGGTGCCAGCCCCTTTACCCCGCCGATTCCCGGTTTGGATCAGACACCATACTGGACCAGCACTGAGGCTTTGCAATCTAAAATTAAGCCTAAAAAATTATTGATAATTGGCGGCGGCTATATTGCCTGTGAAATTGGCTATGCCTATTCTGCTTTAGGCACGAATGTAAACTGGCTGGTTCGCAACCATTCTTTGTTAACTAGGGAAGATTACCAAGTTAGTGAAACCTTTACTAAATTATTTTCTCAGCGCGAGAAAGTATATCTTGGTGTTAAAGTAACCAAAGTAGAATACGCTCATGATGTGTTTAGCTTGCATCTGTTATTTGATCAAGGAAAAAAAAGCATTATCAGTGGTGACGCTTTGCTGGTAGCCACTGGCATAACTCCCAACACTGTTGAATTAGGCTTGGAAAACACCGATATTAAAACTGACCCCAATGGTTTTATCAAAGTTAACACCTATTTGGAAACTAATGTTAAGGATGTTTATGCTTTGGGCGATGTTGTAGGCAATTATTTTTTCCGGCATGCCGTTAACTTTGAAGCTCAATTCTTATTAAGGACGCATTATTTAGAAAACAGAAAAAAAACAATATCTTACTTGCCAATGCCCCATGCTGTTTTTACCAACCCGGAGATAGCTTCTGTGGGCGCGACAGAACAAGAGTTGATTAAAAACCATATTCCTTACGTTAGCGGATTTGATATTTATGAAAATAGCGCTATGGGCCAGGCTAGGTTATCCAAAAGTGAATTTGTTAAACTGCTATTTCATAAAAAGACGCGTAAATTATTAGGGGCGCATATTTTAGGCGATGAAGCTTCTACCATGATTCACCAATTAGTTTATGCCATTACCTTTAAAGCCACAGCAGAAGATTTGCTTAACATGATTTATATCCATCCTGCGTTGCCAGAAGTGGTTAGAAATGCTGTTAGGATAGCTTATGATAAATTCTAATTTAAGTCATGAGTTTATATTACAATATTTCAGAATTGGTTGTTAGTTTAATCATATGAATAGATAACTTTTAGCGTTAAAGGACAACAATAAATCATTAATAAGCCTAACTCTAGCTAAACTTTTAAATATAATACTCTTATTTAATTTCCATGAAACAGAAATTATTAGTTTCCTATCTTATTTTAGGGTTGATTGGTTTTGTAGTTTCTTTGTACTTAACTATACAGCACTTTACTTTAACCAAAGGAGCTTGTGATGTTAACCAAACCATCTCTTGCTCTTTGGTTAACTCCAGTATTTACTCCGAGATTTTCGGCGTGCCTGTAGCAGTATTTGGTTTGTTGTGGTTTGCAGCTTTATTTGTGCTAGCTTGGAGCGCCTACAAAAGAAACGATAAAAGTGCTGAAAAACGCTTGTTGTACTGGAACATTGCTGGTTTAGTTTTTGTCTTATATTTGATTTTCGCTGAGATCTTGCTTAAAAAAATTTGTCCGCTTTGCACAGTAGTTCATGGCGTAGTGCTAGTAACTTTGATTTTGTCTATCTATTCGTATAAGAAAAGTTTAAATGAATGAGAATTCTTCTTAAGAATATTCATATCTATAGCAAGAGGTGATAATTATGGCTGTACGAAAAAAAACCAAGATTTCCAAGAAAGTTGGTTCTACCAAAAGATCAACTGCTAAGAAAGTTAAATCCAGTAAGAATGTTTGTGTTAGTTGTAATTAATTTTTTATTTAAATTTACAATTAATAATTTTAAAAAGAAGAAGATGAAACGCTTAACTAAGATCAGGGACTTGCAGTCTATGGCTGATGTAATCCGCGAGGATGTAATTGCCTCGCTAACTGCAGCTAAATCAGGACATTCTGGCGGTCCATTGGGCATGGCCGACGTTTTCACTGCTCTTTACTTTAATATTCTTAAACATAACCCTAAGCATCCCGATTGGAAAGATCGTGATAAGTTGATTTTATCCAATGGGCATATCTGTCCAGTATTGTATGCTACCTTGGCTAATGCAGGATATTTTCCTAAGGAAGAATTGTTGACTCTGCGTAAATTACATACTAGATTGCAAGGCCACCCTTACCGAAAATCGCTGCCTGGAATAGAAATAACTTCTGGACCATTAGGTTCTGGATTATCGCAAGCTTCAGGAATGGCTTATGGTTTGCTGTTGGATAAGCAGAAAAATACTGTTTGGTGCCTATGCAGTGATGGTGAGCATGATGAAGGCAACCATTGGGAAGCAGTAATGTTTGCAGCTAAATACAAATTAGATAACTTAATTGCTATAACTGACAGGAATTATATCCAAATTGATGGTAATACTGAACAAGTAATGCCTCTTGATCCGTTATCAGAAAAATATAAAGCTTTTAATTGGAATGTCAAGGTAATTAATGGCAATAATATGAAACAAATTGTTAGTGTGTTAAAACAAGCCAAAAAAAATAAAAGTAAACCGTTGATGATTATTGCTAACACTGTGCCTGGCAAGGGTGTTTCTTATATGGAAGGCGATTACCGTTGGCATGGTTCACCACCCGGGGCTATAGTTACAGAAAGAACGCCAGCTAAAGAAAAACAGTCTGAGATGGCTTTGGAGGAGTTGCACTGCAAGGAAGCTAAAGAAAGGGGAGACTGGTATCTTCGGCATAAACAACTGAAACCAGTGCATACTATTAAAGGATGAATCTTAAGCTAAATTCACAACTGCGCTTGGATTTTAGAAGAGAAAAGATCCCTACTAGAAACGGTTATGGCGATGCTTTGTTAGAATTAGGCCGAATCAATCCTCGGGTAATGGTTTTATGCGCCGATTTGAAAGAATCAACCAGAGTTAGCGCCTTCGCCGAAAAATACCCTCTACGTTATATTGAGATGGGAGTAGCCGAGCAAAATCTAGTTACAGTAGCTTCTGGGCTAGCCGCGGTTGGAAAAATACCTTTTGCTTCTTCTTATGCCGTGTTTTGTCCAGGACGATGTTGGGAGCAAATCAGAACCACTATCTGTTACAATGACCGGAATGTTAAGATTATCGGCGCTCATGCGGGAATTTCTGTCGGTCCTGATGGCGCTACTCATCAAATGTTGGAGGATATTGCCTTAATGCGCTCTTTGCCTAACATGATTGTAGTAGTTCCCTGTGATTATGAGCAAACCAAACAGGCTACCTTAGCTCTGGCAGATTATGATGGTCCAGCTTATATGCGCTTTGCTCGAGAAAAAACAGAACAAATGACTACTCCCACAACTCACTTTAAGATTGGTACGGCCCAGGTATTTAAGGATGGTAAGGATATAGCTTTAATTGCTGCAGGCCCGCTAGTTTTTGAGTGTTTAAAAGCAGCAGAAAATTTACAGGAATTAAATATCAGTGCTTTAGTGATGAATTGCCATACTGTAAAACCTCTGGACTGCCAAGCTCTGTTGGCTGCAGCTAAAAAATGTCAAAGAATAATTACTGTGGAAGAAGCGCAAATTCATGGTGGTTTAGGTAGTGCTGTGGCTGAATTTATAGCCGAAAATTATCCAGTGCCTATGAAAATAATTGGCGTTAAAGATCGCTTTGGCGAATCAGGGGAGCCAGATGAATTATTGAAAGAATTTGGCTTAAGTTCCCCACAGATAGTTAAGGAAGCCTTGCAATTATTGCAAAAGAAAACTAAAAAGTAAGTTAAATGAAAACTAAGAACTAAAGCCGAAATTTTAAAAAGCTAAACTAATTATTTATTTTTGCATGAACAGCCTAAAAAGATTTTTAATAATTGCGTTTATTGTGCTAATCTTAAATATTATTTGGGAATTTTCCCATCATTTTTTGTATATTGATTTATCTGGAATTGCAAAATACCAACACCTGATTATTGCCTCTTTTACTGACATGCTCTTAATTTTGGGTATTTTTTTTACTATCTCGCTGAAAAACAGAACCTTCAATTGGATTAAGCGCCCCAGAAAATTTGATTATCTAGTAATTGTTCTTTTGGGCTTGGCTGTTGCAATTTTCCTAGAAATAATCAATTTGAATATAGGGAGATGGAGGTACACCAATGCCATGCCTACAATTCTGGGAATTGGCGTGAGTCCTCTAATACAACTATCGTTTATTGGGATTTTTTCTTTAATGATTATGAATTATTTTGAAAAGTAATATTTGTTTCACTTCTATTAGAAATAATAACAGAAATTCTTGATGTTAAGTGCAATTAAGCTAGTATGAACCTTAAACAAATTTTTTTTAAGTGATATAAAACTTAAAAAAATTAGAATAATAAATTTCTAAATTAATTTAGAATTACAACATTGTCTTTATGCTTTCAATGTTTGAAGCGATTTGATGGCCTTTTTTGGTCAACTCTAAAAGTTTTAACCTACCTTCTTTCTTAAAGTTAATTAGATCTGCTCGCTGCATTTCCTGCAGAATCTTAACTACGTGTGAATAAGTGCAGTCAATCTGCTTAGCTAAAACCGAGGCATACACATTCGCATCAGCGTTTTTTAACTCTACCAGCATCATAGCTGG
>CAZRCV010000003.1:73958-76853 GCA_964598745.1 uncultured Methanosarcinales archaeon
AATTTCTTTGTTTTTAATCAAGTTAGGATCCCCCCCATTTTCATCCACCCTCTCACTTGTGGAGTTCAATAGTCATATTTAAACATTTATTTATTACAAAACATTGCTTTGAGAATATATATTATAAACATTTTGAAACTATGAGAAAGTCTTTTAATCCTTAATACTGCTTCATTCTGAAAAAGCTTTTAAGCAATGTCATTTCCAGCTGCTTATGTCGTCTTTCTTTCCGCATGACCATATTCGGCCAGGTCAGAAAGAATTTGTGGAAGATTTAGAGCAAGCTTTTAGCCGCCAACAAATTTTAATTGCTCAGGCTCCCACGGGCTTGGGAAAAACAGCTAGCGTGTTGTCAGTAGCTTTATCGATGGCTATTGCCAACAAGAAAAAAGTTTTTTTTCTGACCAATCGGCACACTCAACATAAAATCGCGATAGATACAATACGAAAAATTAAACAAAAAACTGGACAAAATATCTTTAGCGTTGATTTAATTGGCAAACGCTGGATGTGCAATCAAGAAATCGCCAGTGTTTTTGGCAGTGATTTTAATGAATTCTGTAAATCTATTGTTGAAAAAGGCGAGTGTGAATTTTACAACAAGTTCAGAACAAGCAAGGGGTTGACAGTGGAGGGCAAGGTGCTAATTAAAGACTTAGAATCTTCAGAGCCTCTTCATAATGAAGAATTAGTAGCTATAGGCAAAGATAAGCGGATGTGCAGTTATGAAATAGCTCTAATCTTAGCTAAAAAAGCCCAGGTCTTAATAGGTGATTATTATTATTTGTTTAATCCATTTATCATGTCTACACTGTTAAACAAGCTAGAATTATCTCTAGGTGACTTAATCGTTATTGTTGATGAAGGCCATAATCTTCCAACTCGTGTTACTGAAATGATGGAAGTTTCCTTAACTAGCAAAATGCTGCTTAATGCTACCATCGAAGCCAAAAAGTTTTCTTTTGAAGGTGTAATTAGTTGGTTGCAGCAGCTAAGCCATATTTTAACTAATTTAGCTCGATTTGAAAACTTGGATCGCGAAATTTTAATTACGAAGCAACAATTTACCTTAGCTATAAACCAGTTTGTGAATTATGAAGAACTGATTAATCAATTGGAATCAGCTGCTGAGGAGGTTAGAAAAAAACAACTTAGGAGCTATATTGGGGGGATAGCCTCATTTTTAATTGCTTGGAACGGAGAAGAAGAGGGATTTGCTAGGATACTCTCTGAACAAAAAAGTAAGCAAGGTTCGTATTTAATGTTAAGTTACCTTTGTTTAGACCCGGCTGTGATAACTAGCTCTATTTTTTCCCAAATTTACACGGGAGTAATAATGAGCGGGACTTTAAGTCCAACATTCATGTACAAAGACTTGTTAGGGATAACTAATGCTGTCGAGAAGACTTACCATTCGCCGTTTCCTTCAGAGAATCGGCTGACGATCATTGTTCCAGAAACTTCAACTAAATATAATTTAAGGACGGAAACTATGTATCAACAAGTAGCCGATAAATGCACTAACTTTGTTGCCTTGATACCTGGCAATGTAGCCATTTTTTTTCCTTCCTATGATCTCCGCGATAAAATAAGCCGCTTTTTAGCCTCCAACAAAAAATTATTTTGGGAAAAACCGGATATGAGCAAGGATGAAAAGGAAACTCTGTTAAGGCAATTTAAGCAAGAGAAGGACCGGGGCGGAATACTGCTAGGGGTTACTGGCGCTAATTTTGCCGAAGGTATTGATCTTCCCGGTGACTTGTTAAATGGCGTTGTTATTGTTGGGCTGCCCTTAGCCAAACCCAATTTAAAAATTAGGCAAACCATAAACTATTACCAGCGCAAGTTTGGCCGCGGCTGGGATTACAGTTATATTTATCCAGCAATGTCTAAATGTATCCAATCGGCAGGGAGATGCATTCGTTCAGAAATTGACCGTGGAGCAGTAATTTTTTTAGATGAGCGTTTTGCTTGGAAAGGTTACTATGACTGCTTGCCGCGCGAGGGACTGATTGTTTCTAAAGATTACGTCAAACTATTAAGAGATTTCTTTGAAAAGAAAGGATAACAAAGAACAAAATAGGCCTGGTAGAACCGGATATAGCTAAGAGTTAGTTTTTTCTAATTAGCTGATTTACCGTTAGCAGTTTCCTTTAGTTTACTTAATTCTGCTCTTCTTAAATTCCTATATATGGCGGTTCGGTCAGTGTGTAGTTTTTTTGCAGCTTTAACAGTTGTGCCGGTTTCTTCAAGTGCCAGTTCATATAACTTCATTTTTAAGGTATTCCCAATTTTATCTACTTCTGGCCAGGTAAATAAACTTCCATCCGGACGATATAGTGAATCTGCACTAAACTTTACAGGTCCATTTTCCGCAGGGAGTTCTCGATTTGGGAAATCATCAGGATTTAATTCTTTATTTTTACTTAGAATTACTGCTCCATGGATAGTTTTCTCCAGTTCTCGGACGTTTCCTGGCCAACTTTGCTGTAGGAACCAATCATAAGTTCTATCACTGAAGCGGTGATCGTGGCCATACCTTTTGTTATAGACTTCTAAATAATGGTTAGCTAATAAAGCGATGTCACCACCGCGTTCTCTAAGCGGCGGTAATTGTATTCGAACTGTGCCTAGGCGATCATTAAGATCTTCTCTAAAAGAACCGTTAGCTACATAAACTTCTAATGGTTGCTGAGCTGCAGTAATAATCATCGCATCTAAGTTAATTCTAGCAGTCCTACTTGCTCCGACTCTGGCTATCTCTCTTTGTTGCAATACTCTTAACAATAGAGCTTGAATGCCTGGGTCCATATGGGCAATCTCATCTATAAACAAGGTCCCACCTGTGGCTTGTTCAAAGTATCCTGGTCTACTTTCAACACCGGTCGCAACCTT
>CAZRCV010000004.1:0-60779 GCA_964598745.1 uncultured Methanosarcinales archaeon
TTTCATGCGTTTTTGGGCTAATTCTGGGTTTTCTATTTCCTGTACTCTATCATAACCTACTTGTGCAAGCCACAATTTAAGTGGTTCTGCTTTTTTAGAGGGTATAGGCTGAATTATCCTAAAAAGAGACTTAGTATTGGCACAATCAGTTTCCCTTAGTTTCCCATCAGGAGCAGGTAATTTCAACTGGTGACAATTTGTCACCACTTCACTTCCTTCTTCCCTAAGCCGTTGGCTGAGCTTATTCCAATATTTTCTGGAAGTTTGAAAATCTTCTTGCTCAGTTAAAAAAGCAATAATATCAATAACAGAATAATACCATTCGTCGTTATACCATAATCTCCTAAATTGTTTTCCTTGGAATACTATTAGGGAAGTGTGTCCCATTATTTCATCTGCCATTTTCTGCACCTACGCATGAACTTCTGATAACTTTTAGGAAATAAATACCATACTTTTCAAAGTTTCTTTCTCCAATCCCTTCTACTTCAATCATTTCCTCTTTAGTCATGGGCTTAACCTGAACTAATCTCTTCAAAACAGAATCATGTGCTACCATATATGGGGGGATGTTTTCAGCTCGCGCCAGATCCATCCTCATACTTCGCAACTTTTCAAACAGTTTGTTCTCATCATAATTTAACTTAATAGCTGCAGGCATTGCAGGTTTAAAATCTCCTTTGTTCATTTGATCTATTTTTGTATCAAGAAAGGTAACTGTGGAACCGATAACTTGGTCTAATTCTTCTACCGTATCAGCTCCAACTTTTAAAGAACCAACATACCAAGAACCTTTGATTGTTTGCTTAAATTCCACTTCCAACTTCTTTTTATCTTCCATTTCAGGTTTAGGAAACGTTGCAGTTTATAACTTTTGCCTAACGGTGACCGGCGTTAACTTAATATACCTTTATTCTATCTATCAAACATGTTTAAAACATTTTTTAATTCCTTTCGTTGGCATAGGGACCTATGGAAACCTTTTCTGATTGATGCTGTAGTTATCTCAATGATTATTTTGTTGTGGCAGGGGCTGGGAAAATTACTTCTAGTTTTAACTTCCAGGCTTAGTGATGGCCGGTCCTTGGAAGATTTGAAAGCGGCTTTGTTAAACTCACCGGAAATAGCGCAAGCTTTTGTTCGCGGCACTAAATATCTTCTTGTGGCTGTAGTTGGCGGTGTGTTATTAATAGCAATAATCTCTCTGTTGCTGATTTCTTTAGCTCAAGCCTGGATTTGGTCGGTAAAATTTGATAGAAAAAAATATTGGCGCTGGAATGCGCTAACTTTGCTGCTGATTTTTTTTTCATTAGCCTATAGTGGATTAATTATAGGGTTGAATGTTATCTTGAAACTGTTTTCACTATCAGGATTTATTGTAAACTTGCTTAATGTCTGGCTGGTTTTGCTCTTGTTGGCAGCAATATTTGTAATTTATCATTCTTTTGCGAGAAGCTATAGTATTATTAAATCGTTAAATGATACCATCACTGTGTTAAAAAAGAATTATTTAAGGTACTTGGCAGCTTTAGCCTTAATTTTGGTAGTAGGCTTGATCTTATCCACCTTATTTTCTTGGCTTAAACAAAAATGGTACTGGCAATTTTTTGCCTGGCCGGCTTGGCTGCAACTGGCTGCCAACATAACTTTAGTTTTAATTTACTTAGCTTGGATGCGGTTTTATGTCAGCAGAATTTGATTTAATCAGCCTTTTTTAAATTCAGCAGCGGTGTCGATTAAATCAATATGCCCTTGGAACAGGGCGCGGCAACAGAAGCGTTCCAAATTTAGCGAATCCATAACTTTCTTAACCGCCTCTCCGTTTTCGATTCTTTCACAATATTCTTGGTATAACTGGCCTACTGGTTTACCACAACTGAAACAGCGAACTGGAATTATCATATTATATTTTCACCTGTAAGATTTCTGCCGCTTGGCTCTAGCCTTGGAATCGTTTGGCTTGCGCACTTCTTTACGGCGGATGTCTGCGACCAATAGCAGACGATCATAACTCTCAAAAATTTTCTTTAATTTTTTATCGTACTGTACTAAAGCTCTGGCAATAGCCAGCCGGATAGCATCCGCTTGCCCGTTTTCGCCACCACCAGCGCAAGTAATATCAATATTAATATCATTTTTTCCAGAGATAATTAATGGTTCTTTGATTCTTAAGCGCAACAACTGGTTGGCAAAATTTTCTATATTTTGATCATTAATAGTGATCTTTCCTGTTCCGGGGTAAAGAGCGGCTTTAGCTATAGCTCGCTTGCGTTTTCCCTGAGTAATAATTACTTTTTTCATTTTTCTCTCCAGCCGATGGTGGTGCAGATTTCTTTTACAGTGATATAATTTAAAGTGGGCAATTTTTTTACAGATGCTAAGGGCAGCGTGGCCAATTCTTTTTCGGCGAATTCCGTGGGAATGCCACGGTAGCAAAGAACACGCCTGAATGCTTCTTTGCCTCTAGCTAATTTCCAAGGAAGCATACCCCGGATGGATCTTCGTACATACAGTTCAGGCAGGCGTGAATGTTTGGCGCTCTTTAAGGGATATCCTTTTCTGTCACGTCTAGCTTTGGCTAAGGCGAAAGTGTTATATTTTTTGCCGCTGACGATTACTTTTTCACAATTAACAATGCGCACTTCTTCTTTAAGAAGAGCTGATTTAGCTGCGGCGGTGGCTAATCTTCCTAAAATTAAACCATCTCCGTTGTAAATAATCATCCTAAAATCCTCACGTTTTTGCCTTGCGGGTTGTGTTGAATCAGTTCTTGAATAGTAAAGGCTTTACCTTGGGCTTGTTCGATTTTACGTTTGGCCTCTTCGGAAAAATTAACCGCAGCCACATCGATTTTTTTGGTTATTTCGCCTAGGCTTAATACTTTTCCTGGCACTAGCACTGTTTCACCTGCCTGGGCATACTGATCTATTTTGTAAAGGTTAACTGTTCTTCGTTGACGAGCTGGTTTTTTTATGTCGGTCAGCACTCGTTTCCAAAATTTGCTTTCCAACGATCTATTTTCTAACTCTAACAATAACTGCTGCAGTTGAAAATTGGTTGGCCCAGTTCTCCTCATAGTAATTTCTCCATGGACTCTATTTTATTTTTCAATATTTCCACTGCTTGGTGCAAGATCTCTTTGCAGCCAAGTTGTCCCCAACTTTCCAAGTAAAAAATAATATTGTCAGTATAACTTAGTTCTATTCCCTGATCCAGTTCGCTGTAAAATTCCAGCAAGTTGCTGTCATAAAGCTTATCTGAATTAACTTTTACTTTGCTGCCGCTGATTTCAAGCACTCCGTCAGTGCATTTTTGAGCTAATAATTCTGAATGTTTTACTTTGCCAACAGTCAGTTGCGGCTCTTTTTTATAAAAGGCCATTCCCGGTGCCCATTTGGCGTGCTGTTTGCCTTGTCCTAGTACAGCTTTCATGGTTACATCAATTTTTTGTTTTGAAAGTAATTTAACTACTGGCATCTCTGGGTATACAAAAGTGCATTTGGGATCGGTGCTTACAGCCTCTCCAGCTGTGACCATGCCTTTTTTACTAGCTTTTAGAGTAAGAACTAATTCGCATTGCGCGCATCCTTGATTATTGCATTTACAGTCATCTTTGAGATTATAACTTTTTAGGTCAGTCTTGATGGGTATCAAGCCTAAACGCAAGCCTAGCATTTCATCGTATAAGGCAGAATTATTTTCTTTAATCTCTAAATCTTCCACAGCTAAGGTAGGAACTTCTTCTATCACCAGCCGCCTAATAGTATTAGCTAGAACTTCATCACTGCCTTTGAGCAAAAAGGACAACTTTCCCTTTTTTTTGTCTTCCTTTAACTTTTCAATTTTTATGGCCATAATTTTATACTCTCCGGCCTCGGCGTCCGCCTTTCATTCTGCAGCCGTTATGCGGCTCAGGTGTAACTTCTTCAATTTTACCAATCCTTATCCCTATACGCGATAAGGCTCTAATCGCCGGCTGCGCGCCCGGCCCAGGCGTTTTAGGCCCGTTATGTCCCCCCTTGGCTCTTACCCGGATATATAATCCCTCAATTCCCTTCTCTCGGCAAATCTCGGCTATTTTTTTAGCGCAAGCCATTGCCGCAGTAGGTGAGCTTTCCAGCCGGTCTGATTTTACCATTTGGCCGCCGCTGGCTCTAGCCAAGGTTTCCGTTCCAGTAATATCTGTTACCGTAAGGATGGTATTATTATAAGTAGAATAAATATGGGCAATACCCCAGCGAATCGCCCTTCTGTTTTCCGGGGGGGCTGGGTTGTCTGGTCCTGTTCTCATAGTTTAATTTTCCTCAGTAGTTAATACTAACTTTTGGTTTGCTGGTTCTGTTTCATTCGTGGTTGATTTGCTATCAGAAATTTTTTGGATCGGTGCTCGTTCCGGATGATCTGGAGAAGCTAAAGTTGATTTGGGCTTAAACGCTACCTGGCTTTCTTCCTCTACCGAAACTAAGTAAGATGGAGAAGTTACTTCTTTATTGTTAATCATGATATGGCGATGAATGATAAATTGCCTGGCTTGTAACATGGTTCTAGCCAAATTTTTTCTGTAAACTAAGCTCTGCAATCTCCTTTCCAAAATATTGGTTAATTCTAGAGTTAAGATTTGGTATAACTCAGCATTAGCTGGAAGCAATCCTAACCTATGCAATTTGCCGATTACTTGTTGCTTTTCTTTTTCTTTCTGTACATTTTTGTGAACGGTAAGCTGCTTGGCAATAGTTTTATACTTTTTAAGAAAAGAGTTAGCTATGAGAATCTCTTTAGTGCTTTGCAGCCCATACTCCTGTTTCAGCTTTTTTCCAGTTTCAATGGCTTCTCTGATCCAGGGATGCATCTGCGTTTGATACTTTTTCTTTAACTTTTTTGGGTCTCCCATTTTGAATTAGTTGGTTTAAGTTTTTCCCTTTTTAGCCTCGGCCCGCTTTTTCACGCCGACAACTTTTCCCTTGTTTCTTCTAAAGTTAGACCTGGTTCTTTGGCCGCGCACAGGCAAGCCACGCAGGTGCCTTACTCCACGGTAAGTCTTAATTTTCTTTAGGCGTTTAAGATCATTGTCCTTTACGAAATTAAGGGTGCTAGTAATAACATGCAGGTCTTCTCCTGTTTCATAATCTTTTCTGCGGTTAAACAGATGCGCTGGTATGCCACTTTCAGCCAGGCTAGTAATAACTTTGTTAATCTTAGAAACGTCTTGGTCAGATAACTCTCCCGTACGGCTGTGTTTGTTAACTTCAGCTGCAGCACAAATGGCATCAGCCAAATTTACACCTATGCCCTTAATTTGTTTCATAGCAAAACGCAACACTTGATTTCCAGGCAGATCAATATTAGCAATTCTAACAATGTGCTTAAAATTTTCTTTGTTAATTACTTTGTCAACCATGGTTATAATAGAGAATCACGTTAGGGTAGCCCTTATGCGCGTGAACTCGGACTGAATAACTGGTTGAAGAGACAGTTTATTTATAAAGATTTTGGTTTTTTTGAGGTTGATGCTAAAGGCGATGGCACATCTTCACCTGTAAAAGAATGAAACAAAGTTTTAATTAGGATAGCAAAATAAAAACATTTATATTAGTAAATATGTTCACATAAATTATGGCTGCTAGGGATAGTCAAGGAAATCCTGTTTTTAGGGAAATTGTTAAGTTAGAGCTTAGTATTGAGATCAGGGTAGTCTATGATGGAATTAAACCAGCATGGGAGGTATTTCTGGAAGGCAAGGTTCCGGGAATTCTTTTTAGAAAACAGGAAATTTCTGATCAAATTGTAAACTTGTGGCCGTTATCAAAAGATCCTAGTGGAGCCAAGGCCTATAGCCTTCTCCGTAAGTTGAAACAGATGGTTAATGAAGGTAAGAGTATCATTCAATTAATAGATTACTGCAAATCCCTTAAATCTTTTTAATTCATCTAAATATCTTCTTTAGAAATTCTGTTAGCGGTTTTTCTTCTTTTAGTTGTTTAACCAAGTCTATCTGTTTGCGGCTTAATTTTTTGGGGACTTCAATGCGCACTTTGATCATTTGATCACCGCGATCTGGCGAGTTAAAGGCAGGCAACCCTTTTTCTTTCATCCTTAAGATGGTTTCTGAAGCTGTTCCGGGTGGTATCTTTAAAATAGCGCGCCCATTAATTGTGGGAACTTCTACTTCATCTCCTAACACCGCTTGCGTGAAAGATATAGGGATAGTGATGTTGACGTCGCTCTCTTTTCTGGTAAATACTGAATGCGGCTGGACGGTTACTTCCACATACAAATCTCCGTTAGGCCCGCCATTTTCTCCCGCTTCTCCTTCTCCGCCAAGGCGCAAGCGCATACCATTTTCTATTCCAGGGGGTATCTTTACAGACAAAGTCTTTTTTTTTCTTACAGCGCCTTCCCCGCCACAGCCGGAACAAGAATTTTGCGGCAATTCTCCTCGGGCATGACAGTATGGGCAAGGCCCAGTCTGCTGAAACACACCAAATACAGTTCGTTCCGTTCTTTTAATGTATCCAGATCCGCTGCAATGGTGGCATCTTTCAAAATCAGTAGCGCCGCGGCCATGGCAGCTGTCGCAATTTTCCAGTTTATTTAGATTAATTTGTTTGGCAGTTCCCATGGCTACTTCTTCTAAGGTAATCTTGATTCCATACAATAAATCCGAGCCTGGGCTAGCTCTGGTTCCACGCGATCCAGCGCTATTGCCAAACAGCTGATCGAAAATATCATCAAAATTGCCGAAGGCACCGGAACGAAATTGCGACATGATATCTGAAAAATCAAAGCCTTGTTGTGATCCAGGGCTTCCTTGAAAAGAAGAACTGCCAAATTGATCATACTGCTGCCGTTTCTTATCATCGCCCAACACCGATGCAGCTTCATTGATTTCCTTAAAAGTTTCTTCATACTCCTTTTTTTTATCTTCTGGCGCCCGATCTGGATGATATTTTAAGGCTAGCTTTTTATAGGCTTTTTTGATCTCTTCCTTAGTAGCGCTTTTTCCTACTCCCAAAGTGTTATAATAATCTTTTTCTTTACTCATCTTGAATTGCTGCTCCCAGCTGCTGCGGTTCAATCTTAGCTGCAGCCATTACGGTTTGCTCTAGTTTTTTAATCTTTTCTAAATATCTCTTCCAGACTTCTGGTTCTCTAGGATAGCGCTTCTCTAGATAAGCAAACCGTTCTGTTACTGTTACAACATTATCTTTGAATACGCGCATATCCGCATAATGCACAATGCTTTCTTCCCAATTGTGGTTGTTATAGTGAGGATTGCTGACATTGCTTAAGGCTACCGCTAATTCAGGAAATCTTTCTTTAAAAACATCGTAAGCGACCTCTCCTTCATAAGACTGGGGATATTTTTTCTTTAATTCGTTCCAAAATCCCTGTTGGGCGCTGTTGATGGCTGCGCCGTGGTGTTCTCCAGAACCGAAGTCTTTGATCGTGATCATCTTAAACAGGTCGTGCAGCAAGGCTAACCGCGATACCAATTCGTAATTCAAGCCAAAGCCTGAAGCGCAGATTCTTTTAGCGATAAAGTTAGCTACGCTTTGCACTCGCAGGCAATGCTTAAAAATATTATCTGGCACATGATATTCTTTAAAGTAGTTCAAACATTGTGCTTCACTGGGCAAAATCATCTTTTGTAAAAAATAAAAAGGTGAAAGATTAAAATTTAATCTTTCTTTTCTTTAAATTCAGCGTCAACTACGGTGTCATCGCCTTTGCCGCCTTTATTTTTGTTTTTAGTTGCTGATTCTGTTTGAGCTTTAGCCGCAGCTTGCTGATACATCTTGGTGCCAATTTCCTGGGCGGTTTTGTTGAGTTCGCCAATGGCTTTATTGATGCGTTCTGGCTCTCCAGAGGCTTTAGCTTCCTCGACTGCTGAAATGGCTTGGTCTAATTTTTGTTTTGTAGCTTCATCAATGTTGTCTTTGAACTCTTCCATCATTTTTTTAGTTTGGTAAACTACCGACTCAGCATTATTTTCAGCTTCGATTTTTTCTTTTCTTTTCTTGTCTTCAGCCTCGTTCTTCTTAGCGTCATCTTTCATTTTTTCAATATCATTCTTGCTAAGCGTGGTTGATCCAGTAATTTGAATTCGTTGTTCTTTTCCTGTTCCTAAATCTTTAGCTGAAACATGGACTATTCCATTAGCATCAATGTCAAAAGTTACTTCGATTTGCGGCACTCCTCTGGGAGCTGGCGGAATACCCATTAAATCAAACTGCCCAAGCAGTTTGTTGTCTGTAAACATGGATCGTTCTCCTTGCCCTACCCTGATGGTTACTGCGGACTGGTTGTCAGCGGCAGTGGAGAAAATCTGCGATTTTTTGGTGGGGATGGTGGTATTTCTTTCAATTAACTGGGTAAATACTCCGCCTAATGTTTCAATTCCTAAACTTAACGGCGTTACATCCAACAACAGAACATCCTTTACTTCACCAGAGATTACTCCGGCTTGGATGGCTGCGCCTAAAGCTACTGCCTCATCTGGGTTAACCGATTTATCGCCTTCTTTTCCGGTCAGTTTTTTAATCAGATTCTGCACGGCAGGAATTCTGGTGGAACCGCCAACTAAAATTACTTTATTGATTTTAGCAATCGGCAAATCGGCATCCTTTAGGGCGCTTTTGACTGGCCCTTCCAATCGCCTTAAGATATCTGAAATTAGTTCTTCAAATTTGGCTCTGGTTAATTCTTCTTTAATATGTTTTGGCCCATGCTGATCAGCTGTGATAAAGGGAATATTTATTTCCACTTTAGTCTTGCTAGATAATTCAATTTTAGCCTTTTCTGCGGCTTCTTTCAACCGCTGCATGGCGGAAGGGTCATGGTTTAAATTTATTCCCGTGGCTCTTTTGAAATTATCAGCCAAATGTTTAATGATGATCTCATCAATGTCATCTCCGCCTAGCTGGTTATCGCCGCTAGTGGATTTTACTTCGAATACCCCTTCACCTAATTCTAAAATGGAAACATCAAAAGTACCACCGCCAAAATCAAATACTAAAATAGTGTGGTCATGTTCTTGCTTATCCAGCCCATAGGCTAGGGAAGCGGCAGTTGGCTCATTAATTATTCTTAAAACATTTAGGCCGGCAATTTCCCCCGCATTTTTGGTAGCTTGCCTTTGGGGATCATTAAAATAAGCTGGCACGGTAATTACTGCATTTCTGGCAGGCTGCCCCAGATAAGCTTCTGCATCTTTCTTTAATTTCTGCAGAATCATGGCTGATATTTGTTCCGGAGTATATTCTTTATCGTCAATTTCCACCTTTTCGTTGGTGCCCATCTTCCGTTTGATGGAGCGAATGGTATGCGTGGGATCAACAATGGCTTGGTTTCTAGCTACTTGCCCTACAATTATTTCTTCATCCCTAATATGCACTACACTGGGTGTAGTTCTAGTGCCTTCAGAATTAGAAATAATAGTAGCTTTTCCGCCTTCCATTACGGCTACTGCCGAAAAAGTTGTCCCTAAATCAATTCCAATGGTTGCTCCAGTAACATTTTTTTTATCTGTCATGTTCTTCCTCCTAGTTATGGTTCATAGTTTCATTTGATGCAACTTTTGTTTCATTTTTTTGGCCAGCGCTGATTTTTACTTTAGCTGGCCGAATAACTTCTCCTGATAATGTAAACCCGTTCTGAAATACTTCCAGGATGGTTCCTTCAGGCTGTTCTGATTCTACCTTTAACAAAGCCTCGTGTTGATAAGGATTAAATCTTTCTAAGGCTTTAATTACCTTAACTTCATTATTTTCCAGCAGGCTTGCCAATTGGGCATGAATTAATTCTACCACTTTCAGCAAATCTTCAGCCTTGGCTGTGGCAGCGTTGCGCAACGCTAAATCAAAATTGTCTAGCACTGGCAGCAGCTGCAATATCAGGTCCTTGGCAGCTTTGCCTTTAATCTCTTGATATCTTTTTTCAGTTTGTTTTCGATAATTTTCAAAGTTAGCCTGAGTTCTTTGCAGTAAATCTGTTAATTCTGCTGATGATAGTTCCTGTTTTTTGGCCGGCGCTGTTTCTTCAGCTGCTTGTTTATTGGTTTCAGGCTCAGTGGCTTGTTTCATGGTAACATTATTTTGTTAACGTTAAATCAACTAAGTTAATTCAAAACTTAACTAATATATAAATATTTTGGAAATAAATTTAAGAATAACGGTTATTTTAATTACAGTAATGATTAAATAGTTTAAAACTAAGGCTTAACTAGAAATGATGAAATTAACCCTTTGGAAGCTGCGCAAGGAAAATACTGATAATATTAATCAAGAGCTGCAATGGCTGGGAAACTCTTTGGGCTTGTTTAATCTGCGCGATCGAGACAGCAGCTGCTTTAGAATTTTCATTCTGCTAGTTCGCAAAGCTAAAAGAAACGAACCAGTGTCTTCTGATGATTTAGCAGAACAATTAAATCTAACTCGCGGCACAGTAGTGCATCATTTAACGCGGCTGATGGATTCTGGATTGGTAGTGCACGCCGGAAGAAAATATATTTTACGCGAACGAGATTTGAATCAAGTGGTAAAGGATATACACAAAGACATGGAATTAGTGTTTTCGGAAATACTGGAAGTGGCTCAAGAAGTTGATAAAAAGCTGGGCTGATTTAAAGTAATTAAATATCGTAAATTAAGTTATTTCCTTTTGTTTTACTAAGTATCCTTCCCGTAAGCCATTTACAAAGATTTAAATAGAGCTAGTTCAAAAAGGTTTTTACTCATTATTACTTTAAAAACAAAATGTATACCAACCAACAAATTCAGGAAGCATGGGATAGGTATTCTGCAAGAATAAATCCCGTGAGAGAGATTCTAGGGTCAGGCCCATTAAACCAACATCGTGTCAATACAGTAGTTCATTCTGGAGATAGGTTTATGGTTGTTGAATGGTTGCGGCAGCAAATGGCTGGGGGGATACTTTGGGGAAGTTATAGTGGTAAAATTAGGGTTTGTCAAGAGTTAATTTTGCAGAAAAATAAAGCTATGCCCGAGGATATAGATTTAACCCCTATTTATGCTGGGTCGCCTTTGGATGCTGAGGCCAATCCGTTCTTTATGGTTTCTTATCACGATAAAGTTTGGGATTATGTTCTTGCTAATGCCATAACTGAAAGAGAATTCACCGCAGCAAGATTAATGCGAACTAGGAAGGATATCTCTTTTATTCTTGCAAGAGAAAATGATGTGAATTCTGATTTTCCTTTTGAGGCAGTTTTTAAATGAGTACTTGCAACCATTTCAAGAAATTTTAATTATTTATATCTGCTCTTTCTACAGCTACTTTAAACTCAGCAAACGTTTATAAAATACCCCTTATTCTTTTGATTTAATGGCTAGAAAAAAAGTTGCAGCAGTGGCAGAGGCTGTTGATTCGCCTCAACCAGAATTAAATATTGCCTTAGTTGGCCATGTTGATCATGGCAAGACTACGCTTACAGAACGTTTGAGTGGTAAATGGACTGACACGCATTCAGAGGAATTGAAGAAAGGAATCACTATCAGGTTAGGCTATGCCGACTTTTCGATTTATAAATGTGAAAAATGCAATTTTTTTACTACCAAAGACAATTGTCCGCGCTGTGGCTCTGCCGTTAAGAAGCTGCGAAAAATTTCTTTAGTGGATGCTCCCGGCCATGAATCATTAATGGCTACGATGCTTTCTGGAGCAGCTATCGTAGATGGAGCCTTGCTGTTAGTGGCAGCTAATGAAAAATGCCCTCAGCCGCAAACTAAAGAGCATTTGATGGCTTTGCAAATTTCTGGAATAAAAAATGTTATTTTGGTGCAAAATAAAATTGATTTAGTTTCTCCGGAAGAAGCCCTGGAAAATTATAATCAGATTAAGGAATTTCTAAGCAAAAGCGAATTTAAAGATATACCTATCATTCCTGTTTCGGCCAGGGCTAATGTAAATATTGATGTTTTGTTAGAAGCCATACAACAGTATATCCCAACACCGAAAAGAGATGCCTCTGCTAACCCCTTGATGTTAGTAGCGCGTTCGTTTGATGTTAACAAACCAGGAAGCAAACCAGAAGATTTGATCGGCGGGGTTTTGGGGGGCACGGTAAAGCAAGGTTTGTTTTCGGTTGGCGACCAGATACAAATTTCACCGGGTTACATGGCTGAAGAAAAAAACAAAAAAGTTTGGAAACCGTTAGTTACTACTATTCAAAAAATATTTTCTGGCGGAGTTCCAGTAGAGAAAGTCCTGCCGGGTGGAAGCATGGCTTTTGGCACAACTTTAGACCCTTCTATTGTTAAATCAGATTCTTTAGCTGGTTCAGTAGTGGGCCTTTCCGGAAAACTGCCGCCAACGCACACGCAAATTATTTTAGAAACTCAATTGTTAGAGCGGGTGGTGGGAACTAAGGATGAAAATGAAGTCAAACCTCTGGCTAAAAGTGAAATTTTAATGTTGAATGTTAATTCTGCTGCTACGGTTGGCGTAGTATTGGATCCTTCCAAGAAAAATACAACCTGTATATTAAAGAAACCAATCTGCGCTAATCCCGGTGACCGAATCACTATTTCCCGCCGGATAGGCGACAGGTTTAGGCTGATTGGTTATGGCATTTTAAAGTAAAAAGGAAGATTATGGCAACTGTTAATGATTTTCAAAAGTTAGACATTCGTGTTGGAAAGATTATCGAAGTGGAAGATTTTCCTGAAGCCAGAAAACCAGCCTATAAATTGGCCATAGATTTAGGTAGTGAAATTGGAATTAAAAAATCGAGTGTCCAAATTGTTAAAAATTATTCTAAATCAGAATTAAACGGAAAATTAGTTCTTTGCATCGTTAATTTTCCACCCAGAATAATTGGCTCATTTTTATCTGAAGCCTTAACTTTAGGAGTTCCTGATAAAAATAAAGAATGTATTTTAATTCAGCCTGAAAGAAAAGTTCCTATTGGCGGGAAATTATATTAAGGTTGAATTTTAAGCTCAAAAATATTGATCTAGGTTTACCGCTTGTTCTGATGCTAAATACAATCCAGAATCATTTCGTTGATAAGTTCTTATTTTGCCAGCAATACCTGACCTGCGGCCATGATCGGGATTGGTTTTCGTTGGGTCGTATTCAAATAAAAACTCTTCGACCAGGCCATCTATAGTAAAATGAGTAACCTTGCCCATTCCTAATGGCCCATAGCGGCTGCGTTTGATTTGAAAGGTTTCTGTGTCATGATAAGCATGAGGAAGCTTAATAGCCAGCCTGGTCTTAGTTCCAATTTTAGGTCTTGGGCCTTGGCCGGAAGCATAAAAGAAATTAGCTGGAACCATGTGATACATCACGAAATCGGCTGGCAGTCCTGGTGGGCTGTTATTTAATTCCTGAACATGGGTCATTCTGCTTTTAGTTCCATCAAAAACATAAGCTCCATCTTCTGCTTCTTTTTGTGGCAAATAACGGGAAAGTTCTGTTTTGGTAGGAATTTCTTTAAAACCACTTATTTCATCGTCACCTACCACGCGATCTTGCAGTAATCTCTCGGCCAAATGGCTGCCATTAGCTACAATCAATACACCAGAATAAGGGCAACTGACATCGCTTCCTTCCGGAATGGCACCTCTTTGGTTAGCTAAAACTCCATTTCTAATGCGCGGCAATGCCTTCCTTAAGTTAACAGAACAATGATAATCTACCAGCGCCCCAAACAACTCCCCTCTTTCCACAGTTTACTAGAGACTAAATCTGCTATTTATAATCATTGGGGCTGTTTTCTTATTTTTAGTCACAAAAATAAAAATATTTATTAGGAAATAAAAATATTTACAGTGAAATGTCTAAAATTGACCCAGATTTTACTTTTTGTCGCGCAGAAGGCGCTCGTTCACCGCTGAAAGAGATAGCTAACCATTTAAGGAAAAGCCCGCAACGCTTGAAATATACTCAATCTCTGCTGGAACGAGAGAAAATCATTCATTCGCCTTATTGCATCTTTGATTATTCTTACCTCGGGTTAATTTTGTTCAGAGTTTATTTTAAAGGTGGGTATATTGGTGAAAAAGATAAAACTAGGATCATTGATGAACTTCTGGGCAATAATTATATTACTACAGTGCAGGAATTAACTGGTGAGTTTGATTTAGTAGTAGAGTTTTTAGCTCCTAATCCTTCCAAGTTTAACAAAGAACTCAAGAAAATGATTTCTAATTTACCTACGCTTAATGATTATAAAATCATTCTTAATGTAGTTTCGCATGTCTATCCCCGGCATTATCTATGCCGCAATACTAATTTACACAGTTTGCACTTAGAACGGATAGTGGGAGGAGATCGCGAGCGGGAAATAATCACGGAGAATGAATTAGCAGTAATAAAGATTCTTTTAAAGAATCCGTTGGTAAGGCTTTCTTATTTAGCTAAAGACACTAATCTTAATGTCAAAACAGTAAAATCTATTCTTAGAAGCATGGCCAAACGGAACATTATCAAGGGTTTTAAGTATAATCTCAATAAAGATAGCTTAGGAATAACTGCGGCGCGGCTGTTTTTAAAATTGCATAATGTTACCTTAGAACGCGAATCTAAGTTGATGGAGTTTGTGTTAGTCACTAAGGAAATAGTGCAGCTTCACAAAACTGTAGGCGATTGGGATTTAGAGTTAGATTTAGAGTCGATCAATAAGCAAGGGATTCGTTACTTGCTGATTAAACTGCGAGAAGAGTTTAAAGACTTGATTGAGCGGTTTAATTTGATTGAGTTGAATTATTGCCATAAGCGTTCTTATCTTCCGGCTTATCTTTTTCCGGCTGAAACAGTTACCGGCGTTGTTGAAAACTAAATTAAGAAAGTTCCAGTTAATAACTTAATTTAGTTTCATCCTTAACTAGCTTTATTTTAAACAGTAAATTTAAAAATACGCCTTAAGAGCAGTAATCAATGGCTAGAACAATCCTCATTTATGTTTTATTAATAGCTTTCTTTTTAATTCTTGCTTCAGCAGCAGTGTTATCTTTTACGGGATTTGGCCTATTTACCGCTCCAGAGCGGCATTCGCCTAGCGATTGGATAACTGAAGATCAGATCAGTGTTTATTCTGATAAAGTTATTTTAAACGTACTAAATCCTATTTGGGCAAAGTTTACTAACACTAATTCAATGGATCCATTTATTGACGAACTAGCTAATGCTATCGAAATTAAACCACGCTCTGCCGAGCAAATTCAGATTGGAGATGTTATCTCTTACCAAACTAGTTATGGTACAGTTATTCACCGGGTGGTGCAAAAAAATGCCGATACCCAAGGAGTTTATTATATAGTACAGGGAGATAACAATACTCTGCAAGATCCGGTTAAAGTTCGTTTTGCCGAAGTGGAAGGAGTAGTAATAGCAGTTATTTATTGAGAATGTAACGGCTTAATTCCGAATTCTGGCTAATCGCTTAAAATGAGGCCATTTGCAGTTAATATAATGGCAGTTGCCAATAATCGATAATAGCTCCCAATAACAGATAGCCAATAGCTCGATCTCTAAGAGTGTCCAACAAAACCATTTTTCTAGCATCAGAAGCAGCAATCTTGTTGCCAGATGTTCGAGCATACTCACAATCAGCTTGCACTCTTCGGCTAGCTACTTGTACCGCTGCTGCTTCACCTACTGCCGGGATTGGCGTTAAAGCTAAAAATTCTAACAAGGAATCGTTAACACTCATGCTTCTTAAGGATTTAGATCTCATCTAGCTTAAATTATATGGATTACATTATAAAATTTTTGAAGAAATTTCAAACACAATCTTTATAAATCTTTGACGAAAAAGTGATTTCATGAAGAGATCAACACTGCCATTATATGTTGCTTTGCTGGCAGCCAGCTCTCCTGCTGTAGCTAATGAAACGGATGAATTAGCACCTAGCGGAATGATAGAGGTTTCAGCCGGCCACAAAGCCAGTACCTTAGACACTAAACTAACCCTTCCCATTACTCCGGCTATAGCCTTTTTCACTAGAAATAGATTATCTTTAGGTTATGAAGGAAAACCTGATTTTTTTACCGTGGGGTCCGTAAGTTGCCAATTAACAGATGGTTTTGCTGCCAGCGCGGAGTTAGACGTGACACCACAATCAGTAGATTCACGATTAGCGCTGGAGTATTTTAGGCAATTCGGGCCTTTGGATCTTTATGGTATGGTCTCTGGATCACCAGCCGATGCTAACTTATTATTTTTCCTGGATGCTAGATTTAATCCAGATGGATCACCAGCAGCTTTAGGATTGGAGGCAATTACTATAGTTGGCAATGGCGGCCACCAATTAAGTTTACAGCGAGGGCGGGCTGGCGTTAGAGTTGGAAATTCACAGCTGGGAGTATTTGCAGATTTAACAGAAGCTGGAACGAATATGGAAACTAGCCATAATCTTGGGGCTTACCTAAGAACATTATTTTGAAATATTATAATTCATCCTAGTTCATCATTTACAGTAAGGTCTTCCTTAGTTTGGTTTAACAAAATATTTTTTTGATCTTTCTTTTCCCTGAAACTTCTGGGAACGTGAATTTGTTCTGCAGTAAAGGTGTCCCTTCCGGAATAATAAGCAGCAGTAGAAGCAGTGCCAGGAGTGGGAGTAAAAATTTGCGTCAGGTTGACATAAATATCATGTTCAGCGCAGAATTCTCGCAACAGTTTCATGTCTTCCTTGGTGCAACCGGGATGAGCAGCTACAAAGTAAGGCACTAAATTTTTGTTGGTTCCTTGTTCTTTATTGATCGTTTGGTACTCTGTCAAGAATTCTTCAAAGGCCGCGCGGGTAGACTTGTTCATTTGCTTTAAAACTGAATCGGAGATATGTTCCGGGGCAATCTTTAAGCGGGAAACAAATTGCATAATTTTCCTAAACAATGCTTTTTGATCCAAGATGATGTCGTGGCGAATAGCGCTGCGCAATTCCAATTCTTTTCCAGAAGATGTTTGTTGCAATTTTTCAATTTCCTCTAACAGCGGATAAAGCTGGTCATGCAGCACTCGCTGTGGACAGCCAACGCATTGTTGATTGCAATATTTTTTTTTGCTGTAAACGATTATTTCTTGATTAATAATCGGTGAAAATAATTTTTCTTCTTGATCATAGAGAGCGCAGTATGAACCATACATATTAAGCGTAGGTAAAGTTAAGTCGTTAATTTTGTTGACTCCTTGGCCATAAAGGGCTTTGATTTCTTTAATGATACTCTGCTGGCTGCGGCGGGCTACTTCCTTTCCTTGCACTAAAGGAATGACACAAAAGTTGCAACCGCCCCAACAGCCTCGGCCTAAAACCACTGAAGTTTCTAACTTAGCCACCATTTCTTGATTGAATTGCCAATTTTTAGAGTTAGGATGAAGTTTTCTAGTAAATTCACCTTCATATAAATAATCCATTTCATGTTCTGTAAGCAATGGTGCTAGACGATTATGTTGTATAAAGCCGCCACTGCATGGTTCAATAAAAGCGTTTTCTGGAAGCAGATAACTCATCCTGGTTAAGCGGCTAAATTGCTGTTTGTCCTTCAGGCAATCTTCATAACTCGGCAGCAGGGGAATCCTCGGATTAATTTCTTGCTTACTTATCCGAAAGGCTGCTCCATCTAGTCCAGGCAAGTTTAATTTAGCCGAGATAGAAGCAAAAGTTAGATTCGCTTGAGGCTGGTGTTGTTCAATACCCCTGATTCGTTGAAGCAAAATTAATAATGAGCGCTCAGCATTGGCAAATAATAATAAATCAGCTTTGCTATCATTAAGAATTCCCCGGCGTAATTTATTTTCTTTATAATCAAAATGAGTAAAGCGGCGAATGGTGGCTTCCACGCCGCCTAGGATAGTTATTGTCCCTTTATATAATTCTTTTATTTTTTGGCTGTAAACCAATAAAGCTCGTTCTGGAACAAGAACATTCTCTCGCTGATGCAGCATGGGAGTATAATTAGCTAGCATTGAATCTAGCAAACCGGAAGTAATACAAAAGACATATTTAGGTCGTCCACAAGCTTGGTAATCTTCCTCAGTTTGTGGTTGGGCAATGATTCCTACTTGATAACCTCGACGATCCAACAGCCGGGCTAGGATAGCCACACCGCTTAAAGGATGATCATAATATGGATCGCCGGTAACAAAAATAACATCAAACTGTTTAAAATTAGGATAATATTGTTTAGCCTCTTCTAAGGTGGTGGGAAGGAAGGCCATATTCTAAACCAGGAAAATTATTTTTTAAATTCCTTTAGCTGCTCCCAAACTGTTTCATAGCTATCATAATCATCTGGATTAATTCCACTAGCCGTAGCGGCTCTAGATATTACATCCTCAATAGGTTCATGAAAAGGGTTGGCCTTGCCTAAAGCCCAAACAGCAAAAGCATCACGCATCATTCTAACAATGGGGAAAGGGATTTCTCCATCAGTATTATAAATTAAATGATCATAGTTATTAGCAAACCATGTTCTTATTTTTTTGTCTTGAGCAGAAACAGCAGCTTCTAAAGCTGATCTAATCTTTGATCTAGCTGCTAGATCATCAATTGATGCTACAGCCAGATTTGTTCTTTCAGTAAGATAATTCCGGGTATTGTCAACAGCAGTATCTAAGGAACGAGGAGTAATACAGCGCCAATTTCTGCCACTACTTTCAATATATTCTTGGTTTTCTTTTACGAGCTCTGCTACTAGTACTTGTTTAACTTGGCCATCAATAGTTAAGCTGTTAATTCTGTTCCTAATTCTATGAAGAGATAATAATTCTAAATCGCCTGCGGTTTCATAGGATAGAACTAAATTTAACGGAAGTCCAATGGCTTGACTTAATTGTAATTCCATTTTAAGAGAAATAAGCTAATTACTATTTAAACTTTTCTTCTTTTGACCACTAACAAGTGATTACTGAGAGTGTCGTTTAGGACCACTACTTTTGGGAGAACTATAGGTAAACCAATCTTCTTTTGTTACTGGATGAAAATAATCTGCTTCTTCAGCCAGAATTTTAGCTGTTGTTTCCTTAACGGCAGCAATTTCCACTCGTACGCCTTCTGATTTTAGGTGCCGGACTAAATCAACATAGTCTGAATCGCCAGACATAATTATAATAGTATCAACTTTAGGGGCTAACTGGGTGGCTTTAATTGACAAAGGGATATCTGCTGACTTATGGCAAGGAACAACTGAGCCATAATATTTGTTATACAATCTTTCTGCTAATTTGGAAGAAATGTTTTTGCCTTCTCTAAAATAAATCAAGCGGTTTAAACCTCGGCCACTTAATAACCTGGGTATAATTTTATCAAAATTGATCATGTTGCTGGTAGAACCGCTTAATTCGTGGATACTCCGCTCGATATTATTGCCGTCACAAAGGATAGCCACAGATTGGTTAATGAGAATCTCTTTTTCCATAAATTTCACCTGCTAGTAATTCTTATGCTGTTATTTTAGGTATAAACAAATTAGTTAATAAAGTTTTGGATAGCTGATCTGTTTACTGTAAGGAAAAAGATAAAGAATCATTAATTTAACCGTTCAATCAAACCATCAGTGTAACTAGCTTCTAAAGGAATTTCTTTTCCATGGCACAGTAATACCCTTCCCTGATTACTGGAAGTAACCATTCCGATTTCAGCTGCTACGATGCCGGCTTTGTGATAATCATCTAGTAAATCAGCCACTAAGTCTTTTTCAATACTGATCAATAAGGCACCAGAACCAAAGATTCCTAATGGATCATCGCCCGTGGCTGCGCAGATTCTTTTGGTTTCCTCTCGAATAGGAATTTTGTCATAGTCAATAAAAACTCCATTTCCTGAAGCGAGAGCTAATTCTTCAATTCCTTTTCTAACACCACCTTCAGTTGGATCATGTAATGAGTGCGGTGAATGCTTCCAAGAGATGTAAGCTGCTGGTGCAACACAGATACCAGGATTGTAGATAAATTGTTTTGCTATTTCTATAGTGCTTTCATCAACTTTTCCTTTCAATGATTCATACATATTTGCTGCCAAAATTGCAGTTCCTTCAATTCCTGCGCCTCCAGTTAAGACTAACGAATCTCCTTCTTTTGCTCCTGCTGTGGTGATTAGTTTATTTTTATCAACCTCCCCGAGCATAGTTAAGACGATTCCTGGATTTCTGACTAGAGAAGTTATTTCTGTATGTCCAGTAACCACAGAAATTCTATGAGGCAAAACTGCATCGTATAACTGTCTGAAAAATGCTTCTACATCATTTAATGTAGATCTTTCTGGGAAAAATATGCTGGCCGAAGCCCATTTAGGAGTGGCTCCCCTGGTCACTATATCATTTACATTGATAGCGACAGCAAAGTAGGGGGCATTTGATATATTGACCATTATTGGATCTACACAAACCGCCAAACAATTATTCTCTTTAGAGCCCATATCAATAATTGCTGCATCTTCTCCAATTTTTGGTCCTAATAGTACTCTGTCATTAGCACTATTAGTATATTTTTCTAATAGCCTAGATAATTCATCATCTGGCAATTTTCCGCATTTTAATTTGTATGAGATATCCATATTAATTCACCACAAAAATAGTTAATTCAATAGTACATTAAATTAATCTTAAAAAATTAGAACTTTCTAGCAAAGTTTATATAATAATTACCTTAAAGTTCTTATATGGAGCTAAATAAAAAAGACAAAGATATTCTTAGGATACTTAACAAAAATTGCCGTGAACCAGATTCAAACATTGCTAGGAAATTAAAGATGAGCAAACAAGCAATAAGTTACAGAATTAGAAAAATGCAAGAAAATGAACTGATCAAAAATTTTTATACAGAATTTAATATTAGTAAACTGGGTTATAATTCTTATTACATTTTCATAGAATTAGAAAAAATAACCAATAAAATAGAAAAGGGAATAATTGAGATATTTGTTGATGAAGAGAATATTGGCTGGGTTATTAACGGAGTAGGTAAATCAAATATTATCTTGTTAGTATATGCTAAAACCATTCGTGAATTTGAAGATTTATATTCTAAAATTAAAAACACCTGTTCTGAATATTTAAGAGATGCAAACTTCTCTATTTTAACAAAATCACATAAATTAAGTTATAGATTCTTAGAAACTGACCTTCATGGAGTCCAAACTGAAAAATTACAATCTATAATTTTAGATAATGAAGATGTTAGGTTAATGAAAGCATTAGGGCAGAATGCAAGAGAGAAAATAACAACAATCTCTAATAAAACTGGAATGTCCATAGATGTAGTTAGATATAGATTAAAAAAACTTAAAACAAATAAAGTGATTAATGGTTTCAGAATGAAATTGGATGTATCAAAACTAGGAATTCAATGGTATCTGTTATTAATTAAGTTACAACCGATAACTGAAAGCCTTAAACAGAGATTCCTTAACTATATTTTACAACAAAGAGAAATATACTACCTCACTTCAACTGTAGGCAACTATGATTTAATCATTGATTTACAAGTAAATAGTTCTGTGGTGGTTGGGAACTTTATTTTTAGTTTAAGAGATAAATTTCCAGAAATAATAAAAAGCTTTGAAACATTATTAATTTTTAAAGAACACAAAATTAATTATCTTCCAGAACTAATTATATCAACTCATGGTAATTAAGTAATTAATTTAAAATAAATTACGTCAAGGTTAAACCAATGATTTCCATCATAGAATTATCAAAACTAGAACAAGACAGCCTAAAGAGAAAAATTCCTATTATTGGCAGTGAGAAAGGCGCCTGGCTGCTGCAGAAAATAACAGAGATATCACCGCAGGCTATTTTAGAGTTGGGAACTGCCAATGGCTACAGTGGTTGCCTTTTGGGCAGCCAAGGCGCTGATTTAACCACTATTGAAATAAATCAGCTGATAGCTGAAGAAGCGGTTAAGAATTTCTCTAAATTCAATATTAAAGCCAAAATTATCATTGGCGATGCTGTAATGATAGTAAAAGAATTGGCTGAACACAAACAAGGCCTCTTTGATTTAATTTTTATTGATTTTTTTAAGAAAGGATACCTGCAGGTGCTAGACAATTGCCTTAAATTAGTAAAATGGGGAGGCATGATTATTGCTGATAATATCAACATGAGAGGATGTCTTGATTTTAAACAGGCAGTTCTTAATCATCCGCAGCTAGATACGAAAATTATTAATATTCGGGATGGCTTAAGTTGCAGTGTTAAAAAATGAGTTTGGAACAAAAAATTAAAGATAATCGCAAACTAACTAATCATAAACCAACTTACCAGCTGCAACCACTGGATTTCTTACCGATACCAGGTTTTGGTTTGCTTCGTTTTGGCCTTAGAAACAGAAAACATGATTTTCCAATAACAGCTAGTGTAGAATATTTTACTAACATGGCTGTATTACTGGTTTACAACAGCATCTTAACCGTTGCGCCATTATACGTTATGAGAGAATACTTTATTTAATCAGCTGTTTCATGATATCACTAACTAGCTGCGGCGAAGCCTTGCCTCGGCTAAGTTTCATCACTTGCCCAATTAAGAAGTTTAAAGATTTTTCACTGCCAGATTTATAATCTGCAACTGCAGCCTGGTTTTCATCAATTACCTTAATACAAAAACGCTGCAATTCCGAATTATCGCTTATTTGCTGCAAATGATGCTGTTCAACATATTGTTTTGGCGAAAATGGCTTAATCATCAGTTCTTCTATAATCTTCTGGGCAGTGTCATCAGAAATACTGTTAGCAGCAACTAATTGCAATAGTTCTATCAGCTGCTCTGGTGAGAACTTGATGTCAGCAGCAGTTTTCTTATGAAAGTTAAGAACCCGTAATAACTCTTTGCGCATCCATTTGGCAGCTAATGGCGGATCAATTTTTTGAGCTACTGTTTCAAATAACTGAGCTAAATCTAAATCCATGGACATAACCTCGGCATCAGCCGGATCCAACTTAAAGTTCTTGGTATAGCGATGGGATTTTTGGTATGCCAGTTCTGGCAGTTGTGATTTGAGTTGCTGTAACCAATCACGACCTAACTCTACTATCGGCAAATCTGGTTCAATGATATAACCATAATCAGCTTCTGTTTCCTTGAGGCGCAGAGGGTAAGTAAAATTAGTTTGATTATCCCATCCCCTGGTTTCCTGAACCAATTTTTTGCCTTCAGCGGCTAGCTGTTTCTGGCGATTAATTTCACTGCCCAACGCCTTTTCTAACTCTTTAAATCCAGTAATGTTTTTTATTTCCACTCGTGTGTAATTAGTTTCCTTTATGGAAACATTAGCATCAGCCTTAATAATACCATGATTTAAATCAAAAATTTTGAGGTAAGCAATAATACTAATTAACTGGTTTAAGAAATCCCTGGCTTCTTCCGGTGAAGTTAATTCCGGTTTGGTTACAATTTCAATGAGTGGATTTCCCGAGCGGTTGTAGTCGATTAAGCAATAGGATGATTGGCGCATGGCTAAAGGATAGCTGATAGCTGCCGGATCTTCTTCCATATGCACGCGAATCAGGCTAACTTCACGGCCGGATTTAAGGTGAACTGATCCTTCCAAGCCTAGCGGCTCTTCAAATTGGGTAATTTGAAAATTTTTGGACATATCAGGGTAAAAGTAACTTTTTCTGGAAAAAATTACTTTGCTGGCTAACTTGGAATTAACGGCTAAACAGAATTTGCTGGCATACTCTAATGCTTTCTGGTTAATAACCGGCCGAGCTCCAGGATGCCCCAGGCAAACTGGACAACAGCGGCTGTTTGCTTCTTCACTGCCTTGAGTGGGACAACTGCAGAACAATTTCGTGGCGGTATTTAATTGCACATGAACTTCCAATCCGATTACCACTTCTGAAGTAAAGTTCATGTTAACTCCTCTACTAATTGTAAAAATCGCAGCAAGGCTCCTTCATGCAGGTGATCAGCACAAGCCATTAAACCCACCGGTAACCCTTCTACTGAACCAATAGGGATACTAGCATGCGGCACACCAGCCAGGTTTGGGCCAACAGTGAGGATGTCCATCAAATAATTTTCTAATGGAGTCATCTTTTTTACTTCAGAAAATTTTGGCGCAATTACCGGCATGGTGGGAGAAATCAGTAAATCATAAGTTTCAAATAATTTTTTATATTCCTCAATAATTTTGGTTCTAACTTTAGTAGCTTTAAGATAATAAGCTTCACGATATCCAGCCATCCGGGCAAAGGTTCCTAGGATAATGCGGCGTTTGCTTTCCCGGTCAAAATGCTGGCTCCTGATTTCAGTAAAATATTTTCCGAAAGTTTTATTTTTGGGATTGCTTTCCTGGCCATAACGCAGGCCGCAAAATCGCGCTAAATTACTAGAGGCTTCCGAGGTGGAAATAATATAATAAGTCGGGATGCCGTAAGTAAAAGTAGTCGGCATGGAGACAGATTTTAGTTCATGCCCTTGCTGCTTTAATTTCTCAATAACATTGATGATTAAGTTTTTAATGGCTGGATCAATGCCTTTTCCCAAACTTTCCTTAATGATGCCAATTTTTAAAATACCAGATTTTACTTTAAAGTTAATTGGCTGCCGCAAGGAGGTAGCATCTTGTTGATCATGGCCGGAAATAATCTCCAGCACGGGTTTAATCTGTGAAACAGTTTTAGCCATTAAGCCAATTTTGTCTAAAGAATCCGCATAAGAAATTAATCCATAGCGGCTTACGCTGCCATAAGTGGGACAAAAGCCAACCACTCCGCAAAAAGCAGCAGGGCTTTCAATGCTGCCACCTGTGGTTTCAGTAATAGCTACATGGTTAAATGAAGCTAGCTTGGTGATACCGGCGCCGCCGCCAGAAGAACCACCAGTTACGCGGGTTACATCAATAGGATTTTTTGGCACAGGATAATCCAAACCAACATTGATATTAAAACTGCCAAAGCCAAAGGCATCCTGCGCAGTTTTACCGATAACTATGGCTCCGGCTTCCTTCAGCCTGCGAACTACCGTAGCATCAAATAATGGCTTGTAGCCTTTAAGAATTCTTGATCCAGCAGTGCTTTCTACTCCCTTGACACACAGGCAATCTTTAACACTGACAAATAATCCTTTCAATGGCCCTTGTGCTTTTCCAGCCTGCTGCAACGCTTCCTGTTCACAAATTACATTAAAATAAGAGTATTTTTCGTTGATTTGTCGGCATTCTTCCAAGATGTTCTTAGTTTCATGAATCAGGGACATGTTATATTATGCAGTTTATCCAACAGTTTTTGGCCCGATAAAAAAGCCATCGCGCTTATTTTTAGTAAAGATTAAAACTTCCTCTTGGCTGAGACTATTGCAGGCAAGATCAGGCCTCAAGTGGTTTTTGGTTTCAATTGGCCGAAAGGAGCTGGCAGTATTTTCTACATTGATAGAATCCAAAATCGAAAAGGCCTTAAGTATTTCTTGTAAATCAGCAGTAAATATTTCTATCTCTGCTTCGGTCAAACTTAATTGAGCCATGGCTGCTATCTTTTTAGTTAATTCTGAATTAATTTCCATCGCTACAAGAGCTTGTAACGTTTTATTTAAAGGTTTTGTGATATAATAAAGGAGGCCTTAGAAAAATTAATTTTCCTTGATTCTCAGATGGTGCTTATAGCAAAAGTTCTACTGGTTCCTAATCTTTTCAGAAGTAGCATAGGTTAGAAATAATGTTAAGAAAAAGCGCCCCCAACCAGACTTCAACTGGTGACCTTTACCGGTTATTGCTAACTTGCGGTATCAGCCTATAAGGTAACAGCTTCGTGGTAATCTCGCACGCTCTACCTGCTAAGCTATGGGGGCACTGCTAGTCTTTTACTCCGACTTATTTATATATTTTTTCATACAAACCTTTATAAAACTTTAATTAAATAACTTTATCTGTCATGTTAAGAACACACACATGTGGCGAATTGACGTTAAAGAATGAAAACCAGGTGGTAACACTGTGCGGTTGGAATCATTCTCGCCGAGATCATGGAGGAATAATTTTTATCGACCTGAGAGACCGTTATGGCCTAACACAGTTAGTTTTCGATCCTGACCATAATTTGGAAACTCATGTCCGCGCGGAAAAACTGCGCAGGGAAGATTGCCTTAAAGTAACTGGCAAGGTAAGATACCGCGGCCAAGGATTGGAAAACCAGCATTTGCCTACTGGAGAAATTGAGATCATCGTAGATGAATTGGATATCCTAAACAGCGCTGAAACTCCGCCGTTAGAAGTTGATGATCGCAAGGAAGCTTCCGAGGAAATGCGGCTAAAATACCGTTATTTAGATTTGCGCCGGCCAATTATGCAAAAACATTTACTAGTTCGCCATCAAGTTTTGCAAGCCTGCCGGGAATTGCTCGATAAGGAAGGATTTACAGAAATAGAAACGCCGATGCTAGTTCGTTCTACTCCGGAAGGGGCGCGTGATTATTTAGTGCCATCGCCATTTCATCCCGGGCAAGTTTATTCGCTTCCGCAGTCGCCGCAAATTTACAAGCAGCTGCTGATGGTGGCGGGAATGGACAAGTACTACCAAATTGCTCGCTGCATGAGAGCCGAAGATTCGCGCTCAGACCGGCAGCCAGAATTTACCCAATTGGATATTGAACTGAGTTTCGTGGATGAAGAGGACATTTATGCTATAGGTGAAAAACTATTTTATCACATCATGAAGAAAGTAAAAGGCATTGAGATAAAAACACCTTTTCGAAGAATGTCCTATGCTGAATCTATGGTTAAGTATGGTTGTGATAAGCCAGACCTGCGTTTTGGCTTGGAACATCTAGATGTTTCTGAAATTGCCCAAAGCAGCGATTTTTCTGTGTTCAAGTCTGCAGTAGATAAGGGAGGAATAGTAAAATGTATCAATGCTAAAGGAGCCGGTTTGGCCTTTTCGAGAAAAGAAATTGATGCTCTGATTGCTTATGCTCAAAATTTAGGCGCGGCTGGCTTAGCTTGGATGAAAATGACCCCGCAAGGATTAGAATCATCCATTTGCAAATTCTTTAAGCCAGAACTGCAAAACATTTTAACTAAAAAAATGCAAGCGCAAGCCGGAGATTTATTATTATTCTGCGCTGGCGAAGAAAAATCAGTGCATAATGTAATGTGGAAAGTGCGCTTGAAGTTAGGTGATGATCTAAAACTAATAAATCAGGATGAGTTTAACTTTTGTTGGATCAATCAATTTCCTATGTTTGAATGGAATACTGATGAAGGAAAGTGGGAAGCTATGCATCATATCTTTACCATGCCTCGTGATGAAGATATGAAATATTTAGAAGAAAATCCAGGTAATGTGCGTGGCAAGTTGTACGATTTAGTGCTTAACGGAATTGAACTATGCTCTGGTTCAATTAGAATCAACCGGCCGGAAATTCAAGAGCGAGTAATGAAGGTTATTGGTATGAGCCTGGAAGAAGCGCAAGAAAAATTTGGGTTTTTATTGAATGCTTTCAAATACGGAGCTCCGCCTCACGGGGGGTTTGCGCCAGGATTAGACCGGTTTGTGATGTTGATTGAAAAATTGGATAACATTAGGGATGTAATTGCTTTCCCTAAAAACAAGAACAAGGAAAGCCCCATGGATGGTTGTCCCTCCGCCTGGAATGCTAAAGACTTGAAAGAAAATTACCTAAAGTTAGAATTGCCTAAAAAGTAAGTTAACTGTTTCTAACTTGATTTTTGATATTTGTACATTACAGTTACCGTAGTTCCAGATGGTTTATCTTCAGAACTGTTGATGTTAACTTCATAATGTGGTTCATTCATTGCTGTAAATCCACTTCCTTGGCATTGATAGTGTATCCCGCGTTTTCTGGTTCCATTTTGTGTAGCTATAATGATTGGTAGTGGATTAAATCCACAGCCGTTATCAGTTATTTGAAAAACTAACCCTCGTTTTCCAAAAAAATATTCCACTAAAGAGGGTTTAGCTTCTCCTTGTGAACCTCGATAAATAGCATTCTCCAGCAGAAGAAAGATTAGGTTGGGTATACCAGAATAATAAAAATTGCCAGTTAAGTTACAATCCCCTTGATTGGGGCTGGCTTGGGAATTAACTAATACTGCAAAGTCATCAGTTAATAATCTTATTGCTCTCCCAAAACTAAAAGCGAAAGAAGCATTTTCATCTTTTAAGCATTCCCTAAAATCAAACACCCGATCTATTGAGCTGTTAACATCCGTGCCAGCTTCTTGCAACATATCAACTAAAGTTTTAGTGGTGAAAACCATCTTCGGGGCAGTTTGATTAGCTTTTATAAACTTTGACATAAATTATTAAAAGAAGCGCTATTTATAGCTACATAAGGACCCGTAGTTCAGCCTGGATGCATCTTTCTGCAGGGAAAATAGAACGATAGCCTCCTACTCCAATGAAGAACTCCTGAGTAATTCCAATCATGGAATACCAAAGTTCACTGAGGAGATGAAAGCTATAGGTCGGGGGTTCAAAAGCTTTGGTTAAAATAAACCAGCCTGAAAGTCCTCCCGGGTCCGCTTTATTATCACTTAGGAAAGATATAGCCTTGTGATTAGTAAATTATTTAAAGGATAAATTAAACCATAACAGCCATGTTCTGTTCAAAATGTGGTTCAATCCTAAGGCCAAAGGAAAAAGCAGGCAAAAAAATACTTTACTGCAGTTGTGGCTTTACTAAAAATCTGGATAATGAATCCAATGCTGAGATCAAGGAAAAAGTGCAAGCAGCTAAAAAGATTGAAATCGTGGAAAGTGTTGAAACTAATCCTAAAGTAAAAATAAAATGTGAAAAGTGCGATAATGGCATGGCCTATTATTGGACCCAGCAAACTCGCGGCGCTGACGAACCGGAAACCAGATTTTTTAAATGCACCAAATGCAGCTACACTTGGAGGGAATATGCGTGAGTTCGGTGCAAGAACTGCAACAGTCTCTTCATTCTAGCCAAGTTTTTAAAGAATGGGTTTCTAACCATCCTCAAGCTTACTTATCGCATCTGTTTAGCACTATTACTTCTGCTCTGGAACAAAAATCTAGCTGGGAAATTGGTTATTTTAATCCAGAGAAACAGAAAATAGCTGTCTTTGTAAAAACTGAGCAGGCTTTCATGATGAAGCAAGAAGATGAGGTTTTTAAAACAGAAGAAAGCATAATCGAAGAACTAAATTTACCTAAGGCAGTGGTAAGTTTTGATTCAGCTGCCGCAGCCTGCCGCAAAGAATTGATAACATTATTTCCAAAAGAAAATTTAGGAGATGGATTTGTAGTTTTGCAAACAATAGATCAAAAAACGCAATGGAATTTTACACTCATAACTAAGGCTTTAAAATTTGCTAATGTAAAAATTTCCGCTGTTACCGGAAAAGTAGACACACACCAGCTGGTGGAAGCAGTAAAACTTAGTAACTAATCTTAATATTATTTATATTTTAAAGTAGTAATTGGCTAGTATTTTTTATAAAGGTAAATCGCAATAATTTTTCTAAAGTGGTGTCGCTCTTAAGTATATATTTTCCAACTGCGGAGTCTTTATATAGTTTATTTATTCTACTAAAGTTACCGATAGATGTTTGAAAAAAGGGGTGATTGATGTCCTATGAAAATTTCTTACAAGGCCGCCATTAGTTCAAAAAAATTAGACAGTTTCTTTACCACGGAAACTAAAGAAGAAGAGGAGTAATTTTAAAACAATGATTGTGATTTATTTTTTTTCATTTATCTTCAATTTTTGAACTTCTTAAGAATTGATCCAAGGTTGACTTTACTTCTCTGAAAACGGTTTGTAGTTTTTGGTTTCCATCAATGCTAACAAAACGCTCTCCATTTGCTGTTAACGCTGCTATTGCGGTTTGGTAATTAGTTTTAACTCTAGACAAAAGATCTTCTTGCTCAAAAACTTCTCGTGAACTGCGCGTTTGACGAATTCTTTCCATAGCTAATTTTAAATCAACCTCAAAAACCAAAGTTAAATCAGGCCGATATAACCCTTGATGTTTTTGGATCAACTCATTAATATCCATTCCCATAGCTGATTGATAAGCAATGGTAGATAACTTATGGCGGTCGCAAAGCACGATTTGGCCTTGCTGAAGTGCGGGAATGATTCTGCGGCTTAAGTGCATAACCCGATCATCATAAAATAGCTCCGCAAATTGTTCTGCAGAAACAGGGCTGCTTTCAGTGTTGCCTTGAGCTGCTAAAACTCTAATTTTGCGGCCGATATCCATATCTGTCGGTTCTTTGGTGGCCAGAACATTATAACTTTGAGAACGAAGATAATCTGCAGCTAAGCGGAGTTGTGTAGTTTTTCCACAGCCGTCAATGCCTTCAAAAACAATAAATTTTCCGGTCATAGTTTTAGCTTATATTCAATATAAGTGTGTGTCCCTTCATGATGCTTAGTTCGCTTGATTTCTTGCCACGAGCTTTGATCAAATGGAGGCAATTTAGTATCTCCACCCCAGGAGCCATGCACTTTGGTTTCATAAATTTTGCTAACTAATCCAGAATTCATAGCTTCGGCATAAGGTCGCGAGCCTCCCGCAACAAAAACAGTACTAGAATCAATACCAACGAACTCACTATTATCTAGTACTTCTATGGCTGATGGTAAAGATGGAACCACAATTACACCTGGATCATTATAGCTAGCAGTTGATGAAAGAATTATATTTAATCTGTCTTTTAGTGGCCTAAGCTTAGGGGGAATAGACTCGTAAGTAACCCTGCCCATAATTACAGGATGGCCTATAGTAAGCTGCTTAAATCGTGCTAAATCATCCTTAAGGCGGAAAGGCCAAGGAAAACCAACCTGGCCATTACGAGTTACACCAATGTAACCATCATCCGCTACAGCATAAATTAGAGCTAAATTTATCATTTTATATTGCTACCTCCGCTTTAATGTGTGGATGAGGATCGTAACCAACCAACCTAAAATCATCAAATTTGAAATCAAAAATATTTGAAACTTTTTGGTTAATAACCATTGTAGGTAATGGCCGAGGTGTTCGGCTTAACTGCAACGTGGTTTGTTGCAAATGGTTTCTGTAAAGATGCAGATCACCAAAGGCCTGAACAAATTCTCCCGGTTGTTTTCCCGTTACTTGGGCCATCATCATAGTCAGCAAAGCATAAGAAGCAAGGTTGAATGGCACTCCCAAAAAGGCATCAGCGCTTCTCTGATACATCTGGCATGAAAGCTTCTGTTGTTCAGGCCTAGTTTCATCACCAGCTACATAGAACTGAAATAAGGTATGGCAGGGAGGCAAAGCTACCTCATCCGCTTCAGCTGGATTCCAAGAACTAACAATAATTCTGCGGCTGAACGGATTTTTTTTAATGGTTTCCACGGCTCTAACAATTTGATCTATTCCATCATTTTGATAAGTGCCATCAGCGTTCTTAGTAGCTCCGAAATTCCGCCATTGATGGCCATAAACTGGGCCTAAATCGCCTGGTTTTCTGCCGAATCTAGCCGTTTGTTCTTCAGTAGCCCATTCATTCCAAATGGTAACTCCTTGTTGATTTAACCACTGAGTATTGGTATGGCCGCCCAACATCCATAATAATTCATACAGAATAGATTTAAGATGCAGTTTTTTGGTGGTAAGCAAAGGAAAACCAGCTGCTAAGTCACAACGCAGTTGATAACCAAAGACGCCAACAGTGCCAACTCCAGTTCGATCAAGTCTCTCCTTACCCCTAGTTAAAATATGTTCCAATAATGAAAGATATTGTTCCATGGTCGAAACTATAATCTGTTCTATAAATTAAACATCTCTTATTTCTAAATAATAGCTTTAAGCAGTACCATTTAATCTATTTAAATCGCTTTCTCTTCTGGAGAAATAGCATTGAAAGATAAAAATACATTTAAATTTGGTTCTGAGCATAAAACTAATGATCATTGGCGTCACTGGCTTGTTTTGTTCAGGAAAAGATACCGTAGCTAAATTTCTGCAAGAAATGAATTTTTATCATATTTCTTTTTCTGATTTGATCAGAGATGAACTTAAAAGAAGAAAGCAGAATATTACTCGGAACTCATTAATTGAAACCGGAAACGAACTGAGAAAAAGCCTGGGCGCGGATACTTTAGCTAAGCAGGCTTTAGCGCAAGTTAAAGATGGGGAAAATTATGTTTTTACTTCTATCCGCAATCAAGCCGAAGTGGAATTACTGCAGCACCGAACAGATTTTCTGCTTATTAAAGTAGTAGCGCCAATTAAAGCCAGGCTGCAAAGAATTATTCAAAGAAACCGGGAAGAAGATCCTAAAACATTGCAAGAATTAAAACAAAAAGAACAGCAAGAGTCTAGTTCAGAAGTTCATCAACAGCAATTGTCTCAAGTCTTAAGCCTGGCTAAAGTAACCATTAACAATAACTCTACTCCAGAGGCGCTAACGGGCAAAGTAAACCAACTAGTTAAAGATTATTTATATCTGCTGCAGGAGGCGCGCCCTAGCTGGGACAAATATTTTATGAATATCACTGAACAAGTTAAATTGCGTTCCACCTGCTTGTCGGCTAAGAAAGGGGCGATTCTCGTTCGTGACAAAATGATCTTGTCTACCGGTTACAATGGTTCGCCGAAGAACATCCGGCATTGCAATGATGGTGGCTGCCAGCGCTGCACTTCCCGCCATTTGGGAAAAATGAAATCTGGTGTTTATCAAGAACCTTGTATTTGCTGCCATTCCGAAGAGAATGCTATAGTGCAGGCGGCTTATAGCGGTATTTCCACTCGTGGAGCTACACTTTACACTACTTTTACTCCTTGTATTGTTTGCGCTAAAATGATTATTAATTCTGGTATTGCTCAAGTAGTATCTAAAGTGGCTTATCCTGATGATACAGCCAAAGAATTATTAAAGCAGGCTAAAATCAAGCTGGAGGTTTTGATGAATTAATTATTTCTAACACTTTGTCCCTGCTGTTAAGGCCGCTTACAATCCTGACAGTTAACTTCAGCTGTTTTTTAAAAAATTTAATTAATTGATCGTTAGCTTGATGATCTGCCGCTGGTTTGGTTAGGTATAACTTCAACTGGCCTTTATCTTCAATCAATTTTAATCTGGAAGAGTTGGGAACGACTCGAAGATGAATGTGTCCATTAAACATATAAGCGGTTACATTCATATATCTTTATAAGGTAGTTAGTTCTTAAAAGTAGGGGTGGTACAAGTATCTTATACTAATTAAAGATACCTTTGTTAATAGATGTTTGCTAGCTGATGGACTCAATAAAAATTACTCTGGAGACGTTGTACGACTTTGTGAGAAATGAGAAAAAGCGTGCTGATTTGCAGCAGTTGGAAGCTGCCTTCTTGATAAACGTTGCCGGTTACGTAAGAGAAAAACAAGCACTTTTGAAAGAAAAAGAGCATGACGCCAGTATTTTTGCTGCAGGAGAGCGAGACAAATTGGAATATGAAGTGCGCAGCATCAAGCGCATTCTGAAAGAAATCTATGAACTACGGGAAAAAAAGATCATTGATATCGCCCTAAATAAAAGCAAAACAGGCTCGGAAATTATCGATACCAGCGCGATGTTAAGGGAAGAAAAGGAATTTTACCAGCAGCTGCTGCGAGTTTTGGACTTATCCCGGCAGAAAGTATTGTTTAAATTGTATAACGGCGAACTTCCGGTGTTGCTGGAAACAACCTTGCCAGAAATTAAAATGATTTCGGCAGATAAAGAAAAGACTTCCGTAATGACCATGATTAGGTTTATTCATCCCACGCCAAGTTTTGTGTGGAAGGATCTAAAAGTTTATGGTCCCTATGGAATAGGCGTTGAGACAGAAATTTTCACCGAAGTGGCGGAATTATTAATTCGCAAGAAACGCGCCGAGAGAGTTTAAAGGCCGCGATGATGTTTGACTATTGGCACTAATTCTTCTGGTTTGTCAATAATATAATCAAAATTAACTTTCTTTCCACTTTCTAAAGTTGTTCCCCGCTCCAATAGTTCCCGGCCTTCATAACCCCAGGCTGCGCCGACCATTAATAAATCTACTTTTTTGGATAAGCCGGGAACTAATACTTCGCGAGATGCAGCTAAGTCGGCTCTGGTGTCACCTACATGCATAGTGTTAGGCCCAGTCGTTCCCAGAGTTCTTAAACACCAAGCTACAGAAATAGTACTTGGTTTTCTTAAAGATTCACCATTCCCTGCGCCGTGAGCTTCTCGCAGTATTTCTATTCCAACTTGAGTATCAAAGTATTGGATAACTCCTGCGCGTTCCAATTCTCGGCTAATAGTTTCCCAGGTATTGGTAGAGTTTACCGCCATTCTTAATCTAGTTGAGCCAGTTAATCGTTGCGCTGAAAGTGAACCTAAAGCATAGAGTTGTTCTAAAACTTCTTTAATTCCAGGAAATAAACCCAGTTGATGGGTTGTTTTAAATTCATTATAAGCCGCCCACACAGGATGATCTTTATCTTTCATGTCACAAGGTAGTCCATGTTTATCATAAAAGTTTTGCACACCACTAGCTACATCTCCAGCCCCATGCAAAGTATAATTATAATCTAATAAGAATTCACTTAAATCTTTATAAGGTAAAGGTGGCTTTCCATTTACCATGGCCCAGTTTTGAAACCATTGGTATTGTCTTGGAGCTGTACAAGATAAAACACCATCATTATCAAAAATAATTCCTTCTAATGAACCATTAATTTCTGGTTGATGCATTTTAAATGTTTAAAAGGCCGGAGTTTAAAAAATATTCTAATTTAAAAACAATAGTTCAAGATATCCAGTACAAAGCCTGATAATAACCGAATGAAGCGAGATTTTCCACATAGCCATCTAAATTAGACAGAAGCCTTACCTTTTTTTAAAGGCACTAGTTACTACAAAACCTGCAAACAACAATAGAACGATTACGCCGCTAGGTGGAAGGTCAACAATATAAGAAACAATAATGCCGCTAATTGCTGCTACCATGGCGCTAAATGAGGAAATAAGTAAGGCCTGCTTAAATGAGCTAGCTAAATTCAAGGCAATCATGCTGGGAATGACTAACAGCGCCGAAATTAATAGAATGCCTACAGCTCTGATGCTGATTACCACCACCATTGCTGTTAAAAGTGTAAATATAATATTAGCTAAATTAACCCTGTGGCGGTACAGGTAAGCTAATTCTTCGTTAAAAGTAAGATAAAACATGTCCTGATAGAACAATTTTAAAAAAATTATCACTGCCAATAATAAAGATAAAGCTAGGATTAAATCAAAATTATTAAGTGTTAAAATACTGCCAATAAGATAACTGTAAAGGTTGCTGTTAAATCCCCTTACTGCAGCAATCATGACTATCCCTAAACCTACTCCAAAAGAAAGCAATAAAGCAATCACAGCATCACCGTAGAGATTTTTCTTAAGTGTGTGACGAACCCAGAAACTGCCAACGATGGCCATCACTAAGGCTGAGAGTAAAGGATTAATGCCTAACAGGAACCCTAAAGCCACGCCGCCAAACGATAAATGGGCTAAACCATCGCCCAGCAAAGAAAGCCTTCTTAACACTAAAAATGGCCCCAGCAAGCCACAAGAGATGGCGATAGCTAATCCTCCCAGCAAAGCTTTTTGCATAAATCCATAACTCAGTAATTCAATCATGATGCTTGCCTCGAAGATGATTTAAATGATGATGCACAAAATAAGGCCCATACATTTGCTTTAACAAACTAGGAATTTGCCGTGGTGTTCCCATGCAACAAACTCGGTGATTGATGCACAATACTGTTTTGACTAACGAAGAAAGAATGCCTACTTCATGTGTAACTAGGATTATGGCCATTCCTTGACGGTTTAATTTTTTAAGCAATTGGTAAAATGACTGCTGGGCTTGCACATCCACCCCGGCAGTAGGCTCATCTAAAATCAACAATTGCGGATTTCTTAACAAAGCTAAAGCAATAAGTACCCGCTGCTGTTGTCCGCCCGAGAGCGAGGCGAATTTCTTATTAAGGACTCCTTGTAAACCTAATAAATTTATTAATTCAGGTTTAACTGTAAGTAATGTTTCTTTCACGGTGCCTGGAAAATTCCGATCAATGGTGTAACGCTGTGGGACATAACTTATCTTATTTCTGTTAATCTTAATCTCAACACTGCCGCTAGTTGGGGATAGTAAACCCAGAATAACCTTCACTAGGGTAGTTTTTCCTGAGCCGTTGGGGCCAATCAAGGCCAAAAAATCCTTTTCTTTAACCGCAAAAGAAATGTCTTCCAATATTTTTTGCTCAGCAAAGGAAAAGAACAGTGAAGAAACAGTAATTAAAGATTTCATGGACAGATAAAACAATATCTTTTAGGCTTGTGCAAAAATAAAATTTTTAAAATCATGTCGTGCATTCCAGAGCCAGTTTCAACTTCTGCAAATTTTTCTGCATGATAGTAATGTAAGTATCAGCTGGATTGGTAGTGCCTTCCACCGGGCTTAGCTCCAACAAACTGGCTCCAGTTTCGCTGGCAATAGCCTCGGCTACACGCGGATCAACTAATTCCTCATATAAAATGTATTTGATATTCTCTGCTTTAGCCAAATTGATTAATTGTTTAATTTGATTGGGAGTTGGTTCTGTTTCTGGTTCTAGCCCGCTGATGGACTTGGTTCTGAAACCATAATCACGGCCCAAGTAGGAAAATGAATTGTGGCTGCTAAGAATAACTTCTTTTTTACAGTTGGTTAACCCTTGTTTATATTCCACATCCAGTTTTTCCAGTTGTTCAATTAAATTGTTGCCGTTCTCAACATAATAGTTGGCATTTTCAAAATCAATCATACTCAAGCCATTAATAATATTAGCAGCCATTATTTTGGCATTTTTAGGAGAAAGCCAGATATGCGGGTCAAGCCTGCTGGCGGCTTCCAGAGGATCTGTTTTAATTTGGCTGACTCCTTTGCCGGCCGAGATTACTTGAACCTGGCCTATTATAGATTCAGTAAAAGTATCTTCAAATGGCGCAAATCCTGTTCCTAAAATAACCAAGGCATCAGCCCGATTTAGCTGTTGGATATCGCTAGGCTTTGGCTCAAAATCGTGCGGTTCTGCGCCAGCTGGAACCAAAGAGTAAACTGTACCATAGTCGCCCACGATACTTTTAGCCAAATCATACAGTGGATAAAAAGTGGCGGCCACTGCCAATGATTTATTATTTGTTAAAGGATTAGCTTGATTTGCTGAACATCCGAGCAAAGATAGAACCATAATGCCAATCCAAACAATTGTTATAATTTTCATCTATCATTCAAAAAATTATCTTGGTATTTAAATAGTTTATTGATAATCATTATCAATAAATTTATATTTATTAATCAGTTTATATTTTTATGGTAAGGGCTACTAAACAAAAACAGCTATTAGGAGAAGAAATTAAGCAGCTTAAATCGTTCTTTGATGCTTATACTTTGCACCGGAATGTTTCCAGGAAAGACAGAAAACTAGGGATAGCCACAGTTTACCGGTTTCTGACCCAGCTAGAAGAGCAAGGAGGAATCCATTCCTTTATCTGCGATAAAAAAAGAATTTATTCCAGCAATAAAGTAAACCATGCTCATTTCAAGTGTGAGCGATGCGGACAAGTAACGCACTTAAAAATAACCAACATTGATTTCCTGAAGGAATTAAAAGATAATGAGGTTTGTCATTTTCAAATTGAGATAAGTGGAATTTGTTCTACCTGTAGGAAGAAAGTTGAATAATAACCAAAGCCAATAATAAAATTATTACGACAAGATTTTTAAATAAAGTTATTAAAATTAGCTAAACTATGGACTTAAAGAAATATCTGCGAGGAAAATTAGCTGTACAACAATCCGGGTTAGAGCGGGAATTGAAAGCAACTAAAGGAGCAGTGGTAAGTTTGGATCGAACAGACTTAGAGCGTGCTGTCTATGAAGTAAATCTTCATAGCCTCTGGGCTGATTATGGAGGAAAGGATGTTGTTGTTACTCATTCTGGAAATATTTCTGATGCTGTTGCTCTGGCGGAACAAAAATTTAAAATGATAAATCGGAAAAGAGATGTTCAAGCTATTTATCGGGTGTCGATTGTTTTAAATGGGCAAAAGCACCTTATTCCAGCAGAATGTTATTACAAATCAGATTAATATCCTAATTTTAACATAATCCAAACATTTTTATATATTCTACAAAATGAGCATTGGTAATGGTAGAATTAAGTATCAGTGAAAAGCCCTCCTCGGCTCAGAAAATCGCGGAAGCTTTGGCTGAAGGCAAACTAAAAAAAAAAAAACACCAGCAGTGCGCTTACTATGAATTGAATAGGGGCAAGCACAAGATTCTGGTTACTTCAGCGGTAGGCCACCTGTTTGGATTGGTGGAAGCTCGGAAGCAGGCATGGAGTTATCCTATTTTTGATATTGTTTGGCAGGCTTCTAACATTACTTCTAAAGAATTAGCTTATGTTAAAGATTATATTGATACCATAGCCCTGCTGGCTAAGAAAGCTGAGGAAGTCACGATTGCCTGCGACTATGATGTGGAAGGTGAAGTCATCGGCATGAACGTTGTGCGTTTTGTTTGCCATCGTAAAGATGCCAACAGAATGAAATTTTCAACCTTAACTAAACCTGATTTAGTTGAAGCTTACGAACACAAACGCAAGCATCTGGATTGGGGACAGGCTAACGCCGGTGAAACCAGGCATAAATTAGATTGGTACTACGGAATTAATTTGTCCAGAGCTCTGACTTCTTCAGTTAAAACTGCTGGTTCGTTTAAAGTTATGTCTGCAGGCAGAGTGCAAGGGCCAGCGCTGAAATTGTTGGTAGATAGAGAACGAGAAATTAGGGCATTCAAGCCAGAACCATATTGGGAAATTGCTTTCGAGGGAGAATATCAGAACAACAATCTGCAAGGAATGCATTGCCATGGCCGGATTGATAGCCAGAAGGAAGTAGAAAAAATCATGTCTAATGTTAAAGGGCATAAACAGGCTCTAGTTAAATCTGTCAAAACTAGCCAACGAACTCAAGCTCCACCTACTCCTTTTGACTTAACCACTTTGCAATCAGAATCTTACAATTTGTTTAAAATTACCCCTAAGCAGACTTTAGCTATTGCCCAAAGCCTTTATTTAGCTGGAGTTACCTCTTATCCGAGAACTTCCTCTCAACAATTAGATCCAAAATTAGGCTTTCAAAAAATCATCAAAAGTTTAAGCCATCAAACTAGTTACCAAAAATTATGTGAGCTATTACTTAAATTAAAAGAATTAAAGCCAAATAATGGCGCTAAATCTGATCCAGCTCATCCAGCTATTTATCCTACTGGCTTGGCGCCCAAGGAACTCAAGTCGCAAGAAAAAAAAATATATGATTTAATTGTCAAGCGGTTTATGGCTACGTTTGCTAAACCAGCCTTGCGGGAAACCATGGAAGTTACCTTGGATGTTAATAAAGAATTGTTTTTAGTTAAAGGAACCAGGACATTAGAGGAAAATTGGCATATTTTCTATAAGCCTTACGTTAAATTAGAAGAATTAGCTTTACCTAAGATGGAACAGGGAAATCAAGTTAAGGTAAAAAAAATTTCTTCTATAAGCAAAGAGACGCAACCGCCTAAACGTTTCAATCAAAGTTCTATCATTAAAGAATTAGAAAAAAGAAATTTGGGAACCAAAGCTACGCGCGCCGATATCTTGGATCGAATGTTTACGCGCGGCTATATTGATGGTGTGCAAATAACTGTTACTAAGTTGGGCGAAGAAACAACTCACGTTCTAGAGAAATTTGCGCCACGGATTATCGATGAAAAATTAACCGCTGAATTTGAAGAAGAGATGGAAAAGATCAGAGCCGGCCAAGCCCAGCCAGAAAAAATTTTGGAAAAGGCCAAAACTTTTTTAACTAAATTATTAACAGATTTCAAAAAGAAAGAGCCGCAAATAGGCAAGGAAATCATTACTTCGGTTAGAGCTACGCAGGATGAACAAAATTACCTGGGGAAATGCCACCAATGCCAGCGAGGAAAGTTAATGATGCGTTATGGAAAATTTGGCCGATTTGCCGCTTGTGATGCTTATCCTGCTTGTAAAACTACTTTTAAGCTGCCGCAAGGAACAGTCAAGCGGACAGAGAAAACTTGCGAACACGATAATTATCCGATAATCCAAGTACTGCAGAAAGGAAAACGGCCTAGAATTTATTGCCTTAAATCTGACTGTAAAAGCAAAGTTTCGATAGTTGAAACTAAGGAAGCAGGCAAAGTTGAACTTCATAAAATCAAGAAAAACTGTCCTAAGTGTTCCAAATCATTGGTGGTAAGAAAATCATTTTATGGCGAGTTCTTAGCCTGTCCTGGATTCCCTGCTTGCAAGTACATTGAAAATTTCGACCGACAAACAGGCCATTTTGAAAAAACTGAGGATAAAGAAAAAGGTAAGCGAGTTTAGTAATAAATAAATTTTAATTATTAAACTGTTTTCTGGTTTTGAATAACATTGACTCTAAAAAATTGTTATATTAACAGCATGAATACCAGAAGGAACTGAAGTAGTTGTAAACTATCATCAGAGATGTAGTAATGGTAGTTTATGTACAAGTAGTTATAGATATGCAAGAGGAGATGCATTAATTCCTAAAAAAAGAAATTAGGGAATATTCTTTTTGATAATAATATTAATTTTAATAATTCTCTTGTAACCATTTTTAAAATTTAGAACTTATATTGCGTATATACTCCGCTTAAACATAAAAAGGATGTGGGCGGCAGGGTTCGAACCTGCGTAGGGACTAACCCACTGGGTATCTTCCAGTCACAGCAGTAATGCTCAGCATACCCGCTGCCAGTTTGGCCTAAGCTTAGCCTAATTATTCTCCTGAACAATTAACCAGCCCGTTTGACCACTCCGGCACGCCCACGCTAATTTTAAAATTACAGTTTTTAATCTTGTTTTTATATGTTTCTATCAAAATGGTTCTTTGCTTAACAGGATAGGTAGTTTATTCTAATTTGGGAATAATATTATCTTTTTCATAACACTTAAAAACAGCAGATAATCATTGCCTGTGATGAAACACTTAGTAATCCTATTGCTTATTATTAGCTTGCTGCTCATTACAGCCTGTTCACAAGCTAGTCAAGTTACTGGTGATGTAGTTAGCGATGGTGATTCCTGCTTGAAATTAGGCTCTGCAGCTAAAGATAACTGTTACTTTGAACAAAATAAGTGCAGTAAAATTGGCAAGGAATCGATAAGAAACAGCTGTGTGGCTGGTTTAGGCATAAAAAAACAAGATTTAGAGGTGTGTAAGCTTATTACCTCTTCTACTACGAGAGGGTACTGTGAATCGGGGGTGGCTGCTGCCGTAAATAAGGTAGAAATTTGCAAAGATATTACGGATAATTACTGGAGGGATAACTGTTATTTTAATTATGCCACAGAAAATAATGATGCCTTATACTGTTCAGCTATTGGTTCAATAGAACAGCAGCAAGATTGCTTCTTTGATGTGGCTACAACTATAAATAAACCGGAATTATGTGAAACTTTGCCTGATAACCGAGAAGAAATCTGTATCTCCCAAATAGCCCAACAGCTGTTAGACATAACTGTCTGCGATAAAATTAAAACTGCGCTTTCACAGGACAGTTGCCGGCTAAGATTGGCTTCCAAGGTCTTAAATAATGAAAACAGTTGTGATACTATCCGCTTTAAAGAAATGAGAGATATTTGCCATCAAAGATTTGAATAAATAACTTTTTTAGTAAAAAATTTTAAGGATGGTTTTTCTTATTCCAGTTGTATTTTCTCTGGTGGGCTGTAGCACCATAACCACAGGAAGCGCATTTCTTTTTAGTAACATGATAAGCCCTTTTACCACAGCGGCGGCAGGGAATATGAGTCTTCTTGCCGCTCTTACGGCCCATACTAGCTGTTCCTTTAGTCATGTTGTGCTCCTGTTATAAAATCCAAAATTAAGCTGGAGAAATGATGGTAATAGTATCTCCTCTGATAAACACCGTTCCTAATTTTCGTTTGATTTCACCATTTTGGTGCTCTTCAGCATCGCTGAGAACTGTATTAATATGAATATCAAATGCGCGCAGTTTACCAACGTATCTAATGCCGTTTTTCAAATCAACCATAACGGTTTTATTTCTAGCTACATTTAAAGTGTCTAATGGTCTTGATCCTTCATCCATGGCAATAACCCCCATAATCTATTTTAACCATAACTGACAGTGCTATATAAATGTTTTGCCATAAATGGAATGTAAAGGAAAGTTTTTGTTTTTCAGAAACTCTTATAAAATAGCTGCCAATTAAAAACTAGATGGAACCAGACCAAGAAAAACAAGAGAAGCTAAAAGAAAAGTTTATGCAATTCCGCACTTTGCACCAGTACATAGAACAAATTGGAGAACATCTCCAGTTGCTTCATATGCAGCATACAGAATTAGAAAATACCAAGGAGGCCTTACTGGAATTGGGCGGAACTAGTCAACAAGAAATGTTGGCACCATTGGCTAATGGAATTTTTGTCAAAGCTAAATTACTTGAAACTGAGAATGTACTTATTAACGTCGGAGCTGACATCGTGGTTGAAAAAGCCATTCCTCAAGCGATTGAGATGCTGGAAGCCCAACAAAAAGAAACCGCAGAGAAGATAGGCCAAGCCCAAAAATTAAAGCAGGAATTTAACCAGCAAGCTGTGTTAATATATAAAGAAATAGAGGCGCTACAATAAAAATGTTTGGCAAGCTTAAAGAAAAACTAAAAAATGCCTTGTCGGTATTTTCTAACAAAGCTGCAGAAGAAGCTACTTCTCTAGAATCGCCGATTATTTCTGAAACCATTTCCGAGAAAAAACAGGAACAGCTAGCTGAAAAGGCTGCAGTTGATGCAGAAAAAAAAAGTAATAAAACTGCAAAAGCAACGGCTGCTAAAAAACTAACAGCAATAGGTAAGGATCAAGCTCAAATTAGTGAAGATTCTGAAACAAAAGATAATCGCAAGAGTAAATCTAAAGAAAAACAACAACCTTCAGCTACAGTAAACAAGGCCATTTCGACCGCAGCTGAAATAAATACCCAGTTAGAGCCAGCTTTGCCAGCAGTTAATAAAGAAAGTTCAGACGAAAAAAAAGACGGTTTTTTAGGCCGTTTTAAAGGCTTATTCCAGGGCCAGGTTAAAGAAACACCAACGGCTTTAGATAAAGCTAATGAAAAAATACCTTTAGACTCAGAAGGAAAGAAAGGTTTTTTTTCCAAAGTTAAAGAAACTATCACTACCAGAAAGATTTCTGAAGAAAAATTTGAACAATTATTTTGGGATTTAGAATTAGTGCTGTTAGAAAACAATGTCTCAGTAGAAGTAATTGAAAAAATAAAGATTGATTTAAAGCGGGAGTTAGTGGAAAAGCCATTGCCGAGAAAGGTTGAATTAAAAATTGAAGATACCTTGCGTTCAACCTTAGAACAAATCTTAACTCATGAACCGATGGATTTAATTAGTGAGATTAAAGCTAAATCTGGCCCTTATATTATTGCTTTTTTTGGCATTAATGGTGCGGGAAAAACAACTTCAATCGCTAAGTTAGCGCATTATCTAAAAAAAAATAAACTAACAGTAGTGCTAGCGGCTTGTGACACCTTCCGAGCTGCAGCCATCCAGCAATTGCAGGAGCATGCCGAGAAACTGCAAGTGCCAATCATTAAGCAAGATTATGGATCTGATGCGGCGGCCATAGCTTTTGATGCTGTAAAGTATGCTGAAAAAAACGGAATTAAAGTAGTATTAATAGACACGGCAGGAAGACTTCATTCTAATACTAACCTGATGGCTGAACTGCAAAAAATTATTCGTGTGGCTAAACCAGACTTAAAATTATTTGTGGGAGAAAGCATTACCGGCAATGATTGTATTGAACAAGCTAGAAAATTTAATGAGTTAGTGCAAGTAGATGGAGCTATCTTAACTAAGGCTGATGTAGATGATAAAGGCGGCGCGCCATTATCTATAAGCTACACTATTGGCAAGCCTATTTTGTTTTTGGGTGTCGGCCAGGGGTATGATGACTTAGAAGAATTTAACAAAGACAAGATTTTGAAACAATTATTTTAAACAAGTTTTGGTTTTCTTCCAGGAATGGAAATTCCTAGAGTTTTGAAGATACTGGTATAAACAAAGATTTCTTTGCCCAATATCTTACTAGGCTCTTTAACTGAGCCAAGATCTCTTTTTATCGCATCAATAGTTTTAGGATCTTCAAACTGAGGATGAAATATATTCCAGTGGTTCTCAATATCGACTGTTACAATCAAATCTAATCCACACTGGCCGGAAAAACGTTCTACTCTTCCCTTGTAACGGCCAGTGAATCTTTCTAATCCAGGTGTTACAATGGTGTTGTAACAAGGATAAAAATCTTTTCCGGCCTGATAAACCATTATTTGTTAAAATAACTGGCTTATTTAAAATAATTACCTTTCGATTAAGAAATAGAAGCAACCTTTTTATAACTGCCTTCATTTGAAAGATTAAGATGTCCACGACTTTTACTGTGCTAACTTCCGGCTGCGCGGCTAATCAGGCTGATTCTGAGCAGATGGCTGGATTATTGGGGAAGGCTGGGTTTAAGCTAGTGGAAAAGTTGGAGGAAGCTTACATAGTAGTTATGAATACTTGCACCGTGAAATCGCCTTCAGAAAATTCTTTCTTTAAGCAGTTAGAGACATTCAGAGAACAATTTCCTAACAAAGTAGTTGTGATTGCCGGCTGTATTCCTCAAGCTGATTCGCAAAAGCTAAAAGATTACTGCTTAGTTGGCACAAAACAAATTCATAATATTGTTCAGGTAGTGGAAGAAGCGCTGCATGAAAATGTCCTACAATTGTTGAGCAATGATGAAATGCCTCCATTAAACTTGCCAAGGGTTAGAAAAAATCCCCTGGTGGAGATTCTGCCAATTAACCGTGGCTGTTTGGGGGCTTGCGCTTTCTGTAAAACCAAGCAGGCGCGTGGAAATCTTAAGTCTTATCCTATTGGAGAGATTATGGAATCTGCGTTAAATGCCTTAAAGGAAGGAGTTCAAGAAATTTGGCTGACTTCGCAGGATACATTTTGTTATGGTTTTGATATAGGTACAAATTTGCCTAACTTGCTGAGCCAATTGGTAACTTTGCCCTATGATTTTAAAATTAGAATTGGCATGGGAAATCCGGATCATTTTTCCCAAATTGGCGAACAGTTAATTCAAAATTATAAGCATCCTAAGATTTTCAAGTTTCTGCACTTGCCATTGCAGGCCGGTAGCGATGCCGTGTTAAAACATATGCGGCGGCGCTATACAATCAATGAATTTAACCAGATTATTAACGGATTTAAGAAAGAAATTCCTTCAATTAACATCATGACTGATATTATTGTAGGTTATCCTATCGAAACAGATGATGATTTTTGGCAGACCTTGGAAACAGTAAGAAAAAACTCCTTTGACTCAATTAACATCTCTCGATTCTGGCCGCGTCCAGGGACTGCTGCCGCAGAACTTGCGGAATTGCCCGGTGAAGTAGTAAAAAAGAGATCGCGAGTCTTAACGGATATTTTCAGTAATATTTCTAAGCTGCAGAATGAGCGATGGATCAACTGGCAGGGAATAATTATTATTGATGAAAAAGGAAGAGAAGAAAAACAATGGATCGGCCGGAATGATTCCTATAAGCCAGTAATCGTTGATGGTAATTTTAAATTAGGCGATAAAGTCGAAGTTAAAATAGTTAGGGCTGAGGTATTTGATCTGCGCGGGGCAGTTATTTAAGAAAAAAGTTATAAAATAAATGATTAATTCTACTTACCATGGTTAAATCGATAGAAGGCAAGCATCCGGAATACTATGAAGCCATTTTACAGTTGCGCAATGTTAATGACTTGGTAGTCCATTTTGTGAAGATGCAAATTAAAAAAGAAAATATTTATCTCAGCAAAATAAAGGCGGTAGTGAATGGATTTGATTTTTATCTTGCAGATTATAACTTTACTAGAGCTTTAAGCAAAAAATTACAACAACAGTTTAACGGCCATACGCTGATCACGGCTAGCTTGGTAGGCAGAAAAAAAGATAAGGATATCCATAGATTTACGGTGTTGTTTAGAGGCACTGATTTTAAGAAAGGTGATAAAGTAGAATACAATGGAGAAAATTATGTTATTAGGGGTGTAGGAAAGGAGATTCAACTACAGCCTATCGATCCTGGAAAAAAAGTAAATGTTAAATGGAAAGATAGTAAGGAAATAAAAAAAAAAGCCGGAGCATTGCTAATTAAATAGTTTAATCATCTAAAATACCTTTTCCGAGGTAAGCAAAAGCAGGAATGATTCTTTCAGCAGCAGTAATGGGAAGATAAAAAAGTAGCCGCTGAATGCTTCTTATTTTCACTTTGTAGCCTATGAAATTAACATCAAAGTGCCTGGCTCGTTCTGATAAGGCATTGCATCTTTGTTCTAAAAGAGGACTGGCATTGTTTAAGGCACTGGTTTCATCAGTACCAAAAGTGTTAACACTTCCATTAAACACCCAGCGTTTAGTTCCTATTTTGGGAATAACTACATATTTAATCTGATAAAGAGACAAGACATCATCTACAGCCATATTATAACAAATAATTTTAGGAGATTTAAATATTGTTAAAATGAAAGTATATTCTTTTAAACCAAGATTATTTGAACCTAACAAAATGTTTATAAGCCATTAATTCTTTGTTATCACTATGAAAATAGTTCAAGGAATGTGGTTGCTGATGGCACTGCTTTTTAGTTTCTCAGCTTTGGCTGCTGATCCGGTGTACCATCTGAAATTATTGGCAGTTCAGGAATCTTCTTCAGAGGACGGATTAAAAGGAAGCGATGCTGATTTATACCTTGAACTTAAACCGGGGTCAGGAAGAGTTTTTTTGGAAACATTTCCCTTGACAAAGCTAGACACGCAGATTTCTACCCGTTATGCTAAAGAAATCGCTTGCAAGAGTTTTAAGTTGGACTGTGCTAAGTATGATTATATTTTTACAATTAAGGCTAAATCTAATATTATTGGCGGGCCATCTGCTGGCGCGGCCATAGCCGCGTTAACAGCCATTGCTACTTTAGATTTAGATTACCAGCAGGACATAGCCATAACCGGCACGATTAATTCTGGAGGCATTATTGGCCAGGTGGGTGGTGTTAAACAGAAAAGCGAAGCTGCTAAAAGCAGCGGCCTTAGAAAGATGCTTATTGCTAAGAACAATGGCTACCAAAATGATAATCAAACTAATGTGATAGATTATGCTAAACAAAATCTTAGCTTGGAGGTAATAGAAGTTAACGACTTAAATGATGTCATCTTTCAACTTACAGGTGTTAATTTAAACCATAAAGAGTACAAACTGGTAGAAGACAACAGTTATACGCGCATTATGGGCAGCCTGCAGAATGTTCTTTGCCGCAGGTCTTATGAGATAGAAACACAAATTTCTCAAAAGGGGTATAATCTAGATTTGTCTTCACAAGAAGAAATAACTTTAAGAAAAGGGCGAGCTGATAATTCCACCATCAATAAGGAGTACTATGCCGCAGCCAGCTACTGCTTTGGACTAAACATTTACTTACAGGAGAAATTGTTGCAGATGCAGCATCCCAATCGCGGAAAAATAACCCAAGAATTTACTAGTTTAGAAAAAAAGGCTGCGGTATTACTAGATAAAATAAACCAGGAAAAAATTGAAACTATCAGCGACTTGCAGACATTAATGATTGTTAAAGAGCGCTTAAGCGATGTCCAGGAAAAAATTGTTCAATCGCGAACGCCCAGTTTAACCATTAAAGAATTATACTCTATTCTTGCTTACGCTGAGGAGAGGCTATATTCAGCTGCTTCCTGGATGCAGTTTCTAAAAATGGACGGTAAAAAATTCATTATTGATCCTGAACAGCTTAGGCAGTCCTGCCAGCAGAAGATTTTGGAAAGTCAGGAAAGAAGTGAATATGCTAGTTTATTTGTTCCCTTGGATAACCTAAATGATAAAATCGCCAAAGCTGAACAATCCTTAGAAAATGAAGAGTATGCTTTATGCCTGATCATTGCTTCACAAGCCAAAGCTCAAGCTGACGCTGTCCTTAGCTCGCTTGGTTTGCGTACAGAAATTGCCGATGACTACATTGAAAATAAGAAAATAGCTACTGAAAGAATCATAGCTGAAAATACCGCCGAAGGCATGTTTCCTATTTTAGGCTATTCTTATTATCAATATGCTCTCTCATTGCGAGAGGCTGAGCCTTTTTCAGCGCTTTTGTACTTAGAATATGCCCTAGAAATGAGTGAAATAGGCATTTATTTTCCAGAACAAAAACCATTATTCAAAAAGTTAATGGTTTATCCAACGAATAAATTGGCTGATGAAAAATGGTTCTATCTAGTGGTGGGCTTAGTAATTGGTTCAGCTTTAAGCTTCTACTTTGTAGCTAGAAATCCTCGTTTAGTTAAGCTAAAAATAAACATTAGGAAATAGGTTTAAATAAACCCCTAAGCCAACCCGAAGGCTGGCTTTGGGGAAAAAGAGGTGATAGATGTTTATACAGTTCTGGTAATTGCTACTATTTAAACTTTATGGTTAATTTTCCATTTTAGAGTAGTGAACCTAATTTTAATACCCCCGCGCAGCACAAATTTTGTTAATTTTTATTCCCGGTTGGCTTAATGCCCGTAGCTCTGCTGCTCGCGGGAGCTTCATTCGTAAAAATGTTTTAGAAAAGTTTATATATCAATTATGGATAATATTATCCCCTTATGGATAACAAATCGAAGATTATTGGTTATTTAGGAAAGCACCTTAGAGAAAGTTATACTATGCATGAGCTAAGTAAATTGTTAAACATTCCTTATGCTTCTTTTTACAGAACAATTCAAGGTATGAACGACCTTTTAACAATTAAAACTGTAGGAAAATCTAAAATAATAACATTAAACTCTAAAAATCCAGTAATTAAATCACATTTGGTAATTGCTTCTGATGAAGAAAAGAAGGAATTTTTAAGGAAGCAACCAATAATCAAAAAATTAAAGGAAGAATTGGATACTAAAAGTATTGTTTTTGTTTTTGGCAGTTACGCGAAGGGGAAAGAAACTGAAAAAAGTGATATAGATATTTTAATTATTAACAAAGGCGGTAAGAAAGATTTGTCTTTCTCAAAGTATGAATTTTTATTCAAGAAAAAAATTAATCCAATATTTATTAGCATTAAAGAATTCAAGAAAATGTTAAAAGATAAAGAAGAAAATGTTGGAAAGCAAGCCCTAAAAAATCATATTATACTTATTAATGAAGAACAATTTTGGGAGTGTGTTTTAGATGCCTTTTGATAAAAAAGTATATGAACAATTGTTCAAGGAATGCCTAACAGATAGAAGGATAAAAAAATCTGAAGAATCCTTTAAGATCAAATTGTTTTTACAAAAAGGAGAAAATAGTTTACTTATAGCAAAAGAGATGAAAGAAAAGAAACCAAGTAGGGATGAGCCTGCTAAGATTTATTGGAATTATTGGGCAATTACGATTTCTTATTATTCGATGTCGTATGCTGCGAAAGCGGCTATTCTTTCAAAAGGTTATGAAGTTTCTGATCATGATGCAGCTCAAATTTCCTTAGGTCATTTGTTAATTCCAGATGAATTAGAAAAAGAAGATTTGGAAATTCTCAATCAAGCTCATAAAATCCTTGAGGATGAATATGTGCATTATTTTGAAGATGCAAAAAGGGAAAGTCACATTGCAAGATATTCAGCGATTAAGACTTATACCGAAAGAAGATTAGAAGAAATTTTTGAAAACGCTAGGAAATTTGTTGCAAAGATAACGTTGATGTTACAAGATAGATAAATAAGTGCCTAGAACTTTAATTAAAGAGCAAAGAATTAGCCTCTTAACAAAAACTATGTAAAAAGCCAGTAAAACACCACCAAAGTGCCTTTTGTATTAGTGCAAGAATAGCTGAAAATGCCGTAAGAGCTTAAAAAATAGCCGTTAAAGCATTTTCTCAATAAGGTGCTTGAATCTGGGTGGTTTCGGACAAAAGTTCAATGGTGTCAGGAGAGCGAGAAGACGAGTTCGCAAAAGTTTGATGGTACAAAAAGAGAATTATGGCGTATAACTCCAGAATTTTGCAGAAGGGGTAGGTCGTTACTGCTTAGTAACAACCATTCCGAAATATTTATATACTAATTTTACTTTTAATCCTTTAAAATGAAAACATTGCAATTAATTGTCATGGCTCTGGCTAGCGCAGCTGCTATTAATGCTTGTGCTTCTATCCCCTTGGAAGCGCGCATGGCTCAAGAATACCGATGCATCGGGGTTGGAAAAGTTGATTCAGGAGAAATTAGAAAAAATCCTTCATTAGCCATGAACATAGCTAGGAATAGGGCTATAGCTAATTATCAACAACGGTGTAGAGGTAGAAAAGTTGGCAGTATGTCAGAAATCAATGTAACCTATGATCCCTATAGGCAGGTAGTTGTAGCTTATGATCCTAGTGATAAATTATAATTCCATTCTCTTTTTATATTTTATTATTATTTCTCTGTTTTAATGGTGAAAGTATGGTCAGCTTTAATGTTATCTCTCTTGGTTAATTGCGCTTCCCAGTATGAAACTATTCGTTCCTTGCCGTGGTATGGTATAGGAATTCCTGATCCTGGAATGAACCGCCTAGAAGCTGAAAATTTATCTTTGCAGAGAGCTAAAATGGATTACATGAGGAAAAGAAGAGTTGTAACCCTGCTTGATCCAGCTTCGGACTATTCTAGCAGTTGCAAATATTTTGTTGATAATCATGTAGCGCTATGTTGGAATGAATATTTTTTAAGTGAGGAAAACTAAATTTTTTATAGAGCCAAAAGTTAAGCAACCTTTTTATATATTGGAAGGAACAAGATACTGATGAATGAGTTTACTTTGATTGATAATTCTGCGCAGCTTATGAAAATGATGGAACAGTTAAGCCATAAAGAGCTTGTTGCTATCGATTTGGAATGTGAAAATAATCTTCATCACTATGGTGCATATGTGACTTTGCTGCAGATTTCCGATGGAGACGCGATCTGGATAGTCGATGCGCTAAATCTGAAAGGTCTGCAGCCATTGTTAGGGTTGTTCACTAATTCTGCAGTGCAAAAAGTATTTCATGATGTTAATTTTGATTTAAGGATTATTTCTAACCAGTGGGGCTGCCGTGTGATTAATGTATTTGACACCCAGCTAGCAGCCTTGTTTCTAGGTGAAGAAAAATTGGGGCTGGGATCATTGCTAGAAAAATATTTTAAAATTAAAACTGAAAAGCGTTTTCAGCGGGTGGACTGGACCAAACGCCCTTTATCAAGAGATAAACTAGTTTATGCCGCTAGAGATGTGGCCTATTTACTGCAATTAAAACAGAAATTAGAGCGCCAGCTTCTGGAAAAAGAAAAATTATCTTGGCTGATTGAAGAATGTTCTCATTTGGATCAACAGAATTGGATATACAAGGAACAATCTTACCTAGATCTTCCAGGGGTTAAATCATTAAATGCTCTTCAGCGTTCCATAGCTAAGGCTTTATTTGAAGCCAGAAAACAACTGGCTAAAAAGATTGATAAGCCACCGTTTATGGTTTTTTCCAATCAGCAATTGTTGGCCTTTGCTAAACATCCTCCTCAGAATTGGGTCATGGTAAGAAAAGTGCACCCTATTGTAGCAGAAGCAGCAGAATACTTAAAACGATTAATCCAGGAAGCTAGCCAAAAACCGGATATAGTAGAAAAAAAATCAAAGCGAAAATTATCCAGCCATCAATATCAATGGATTAGGGATTTGCTTGAGCTTAGAACAAAGCTGGGAAACAAAGTTGGGTTAAAAGGATACCTCCTTCTTAACAATGAACAAGTTTGGGACATTGCCGCTACACAATCCTTAGATGGGTTGCGTAATTGGCAAAAAGAATTGTTAGAAAACCAATCCTTAATCTTAGATATACTTAGGAGTTAATTTTTACTAACCGCCAATCTCATATCTCAATAGCAACGGTTTTAATAATAGCAAGATAATGATTAGGATAGTTCCAAAGATAGCTAGGCTAAACAAGCTTAAGCCTACAGCTACACCAATGGCTGCTGAGGCCCAGATACAAGCCGCTGTAGTTAATCCAGTAAGTTCCATTCTAGTTTTCCAGATAACTCCTGCCCCTAAAAAGCCCACGCCAGAAACTATTTGAGCTATAATTCTGGCTTGATCAGCGCTGGGTGAATTGTTAGGAAAGCCAATCAAAGAAATAATCGTAAAGACGGTTGCGCCTAAAGTTATCAAGGAGAAAGTCCTAATGCCAGCATTAGTAGAACGCCGATTCCAGCCAATAGAAAAACCCAGAAAAGTAGATAATAATAACTTAACAATAATCGCTCCTTGTCCAGGTTGCACAAAACCGCTGACCAGGTAGTTTATTAAATCCATCCCCACACCTTTTTTATGATGTAAGCTTATACTTAAATATATATCTTTTGGAAATGTAATCTTCCAGGATGTGGCGTTAAAGAGAAATTATTAAATTTTAAATGATTTTTATCAATTAATAAATATGAAAATTCGCAAATCCTTAGCTGCGGTAGTGGCGGTAGTTGGCATACTAGCAGCAGCCATAACTAGCATTGAAACAGAACTGGATAATATTCGAAGGCAGTTAGCGCAAACAGAATTAATCATAAAGAAAGAAAGGATTCAAGCTAAGCATTCTAACTTAACTTGGGCTGATGTCCGAAGAATGATTTCTGCTGATATAAAATTGCGCCAAGAATTAAGGCGCAGAACACAACTTTTAAAGAGAGATGAAGCTTATTTTCAAGCACTGAAAAACAAATTTGCTAATTTAGTAAGAAGAACAGAACTGGGCGCTTATCAAGCCCGAAACATAACTGAACTAAAAGAATTTGTGGAAAGATGGGTTCTGGATAGCCAAAGAGCAACTAATTATGAAGAAGCTCAAGCCAGAACTAAACTGGAACATCTAAAAAAATATGCAAAACTATCTCCGCGCCACCGCGAGCTATTAGTTAAAATTAGCACCTCTCCTGATTTAGTTAGTGGCAGTGAATGGCAGGAGTTAGAAACAAAAGAGGACTTGTTAGGAACTTGGAGATGGGATGACTTTACAAAAGCCAAAGAACAAGAAATAGCTAATTTACAATTAAGGCGGACATATTATTTAGATTTACTAATTGAAGCTGAACAATATCAAAAGCCGATACAAAAATTGATTGGTTTCATTGAACAGAATCAGCTGCAGGAATTGTTGAAACAGGAATTATCTGCATTATATGGGTTGGAAAATTCACTCCAGGCGCAACTAAAAGAATATGAAGACTTTTTACAGTTTATTGAAGAATCTGTTAACGAACTGTCGGTTCTGCAATTAATAGAACAAGATTAAAATAGAATTTAAGTAATATTCTTAACTATTATTCAGAATTGGATATATTATAACTTTCTTTATTAATTGTTATTATTTCTTCTCAGCTTCTTTCTCTGCAGGAGCTAGTTCATCGATGATCTTTTGCGGGATACCCGCTTCAGCTAAGGCTTTTCTAAGCGCTTTGTTCTCTTTTCCTTCTAGTTCTTTAAGGATTTGCTTACCTTTAACTTCAAATTCAGAACGGCGTTTCTCCATTTCTGCTTGCAATCTCTTTCTTTCTTGTTCCAGCCGCTGTTTTTCTTCTGCAGATAATTCTGTTTTTCCAGAAGCAATCTTTACATCATATATTCCACTGGCAATATCATTAAGAGTCTCTGAGGCGGGTTTTCCTTCCACTAAAATACCCATAGATTGACAAGTACCGACAATTTCTCTTACCTTAGCTTTTAAATTCTTGCCCAGAAGCACATCTTGCTTGGCCTTGGCAATTTTTATGATTTGTTCAATCACTAAATCAGCTACTTTTTCTTGAAGCGGGTTACCTGCTCCTTTTTCAATTCCAGCTTCTTTCTTGATTAAGGCGGCTGAAGGCGGAGTGCCAATTTCTATGGTAAAAGTCTTGCTTTCAGTGTCTACGATTACTTTGACCGGCACCTGCATCCCAGCTAAATCTGCAGTTTTCTTATTAATTTCAGCTACTACCTGGCCGATATTAACGCCAGTTGGCCCTAATGCTGGGCCAAGGGGCGGCGCAGCGCTAGCTTTGCCTCCTTGAATTAATGTTTCTACCGCTTGTTTAGACATTTTAATAAATAATAACTTTAATTACTCGGTTAAAAGTTGGTTTATTTATATACTTTACGCCAAGGTTAAGTAGATATGTAAAACATCTTATATTATTAAGTAAGTTTATACTCCTTTGTCAACTGCCAATTAAATTATTCCCGTGCGGGTTTAATGGCCAGCAACTCTACTGGGATGGAGAGTTTCATTATAACAATTAAGAATTAATTTTCTAATCCTATTAATAGACCTTTCCCAGGAAAAAGAGTAAATAACCGTCTTGCGAGCATTCCGGCCAAGCTTTTCCCTTAAAGTTTGATCCTGAAGCAGTTTCTCTAGTTTAGCCGCCAGGATCTTAGCGCTGTTTTTAGGGAAAAATAAGCCATTATAATCTTTCTTAACATAATCTTTAATGAAACCAATTTTAGAAACGATTACTGGCAATCCCGTAGCCATGGCTTCCAACGTGGCCAAAGAAGTAGTTTCAGTTAAACTGGGCATTACAAAAATGTCCATGGCTTTGAGATAATTATTCACATCCTGTTTGAAACCGGTAATGGCACAATTTTCCAATGATTTAAATTTAGCTGTTTGTTCTTCCGGGCCATCACCTACAATCAACAAGTAAACTTGCTGCTGATCTTTTAAGCTTTTGAATGCTTCCAATAGCACTTTAATATTCTTTTCTTTAGAAATCCGGCCTACATAACCAATTACTAATTTGTTAGCAGGTATGCCAATGCGCTTCTTGCTTAGAACTCTATCTAATGTTGGATTAAACAGGTTAATATCCACTCCCAATTTAGCAATTTTAAGCGGCGGCTTAACTCCTGCCTGCCGCAAATAATGCTGCAGCCCAGGATAAGGCACTAGCACCAGGTTGCAATAATTGTAGCAAATTACTGAAAATAATTTAATCAATTTATTAAGCCAGCGATTAAGCGGCGGCGGCGCGAATGTTTCAAATAACTCCCAGGCAATGGTATGCGTATAGAAAACAGTTGTTTTGTGGTACTTGTGGCCATAATACATACTAAGATAGCTTATCAAAGCTGGGCCTTGAACAAAAATAATGTCTGAATTTCTAACCGTTTTTTTGATTAATTGCAGGTTGCTCCAAGAGAATTTCATTAAAGGGTAACCCGATAAAAATATTCTAGCTGAAGTTTTAACTGCAGTAGTTTGCGGGTAGTTATCTTTAGTTAAGCCTGGGACTAAATAAGAAATTTCAAAATTTTTCTGGGCTTTTTTGGCAAATTCTTCCATGAATCGTAAAGTTCCATCTACTTTAGGATGAAATGTGTCCGCTGCCAGCAACAACTTAGGAAGGTAATTCATGTGATGCGGTAGAACTTTTCTCCAAACCATTTTTTAATTTTAAAGCCGTCAATAACAGCTCTAAATATTAGTAAAATAAAAGGATAAATAAGATGGAACTTTTGGCTTTTGAATAAAGACAGAGCTTTAAGTTTGGATGAAAAAGTATTACTAATGTCTGAGCATAATGAAGGATACTTGGTTCGGAAGGATACGGGGTTCCATACAGAATAAATATACACTTCTGGCTTATAGCTTAGAGACTGAACTAATTCCATGGTTATGAGATTTACCGCGCTATGGTCTGGATGCGGATCTTCATGGCTATGGGTAAAGATCTTAGTTGGTTTTAATTGATTAAACATTTTAATTAACTTTAGTTTTAAGTTATTGGCTTGATATTCTTTCTTAAAATTAAATTCTTTTAAATCAAAAAAAGTAACCTGGCAGTGAAGCAACTGGCTGGCTTGGAGAGTTTCCTCCGCGCGCATTTTTTTAACTACTTCTTGTTTTAGCCAGGGATGCGAACTTTCGCCATAAGAAAAGACTACTACTGCTACGTTCTGTCCCTGCTGCGTGTAGTTGGCAATGGTGCCGCCTGCGCCGATTACAAAATCATCAGAATGAGCGCTAAATACTATGATAGTTTCTTTTTTAGGCATGGGTTAAAGAAATCTTTTAACTTTAAGTAATTTTTGTTAGTTTGCTTATTTCATTAAGCCAGGTTCACTCGCCTAGCCAACTTTTAATTATTTCTTCTTCCTGTTGGGAATATTTTTCTAAATAGTCGCTTACTGCCTGGGCATTATTTGGTAGCGTGGCCCTACTTTCCCAACGCGGCTCGCCATTTAGGATATGGCTGATAGTAACAGCTAAATTTCCTTCATTTTGCAACGCCAGCGATAATCTAGTTTCTATTACTTCTCCACCGCTATTGGCATCGATGTAAGTGCCGCCTAGATCTGCATAATAACTTTTGCGGTTGGCGCTTAAGATTCCATCACCCAAGCCCAATACTTTGTTTGGATCAAAAGAGATAGTTTGCTGAGCTGTTTTATCCCTGGCATTTAATAATTCCAGTATCTTTTCAAGATCTCCAACTATCCGATCATATTTAGCGTTGCCCCACTGTTTATTATAATCATTATAGGAATTTCTGCCTCCATTAATAACTTCATTGTAAGTAGCTTGCGCTACAGCCGTAAAATCGCGCGGAGCAGTTTCCTGGCGTAGTTTACCTTTAGAGCTAAGCCAGTTAAAAGTGTGTTTATCTCGCTCTAAAGTTATAGTTTCTTTTTCTTTAGTAGAAGAACTATCATATCTAATCTGGGTAGTGGCATTAAGAGTTTCTATTTCTATTTCACTTTCTCCTAGATCACGGCCATACAAAATTGTTCCTTCAGGAATTACTACTTTATCTAAAGGCATAGTTTGGTTATAGGCTAAGCTACTATAAATTTATTTAGTAAATACTTTATTATTGCGCTTACTAATGGTTTAATGCACAACAGCCTGCAGCTTTTCTCTTAACTCATAAAGCCTGACTTCTTCGCTAAAATACTCCTGTTCAATTTTTGTTTTTATTCCTTTAACATAGTTTAAAGCTTTATTCTTGCAATCTCTTCCAGCGAATTCTCTCTGGCAAAAAAAACTTATATCATTTCTTTCAAACCCTCTTCCAAGTTTACGATTTTCTTTATCTAATACGAGAGCTTCTACCGTTATAGATTCATCATGTAATCTTTCTTCAAAAGAAATCTCACCCCTGTACCTATCGTTAGAAGTGACATAACCTAAATAAGAACAGCCACGCCATTTTGGATCAATGCCTGGGTCTTTTACTTCTTGTTTGTCACTGTCGTCTCTAAAGTAATCTCTTTCCCAGATCCCATCCGTGAAGATAGTATGCATAGAGCAATCAAGTTACTGGTTAATTATAGTTAATAACTGTTGTTTTTTATATATCTTATTGTTGTAAATAGGATATTTTACAACTATCTAAATTTAGGCTTAAAATACCATAATACTTTCTCCGATTATTTTTTATATAACTACAGCTTCCTAGGCTCCAATGAAGATAATTACTATTCATAGCAATTTTATTGAATTTGAAGCTAAAAAGAAGGCTTTTCAAGGAGCGGAAGAGAATATCCCTTCAGGCCGCCAGCGAGTTGAAGAGTGCTTGGTTGTCCTTACGGCAGTCGAGAAAAGAGATGAATCTAGTTTACCTGCCATTGCGGCAAAGCTGGTTCAGGAAATTAAAAATATTTCTCAGCAGTTGGATGTTCAACGCATAGTGCTGTACCCCTATGCTCATTTAAGTTCTAGCCTAGCCGAGCCATCTTTTGCTGAGAAAGTGCTTAAGGAAGCCGAACAGTTGCTAAAAGTTAAATTTGTTGTTTACCGGGCTCCGTTTGGCTGGTATAAATCCTTTACTTTGTCTTGCAAAGGCCATCCATTATCTGAGTTAAGCCGTGAATTTAGCGCTGAAAAATCTGAAACAGCTGTTGGCAACTTGAACCGTGAGTTTAAGGATGAGCCTTTTGCTTATAGTTCTAGTTTGTTAACCAAGGAACAAAAACTTAGTTTTACGGCCGGTTTAATCTTAGCCAAGGCCGTTAAGGATTTATTTAAAACAGCTCAAGTAGGGGAAATTAATTTTTATCATGAACAGGTTTATGTTGATTTTTCTAGTGTTAAACTGCGAACCGATGACCTGGAACGAATCGGCCGGCAGGCGCAAAAAATAATTAATGCTGCAGTTAAAATTCAGCCCGGGATTCGTGACGATCTTAAAGAGGAATGGCAGCGCAAAATTTTGAGTGACATTGGCCAAGACAAGCCTGTTTACAAACTGGAAGATCTAGCTGTTGTTCCATTGCATAAAGAACCATTTTTATATTCTACAACTGAAGTTAAGGCTTTTAAAATCATCAACTTGAGCAGCGCTTATTGGAAGGGCAATCAAAATAATGCGCAATTAGCTCGGGTATCGATTATTGGCTTTGCTTCTGAGCAAAAACTACAGCAGTTTGTGGCTGCGCTGGAAGCCGCAGAACAACGTTCCCATGTAGTTATTGGCAGGAAACAGCAGCTGTTTGTAAATTCTGATTTAGTGGGGGCTGGGTTGCCATTATTGACTTCGAAAGGCATGACTATCCGCCAAGAAATTATTGATTTTCTTTGGGATTTGCATAAGCAAAAAGGCTACCACTGGGTTTGGACGCCGCACATAGCTAAAGATATGTTATACAAAACCAGCGGCCATTGGGATAAATTTGGCGATGAGTTATTTCAAGTCAAAGGTAAAACTGAAAATTTTGTCATGAAGCCGATGAATTGCCCGCACCATATGCAGATTTTTGATAGTTATTCGCTAAGTTACCGTGATATGCCTATGCGCTTGTTTGAGCCAGCTACTATTTATCGTGATGAAAAATCAGGCCAATTGCACGGCTTAAGCCGAGTAAGGTCTATCACTCAGGATGACGGCCATTTATTTTGCCGTGTTTCGCAAATTAAAGCCGAAGTGGCTTCTATTGTCAAGATTATTAGAACATTTTATCATGTTTTGGGCATGGAAGATTATTGGGTTTCTCTTTCTGTGCGCGGCGAGGATAAAAGCAAGTACTTAGGAACAGATGAAGTATGGAAAACGGCTGAACAAGCTCTGTTGGAAGCGGCTGAGGAAAATAAACTTCCCTTCAAGCGTGTTCCAGGAGAAGCAGCATTTTATGGTCCGAAACTGGATTTTATGTTTAAGGATTCGCTTAGCCGGGAGTGGCAGCTATCCACTATTCAATGCGATTTCAACCTGCCGGAACGGTTTGATTTATCTTTCATGAATGAGCAAAGCCTCAAGGAGCGGCCAGTAGTTATCCATCGGGCGATTTGCGGCTCACTGGAACGTTTTATGAGCATCCTGATTGAACATTTTGCTGGAGCTTTTCCTCTCTGGCTGAGTCCAGAACAAGTGCGGATAGTTACGATTACTGATCGCAGCACAGCCTTTGCAGAAAAAATTATGTTGAAATTAACAGCCCACGGCATTCGCGCTTTTTTAGATGCTCAAGCGGAAACTATGGGGCGAAAGGTTCGTGAAGCTCAACTAGCTAAAGTCAATTATATTGTAACTATTGGCGACAAGGAAGTGGAATCACAAACAGTGGCTGTTAGAGAACGCAGCGGCGAGAACAAACTGGGGGTTGATCCAGACGAGTTTACGGCAGAGCTAGTTGATAGGATTGCCAATAGAAGTTTGGATTAGCCAAGCTAGTTTCAATAGTTTTATTATACATGGCTTACAAATTAATTTGCTTTGATCTGGATGGAGTTATTTTTAAAGATATAAATTTCTGGTTAGAACTGCATAAGAAATTCGGAACTTATAAACAAGGGTTAGAACTGACTGAAAAGTATCTTCATACCAATTATGATAAGCTGGTACAGGAAGTGGTAGTTAAATTATGGAAAGGCAAGAATGCTAAACCTTATTATGACTTAGTTAACTCTTTGCAATATTTGCCAGGTGTTAAGCTAACTTTCCAACATCTCAAAAACAAAGGATATATGACAGCGATTATTAGCGCTTCAAGCATTGAAGCAGCCAGAAGAGCGCAGAAGGATTACCTGGTTGATCGCATTTTTGCTAATGAACTAGTAATTAAGGAGGGAAAAGTTTCCGGTGAATTTTTCTGGCCGGTTGGCGCGGGGAGGGATAAAAAAGCGCAGCTTATCAAAAATTTGTGTTTTGATCTAGAAATTTCTAGCAAAGAAGTTATTTACATCGGGGATAGTGATACAGACTTAGAAGCTTTTAAGGAAGTTGGTATCTCGATTGCTTTTAATTGTTCTTCCGGCAAGCTTAAGGCAGCAACGACTTATGTAGTTGAGTCTAATAATTTATCTGAAGTAATAAAATATATTCCTTAAACCAAATAAATTCCTTCTAGAGTTCTGTCGATCATTCCCTGGCAGTTATCCATTTTATTTAACAAAGCATGATCAGTAGTGGCTTTGCGGATCTGGCCAATGCGATCATTGATTTGCGCGAACAAGCGAATTAGATCTCCTTCCAATAAATTAGTCAAATCTAAGAAATCAAAAAATTTTTTTCCTTGAGACAGAGGATAAATCAAAGTAGTTAATAAGTCCAAGTTCTCAAACTTTTTTTCACGGCGCAAGGTTTCACTTTGCCGCAGCCAATGTTTTAATTGGGCTAATTCGTGGTTGGCATAAGTTTGTTTAAATTCATCAATTTCTCTATCTAGCCCAGTTACTTTCTTCTTGGC
>CAZRCV010000004.1:60789-63174 GCA_964598745.1 uncultured Methanosarcinales archaeon
GCCAGAATTAACAAAATTTGGTATTCATTGAATTTTTGGCATAACGGAGCAGCAAAAACTTCACCTATGGTTATTTCATCGGCAAAAATCTTGGAAGAAAACAAGCCCTTTTCGGTTAACCGGTCGGCTGCAAGGTAATTTAGCTGTTTAAGCTTTCTTACAATGGCATAGTACCTAGCCAACAATACTTTAGTTGGCACTTTTTCAAACTCTGCTCCAAACTTTTGGTAAGAATAAAAGCTGAGCCGCAGTATCTTTTCAATCTGCTCTTTGCTATGTTGGTTAATTAAGTTTAATACCGTATTAACCGAAAGCCTAAATTGCGATTTGATAGGTTCAATATCTTTAGCAGTTATTCTTTTGTATTCTTGATAATTAAACGTCGGCCGGAACACCATGCTTACTACGTAACCAATAGTATCGATGCCTCTTCTTCCAGCTCTGCCGGCGATCTGAAAATATTCTTTAGTGTTAAGATAACGGAAATTCATGCCATCATATTTTCTTAAGCTATTGAAACATACTGTCTTTGCTGGCATGTTGATGCCCACAGCAAAAGTTTCCGTAGCATAAAGCACTTTAATTAATCCTAGAGCGAACAGGTCTTCGATGGCTTCTTTGATTACCGGCAGCAATCCGGCGTGATGGAAGCCAATGCCTTGCGCTAGAGTTTCTTTAAGAATGATGGTAGAACGCAATTTGGAAATGTCAGCCGGAGCTTCTTTAAGATTCTGGTTGAAATGCTCAATGATTTGATAATTAGGGACAAACAGCTGTTTTTTAGCTAGTTCCTTAGCTTTAACCTGGCAGTCATTGCGCGAAAAACTAAAAAACAGGCAAGGCAGTTTATCTGTTCCTAACTCCTTGATTAATTCAGCATGGTTTGGTTCAGGAATTCTAACTTTTTGGCGAGGATTGCCAGTTCTTATTACTTCTCGATAATGAGGTATTTTTCTGGCTTCATTAATTTTTTCTAAAGTGGTTATTCCTAATTCGTAATCATAAAACAAGTGTTGCAATGGCACATTCCTTTTACTGGCTACTACTGTAGTTACTTCATGTTTTTTGATAGCCTTAATCCAGCTGCTGAATTCTTTGGCATTGGGAATCGTGGCAGAAAGGCAAAGGAATCTTACTTCCGGCGAACTGTAAATAATTGATTCCTCCCAGACATAACCGCGTTCTATATCGTTAATATAGTGTATTTCATCAAAAATCACATAGGCAATATCCTTAACATCAGAATCGCTGCTAACCACCATGTTGCGGTAAATCTCGGTAGTCATGATTAATATTTTAGCATGAGGGTTGATTACAATGTCTCCTGTCATCAAGCCTACTTTGTCCGTCCCATATTCCGTAGAGAAATCTTTGTATTTTTGGTTAGACAAAGCTTTAATTGGAGCTGTGTAAATTATTCTTTTAGCATCATAACTATGTTTATAAATAATATAATCGGCAATCAAAGTTTTTCCTGAACCCGTAGGCGCTGATACTACTACTGATTGGTTTTTTTCAATAGCCGCAATAGCTTCTTCTTGAAATTGATCTAATGTGAATTTATGAAATTTCATCGATTTTTGTTTTTACTTGTTGATAAACTTCTTCTGGTGTTAGTGAAGCGCCAATGGTGATTAAAATTCCTTCCTGGCGGTAAAATTGGATCAAGGGTTTGGTTTTTTCAATATAAACTCGAAACCGCTCACGAACAGTTTTTGGCAAATCATCTTTCCGTTGTATAAGCTTGCTTCCATCAACATCGCATATCCCCGGTTGTTTAGGCGGGATAACTGTAAGATGATAGGTGTGAATTCCTTGCTCGCAGATTCTTCTTTGCGAGATTCTCTTTACCGCATCTTGTTCAGAAATCTTTAGATATATCGCTTTATTAATATTTAAATTCTGGATATCCTTGGCTTGATGCAGTGTCCTAGGAAATCCGTCTAGGATGAAATTATCTTTTCCTGTTATGAATAACCGCACAATCTCAATCACCAAATGATCGGGAACTAAATCCCCGCTTTCAATAGTTTTTTTAATTTTTTTGCCAATGGTCGTGTTGCTATTGACTTCTTGGCGCAGCAACTCGCCTGCCGAAATAGGTTCTAACTTAAACTCAGCAGCTAATTTCTTAGCGACAGTTCCCTTGCCGCTGGCTGGGGCGCCTAACAAAATAAGTTTCATTAGTTAATCCAATTAGCCCGTTCTTAAAATAACTTTTGGTTATAGCAGTTCTATCCTAGTTAAGCGCAGGAGAAACGTACTAGAACAAGACCACTTAATAGTAACAAAATGTTTATAAATGGGGTTTTCTTTGATAAGAAAAATGACTAATTTAACAGAACAGCAAAAAGTGCAAGCTTTATATCAGCTTATCGGAGAAAG
>CAZRCV010000005.1:0-53172 GCA_964598745.1 uncultured Methanosarcinales archaeon
ACTTACCTTCCACCCTGCCCCCCACAGGGTAAACCTGGAAAGGGCAGTTATTTACCTAAGACTTTCTACAGAGCCCTTTTTACTCCTTCTGTTTGAAATAATTTTACCACTTGCCCCACAAGATAGAAATATTTATAAACTAATCTTTAATTAACTATATAAGTTTTGCTTATGGACAATAGTAGTTCTGAGGGTATAGGTGATTTAATTAGGCTATGATGCGTAAATCTATCAAAGAATGCCCGGAATGTTCTAGTCAGAATATTTATCGTAATGTCGAACGAGGTGAAACTATCTGCCGGGAATGCGGATATGTGATAGAAGACCGCATGGTTGATTTCTCACAAGAGTGGCGGGACTTCGAAGATGATGACAGCGGCAGCAAGCGGCGAACTGGAGCGCCATCCTCGCAAACTCAATTTGATCAAGGATTAGGTACGGAAGTTGGCACCACTTCTGATTTTTATAAACTCAGCTCCGACAAAGAAAGAGATAAATTTTTTCGGTTAAGGAAGTGGAACATCAGGATCAGTACTGCTATTGAAAGAAACTTAAAGGTAGCTTTAGCGGAATTGAAACGGGTTTCTTCCTTTTTGCGTTTACCACGCTCAGTAGAAGAAGAAGCTGCCAGAATTTACCGCTTAGCGGTACAGAAAGGCTTAGTTAGGGGAAGATCCATGGAATCAGTAATTGCAGGAGCTTTATATGCAGCCTGCAGGCGCCATGAAGTGCCACGGACATTAGATGAGATGGGAGAAGCCTCTGGCATTGAAAAAAAAGAAATTGGCCGGACTTACCGCTTTGTAACCAGAGAATTAGAAATCAGCATTCGGCCAAGCAATCCAGCTGATTATATTCCTCGGTTTGCTTCAGCCTTAAAGCTAAGCCCAGAGACTCAGTCCAAGTCAGTGGAAATTTTAGAAATGGCCCGGGATATTGAATTAACCTCAGGTAGAGGTCCAACCGGAATTGCCGCAGCAGCATTGTATGTTGCATCATTAATTCATGGAGAAAAAAGAACACAGCGTGAAGTGGCAGATGTAGCTGGTGTAACTGAAGTAACTATCAGAAATAGATATAAAGAGTTAATCAAAAAATTGAAATTAACTAAGGACGTAGAGAAGAGCAAGAAGAAATAAATTTTCATTAAGTCTTCTAACTTAACAATTGATATAAGGTATAAGCTAATGAGGACGGTGTAACTAAACCCACGGAGAATGAAGCTAAGCTCAGTTTACTTTGCTGTTTGTTAAACTGTTTTATTAACTCCGCCAATTTTTTCGGGTCATGTTTAGCTAATTCAGCATGTTCAGAAGCTAAGTCAATAATCATTTGATCTTTTACACCATGAGTAAGAAAATATTTTATTTCAGGTACATGATCCCGTCCGCCCAAGAAATTTTTATCCATAACAGAACTAGATGCTCTAAGGAATTCTGCCATGTAAGCGGAACGCCTGTGTGTCAGGGGTGGATAACTGGGATTAGAATTTCTATCACACAATTCTAATTCAATTGGTGTTGGCAATTTATCCCTAACAGCAATTTCTAAAGGTAAATTTATTTGACCATGGTATTTTTCCAATACCTGTTTCGGATGATTCGGTAATTTTTCAAAAGCCACTCGTAAAGGTGTTTTTTCAAATAGGCAACTTGAACTAAGTTGGCTACGTCTACGCTTTTCTCGTAAAACATCAACACCAACCCTTAATAAAAAATACAACATAGCTAAGGGTAATGTAGAAACTCTCACTCCCATATTAAAAGCTGTCCTGCTATTTAATAAATCCACATAGACTTTAGAAACAATGTGGTCATTCATTTCAAAATGAGAACCATATCCATTATTCAAATCATCAAGCTCAAATCGTGATCCAATACATTGCTCGATAGCCCAAGTTTGGCCTTTAGTCTTGTCAACCAACTCTTTTACGGCCGATCCATAAGCTGTTGTTGAAACACCAGTGGGATGTACTACCCCCCATAAATTATAAACCTGATCACCAACTGCAACAGATAAGCAATGAATTTCTTCTGCAGTCCTAGGAATTGGTTTTTGCTTGGCCGCAGCCAATTCTCTATCCTTAATAATTCGCCAATCCCGACGCAATCTTCTTAAAAAACTTCTTTCGCTAGGAAATTTTAACCCACTGTCAGCATATTTCTCACGCAGTGAAGCGATATTTTCTGCAGCGATAATTTCATCCAACGGCAAGGGAGTGGCTGTTTCCATCAATTCTTTTTTTAAGATTTAACTTATAAAGGTTTGTTAGAAAAATTATATTTCCAAATGATTAACATCTAAAATTTTCCGCTGCAATAATTTATCAGCAAAAACAAACATTTTCTTCCTAACTAGATCAGCTTGCGATTTGCTCCCAAAAAAGCTGTCGGGATAAAACACTGGATTGATAACTACCATGGCCCGCAGGGTTAAAAACAAGGGAGCCAAGTGTAAAATTTCCCGATCGCCAGATAATTGTAGATAGTTCTGCCAAAATAACTCCCAGCCACGCTTAAGTGCTCCAGAAAATTCCCCGCGTTCTTTAAGAGCATAAAAAATAAAATTTATGCTAAAGGCAGTTAAGTCATCGGCAGGTTCACCATAGGTCTGCCCTGAACGGTCCAGCAATGTCAACTGGCCATTTTCTTGATACCAAATATTTCCTGGGTGAAAGTCCCCATGCACGTGACAAAGACGGTTACTGTTAAAACGATAATTTGTCCAAAAAGAGATAGTTTTGCATATCAATTGCTGGAATTCATCAGCAGTAACCCAGCTAAGATTTTGCGGATACATGTCAATAATAGACATTATGGACGTATTTCCGCCAACCACGCTGCGCAAACTGCGTTTGTACAAACTATCTTTATTCTCGGCTGGTTTTTGTTGATGCAACTGGTTTAACAGAGTAGATAACTCGATGATCCGCTTTTGGTCCAGTAAAGATAAGTTCTCTTCTTTAGCCATTCTAGAAAAATCAGTAAATAAATTTGTTCCATGCGCTTCATCCATCAAAATAAAAAATTCTTTAGCTTTACCCACAGAAATTATCTGGCCATCTTCAGCCACACTTCCTACATCTATGGATTTAACATGATGAGGTACTTTATGATAATGCGAATGAGCCAGCAATAACGCTCCGGCTCGGTCAGAAAAATGATCCATTCCCAAGTTGGAAGTAAATAAAGTTTTCAAAATCTTGCGCTGCGGCCGACCGTCAACTTTAAAATTGACAGAAAATCCTGTTCCAACGCAGCCGCTGCCTAATTGGGAAATTTTAACATCACTTACTGCCCCAAAAAATAATGAAGCTAAATAATTGCTTAAAAGTTCTGGTCTTAATTCCAACATGATTATATTTAACCAAACATAACTTATATAAATATTTAGAAATTCTAATCGTTATGGCTCAGCCTGGCGATAAGATTAAACTTTCCACTAAAACTGAAATTGTAGAAGGCATGTTAGTGCCATCTCCCAACAAGGAAATAGTGATTCTCAAATTGTCTAACGGGTATAATGTAGGTTTTCCTAAGCAGGAAATTAAAAAGATGGAATTGGTAGAGAAAAACAAACCTCCTTCGCCAACTACAAAAAAAGTTAAGTTGAGAAAGAAACTGCCCATCATAGCTATCTTGCATACTGGCGGGACCATTGCTTCCAAAGTTGATTACCAAACTGGCGGTGTTTCTGCTAGTTTCAAAGCTGAAGATTTCTTGCAGCTGTTTCCTGAATTTGCATCAACAGCTAATGTTAGGACAGTTCATGTAGCCAATTTGATGTCAGAAGATATGCGCTTTTCTCACTATCAAAAAATTGCTGCTGCCATTGAAGGTGAAATTGCTAACAAAGTAGATGGCATCATCATCGGACATGGAACAGATACCCTAGCTATTACTGCCGCAGCTTTGAATTTCATGTTTGACAATTTGCCTGTACCAGTTATTTTGGTTGGCGCACAGCGATCCACTGACCGCGGCAGCAGCGATGCCGGCATAAACCTGCTTTGCGCGGCCGAATTCATTACTAAGACTGATTTTGTGGGGGTGGCTATTTGCATGCATGGTTCTTCCAGTGACAATTACTGTAATATTTATCCAGCAAGCAAAACTAAAAAACTGCACACTTCCCGCCGCGATGCTTTCCAGGCGGTCAATGATTCAGTAATCGCTACAGTAGATTATAACAGCAAGAAAATAACTTTTAACAAGCCTTACTCAAAGCGCAGCGAAGTGACTGGCCAAATGCATTTAAAAGATAATTTTGAAGAAAAAGTGGCAGTAGTTAGAGTTTATCCCAATATGATGCCAACTTTGATAGAATCTTTAACTAAAGAACAGTATAAAGGGTTAGTGTTGGAAGCCACAGGAATCGGACAAGCGCCGGCTAACATCGAAGAAAACCTTCTTAACTATCAAGCATTGCAGAAATTCATTAGCCAAGGAGGCACTATCGTTTTGACCTCTCAGTGTATCTTTGGCCGAGTGCATCCAGATATTTATGCTAATTGCCGGCGCCTTAAAGAGATCGGCATAATTTTTGGTGAAGATATGCTTACAGAAACTGCTCACGTTAAACTAGCTTGGCTGTTAGGCAATTATCCACTAGAAAAAGTGCAGCAACTATTGCCCCTAAATTTAAAGGGGGAAATCAGCGAAGTGCTCAATTTTGAGGAGAGGATTTTAAAAAATTAATTTACGAAACCTATATTAAATACAAACCAAATTACAGGCTAGATTAACAGTTTTATAATAATAAAAAAAAGGTGATATGATTTGAAGTTAATGTTGACAACTTTGGCATTGGTATCATTGCTGCTTGTTTCTTGCACTTCAAGTATACCTACGAAAAAAGTCTGCAGTAGTGATTTAGATTGTGTTCCATCTTCCTGTTGCCACGCTACTGATGCTGTTAACAAACAATTTTCCCCCGATTGTCAAAATAAAATTTGCACCTTTGAATGCGTTCCTAACTCTATTGATTGCGGACAGGGAGGGGTAGCTTGTGTTGATGGCGGCTGCAAGGTAATATTTTATGATCAGTGGGATTAAAACAGTCATCAGAGATTTTGTTTTTGGAATGGAAGATGGACTAGTCTCAAACTTAGGATTAGTTTTAGGCGTTTACATTGGCGGCGGTGGCACTTACGCTATTATTCTGTCCGGCATGGCCAGTATGTTAGCCGGCGCTTTCTCCATGTCTGCAGGAAGTTATCTCTCAGCTAAATCACAGCGAGAAGTTTACCAACAAGAGATTGCTTCTACCAAAGAAGAGTTAAAACAATCGCCTAAGGCCGCACTGCGTGAAATGCGTTCACTGTTGCGCAAAGAAGGTTTCGATCAGGATGAAATTAAAGCCATGGCCCATCATTTTGAAAAACATAATCAATCAACTTTTGCTATAAATTATATCCAAAAAAAGTTAGGGTTGTCAGAAGAGCGATTCGACCTGCCGCTGCGCAATGCCCTAACCATGTTTTTTTCTTTTCTTATTGGATCGTTTTTTCCTATTATTCCTTTTTTAATTTACAGCAATAGCACTGCCGCAGCGGTAGCAACAGTATTGACTATCAGCACTCTCTTTTTAGTTGGCTTGGCCAAAACTAAGTATACTAAATTAGGTTGGTTCAAATCTGGATTGGAAATAGTATTAATCGGCCTTGGCGCAGCTGTTCTAGGTTATTTTGTAGGATGGTTTATTCGGGTTATCTTCTCAGTATATACGGTATAATTTCTTTAGGCAAAACTTATAATTTTAATCAATAGTTTAGGATTAATGCTAGAAGCTTACATCATTGATCAAATCAAAAAACAAGAAGAACAACGTCGAGAGAAAGAAGAAGAACGGTGGAGAATCCATAAGGAAATAGATATCCCAAACCCTGAGCTTGAACCAGAACCTGTAACAGAAGATGAAGATAATTGCGATTATAATATAAAGATTTATATGATTTAAAGGTCTGTACTGGCTCAGAAATAGCTGCTCCGCAGAATAGTCGATTTATTGTTAAAGAAGTTATCTTTTTATAAACAGAACAATTAACCTCATTTTATGGACAAATTGCCTCGTTCTTTTTTTGCGCGCAATACCCTTACTGTAGCCAAAGAATTGGTAGGCAAGATTTTGCAAGTTAATGGAATTAATACCAGAATTGTAGAAACAGAAGCTTACGCTCAGGATCAAGCTTCTCATGCCTATCATAAAACAGAGCGCAGCTCGATTATGTTTGATACCTATGGTTATGTGTACATTTATTTAATTTATGGAATGTATTATTGTTTAAATATTACTACTGATAAAAGCACAGCCGGCGCGGTTTTAATTAGAGCAGTACAACCACTGTCACAGCTGGAATTGCTTAGAGTTAGGAGAAAAACTAATCTGGTTTACAGCCTTTGTTCCGGTCCCGGCAAATTGTGCCAGGCCTTAGCCATAACTAAAGAATATAACCATAAGCCTTTAGGAAAAAATATTCGAGTATTTGATGATGGATTCAAAACAGCAGTTGTCAGCAGCAAAAGAATCGGCATAACCAAATCTGCAGATTTACCATGGAGGTTCTTTATTCCAGGAAATAATTTTGTGAGTAGTTTAAAATAAACTGATGGTAGATAATTAAAAACTAAATAATAAAAATTCTTTCTTTAATCCGAAGCCAGTCGCCAAATAGCTTTTAATCCCACAATTACTGCTCCAGGAACCACAAACACTACAATATTGCTTAAGGACGAACTTAAACAGCCGCCGATTCCGGGAATTAAACTTAAATTAACAATTCCTGATAACATCAAAGCAATAGCTGCGACTAGAAATGGAACTGTTTCTTTAGTGGTCAAGTTAAACAAACCAACAATTAAACCGAGAACTACTAATGTAGTTACCAAAGCTACGGGGCTAACTACACGATTAGCAGAACAGCTACCATTAAAGATAAGGCTGTACCAACCTCCAGCAAGAATTGCAATAATTAAACCAACAAAGAAAGTATAATGAGCTATGCGGTGAACTTCATAATTTTTTTTGCCTAATTGAATCTTAGACGTTTTCTTTTTCTCCACGGTACTATCACCTCTTATTCTCTGAATTAAGAGAATTTAGTATATAAACCTATCGAATCAAAAGCAAGGAGAATTTTAAGCTTCAAAGGTTAAATCTTTCTAAGTTTATACTGACGACAAGCAAAAGATTTTCAGGTATAATGATTAACTATCGATAGATGGATTAAAGTATTTCACAACAAAATAATTTATATAAAATTCTTATTTATTTAAGTCTATGATTATCTCCAAAAACATTGAGATTGTTAACACTGCCTTGTTGATAAATAAAGAGATCCTGGTAATCAATGATCTGCATCTTGGTTATGAAGAAGCCTTGAGAAAACGAGGAGTATTAGTGCCAAAGTTTCAGTTGAAAGAAATTTTAACTGTTATGACAAGAATATTAAGCCAAAGCAAACCTAAAAAAATAATTATTAATGGGGACCTTAAACATGAATTTGGGTCGGTTTTAAGGCAGGAATGGACTGAGATATCACAATTGCTAGATTTTTTACAAAATTACTGTAAAGAGATAGTGATTATTAAAGGAAACCACGACCCCGCCATCCAATCTATCGTAGAAAAACGCAATATTGCTGTAGTAAACAATGTTAGAATTAATGATATTTTGGTGGTGCATGGAGATAAATTAGTCAAAACCAGCGCTAAAAGAATAATTATTGGCCACGAACACCCTGCAATAACTATTAGGGAAGGCAGCAAATGGGAGAAATATAAGTGCTTCATGAAAGGCTACTGGAAGAGAAATAAAGAATTAATAGCTGTGCCTAGCTTTAATCCGTTAATAGAAGGAACTGACATTTTAAGCGAACAACTGTTAAGCCCATTCTTACAAAACATTAGAGAATTTACTATTTATATTGTTAATGAAGGAGAAATTTTCAAGTTTGGAAAAGTTAAAGAATTTCTGTAGAAAAAATAACTCAAAAGCTTTTACTTTTGGCATTCCGGACAGTAACTTGTGCCACGGCCTCCGATTTTTGTCTTGAGAACTTTGTGGTTCTTGGGACAAAAATCACGGCCATAAACCGCTAAAAAATTCTGAAAATTGCCTTTGCCAGTTAAATGAGAAAAATTTTCCACGGTGGTACCATTGTTTTTTATAGCTGCGCGCAAAATACGCTGCATTTCCTCATATAGAACCAGCAGCTCCTTCTCAGAAACCGCATTGATCCGGCGAAGTGGATTGATTCCACTATGGTATAAAGCTTCTTGGGCATAGATATTGCCAATTCCAGCCAGACAAGATTGATCCAACAATTTCATCTTAAGATTAGCCCCTGGATAAGATTTAATCCTTTTCACAAATTCCTTACTGTTAATTTCTAATGGTTCCGGTCCAAGATCGGCCAGTTCCTTCTGCAATTGCTGTTTATTAAACAACCTGACTGAGCCAAACCGCCGAATCTCGTTAAAAGTCAATCGAGAATTATCACTTAAATCAAAGATTCCAGAAAGATGTTTCTGATAAGAGTTATCTGAAGAGTTAGTATCTTCTATATAATAAAAATGGCCGGTCATACGCAGTTGAATTAATAAGTTATTCCCTGAGTCTAAGGTTACAATGATAGATTTACCACGTCTCTCCACAGCTAAAATAGATGAAGGAAGAATGTTAAGTATCCTTTGATCAACGACCATTTCATCAAAAATGCGTAAGTTAATAATGGTTTTACCGAGAATTTTGGAACGCAACTGCCGAACTACAGTTTCAACCTCTGGCAGCTCTGGCATTCTTTCCGGTGCTTCCCATAAAATATATAAACTTTTGTAGTTGTATTGAAAATAATGGATTCTAAAGAGAAAGTTATTGCTATTTTAAGAAAAACGCGCAAAGCTTTTTTAATAGAATATGGATGCGGTTTTCTGCTGCTGGTATTTCTAATTATTTTAAACGAAAAAGAAATCTATCTAAAAGCTATTTTTTCCAAAGCTATCTTTGGATTAGCCGTGTTCTCCATGTTAACAGCGGAATATTCAAGGATCACGCACCGCTACCTCATAACCAGTGATAAAATTAGTTACATCAAAGGCATTATTAAACAATCAAGAAAAAACATTTACTTTGCCCCGCTTAGTTTCATCCCCAACATCAACTTAAGGCAGAACAGGATACAGCGATTGCTAGATTATGGCACTATTTCTATTTCTGGCATCTCTGGAGAAAGTATGACCAACAGCAGTTTCGAGCTGCGCGACATCAGCAACCCGCATAAAGTCCTGAAAATCATTGAAGAGTGGATAGATTATCACCGAAACAAAAACTTCGGCGCACAACGACCGGATGTAAAATAAGTATAGTATTTTGGTAATTAAATAATCTTACGGCCCAATTACATTATAACCTCCTGCTTTCAAGTTTACCACAGTTGGTGAGTTCTTGCAGGAAGAGGGAAATTTGTAGAGATTCAATGGAGGTAAATAGTATAATGGATCACGATCATAACTATCCTTTCCAATATCTTCGCTAAAGTCAGCCGTTTTGTAAATTTCAAAATGCAGGTGGGTTCCATCGCCGCCAGAACCAGATACAGAAAAACCAGTATTGCCCATTCCACCAATTTGTTGCCCCACAGTTACCGGCGCGTTCTGATTTATATTAACTGTATCTAAATGCTGATATCTGGTATAAGTTCCATCAGCATGTTCTAAAATGATATAGTTTCCATAACCTGAATTACAGGGGTTCTGTCCAGGAGCGCAATTTGCTTCTACAATAATAGCTTTTCCCGCAGCCACAGCTTTAATTGGCGTCCCTTTAACACCATCCAAATCCAAACCATCATGCCATTGCTGATTATTTAAGGTACGATATCCATAACATGAGGTTATTATTGGATTATCAATCGGCCAGACTTTGGTTGCTGAGGAGGTATCCCTTAGGACTACCGAAGACGAACCGCTAATAGATTGCAATACCCATCCCGCAGAAGGATCCCAGTCTTTGCCTTGAAAGCTAACAGACAAATCTTTCAATAAATAACTAATTTGACTCCAGACATTATCAATCTCGTTACAAGTAGGTGAGTTGCAGCTGCGAGCTAGGGGGGAACTGCCAACAACGTCAGTTAAAGTCTGACCCGGTTTAATTTCTACTTCAGTAAAACTAGTTTCCCAAGCTTTAGTGTTAGAATTCCAAAATACATTATAGACCTTACTGCCATCGCAAACTAATCCCCTTACTGCTTCAGAAATTCTAAAAGGGTCGTTAGCCATCCCAGTTCCAATTAACTTAGACGATGGTAAAGAATTAGACCAACTAGAACCATCCCACTGTTTAGGCTGGCAATTGATATCAACTCCAACTAGCGCACCACTCCAATGATAAGGGTTAGTTGAAGAGCCATCACCATCTAATAAAGCGCCAACTTGCATACTGGAAACAGTAGTTCCAATACTAGAACTTGCTGCTGAAACCGGAGGCAAGCCTAGAATAAACAATCTCACTCCAAACAGAGTTCCTTGAGAACTTAATTCTTGAAAATAATTTAACCCTTGTTGTTCATTCTTTCCAAACAAGCTGGCTTTAATTTCTGGATGTATTCTTCCATTCGACACGGGTTGAATATCATCACTTTCCCAAACCCCCCAATAGCGATACTCCCATTTCCCCTGCTGAGCATTAAATCGATAGTCCCCAGACTTTGTTTCAAAGAAATTAGAGAGAGAAGTTTCTGGATTTACAGTTATAACCTCACCAGCAGAATGAACCAAAGGTATCAACAATATCACTATTAAAAACAATGAAATTAACAATTTTCTAGTCATGACGACACCTCAAATTCTTGAGTTAGAATTGTTTTCTGCTCAATTAGTGGATTTTCCAGGATTAGTTCCAAAGTGTATCCACCAGTTTCACCTTGGCCTACTAGTGTAAAAAAATCTTTAAAAGTGATGGTTTTAGAGGGGCTAGGGCTGCGTTCATTAACATAAAAATTGTTGTTGGAACTAGCATCGAGCAACAATTTTCCGCTGGGATTTTTAATTCGATAATTTTTAACTATCATCACCTGACCATTTAAGGCAGTAGTTTCCGCTTGATATTTAAAGTAAACATTATCCCCGAACTTAAACTGCCGCTGCTGTTGGCAATTAAAATTATCGTCAATCTGCGAACAGAAAGAAAAGTCTTTAATCTCTAAGTAACCATAATTGCGTAACGGTAAAAATTGCACGTTTAGCACTTCTACTGGTTCATATTCCGCTTTGACTGAAATCAGGCCGGCCTGGACTAAAATAAGAACCAGAGCGCTAGTGATGATCGCTACAACTAAAATAGAAAGAATTCTTACAGCTATATTTCCTTTATTACTGTAGGTAAAAGCCGTTGCTTTAGTTCTAACCATTAATTCATGATTAATTGTAATAGTCATATTGTTAACAATAATTGTGATTACTATATTTTTTACCAAAACTGCCATCAACTTGACAGAGGTAAATTGCTATTTTCTTGAATTCATTCTTGTTTTCTTCTGCCGATTCGTAAGGCGTTTGCACTGCCGAGGGCCGATCAAAGAAAATTGAAAGCAAAGAATCAACTTCTCGTTGATACAGCTGCGGATTATTGCGCTCTTTCTCTCCTTTCTTAATCGTGGCCGCTACACTATAATAAATTGCCAAGGCATTAGCTAAATCACCGCGCCGCTGTGAAATAATGGAGTTAGCCATTAGCAGAACCTGATCATAGTTTTTGCGCTGGAACTGTTCAGCTATGCCCGCGCCCTGTTGGAATACTTGCTCTTCTTTCTGGATGGTTATTAATTTGGCAGCAGCAGTTCTTCCTTGAGTTGTTCTCACCGGCAGGGTAGCGTATTGACAACCGCCAGCTTCATCGGCTTCCAACAATTGATACTGCACGGTAAATTGCCTAGTGTTAAGTTGCTGACTGGAGAAAGCTGCAGAACTAATGCGATACTCACAGAAATTCCTATTCTGTTCAGCACGAAGATCGTTAACATTGCGGATAACAGCAGTTACTTTTTCTCCACCCATGTTGAAAACAATCTTATTAATTTCACTCTCAGTAAACTTATTTTGGCTGCCACTAACCAATAAACTGCCTGAACCAGCATTAGCACCGGGGGCATAACCGGGAGTTTCAGGGAAAGTTCCCTGCATCTGCACTTGGAAAGTTCCATCGCCTTGATCAATAAAAGTCAACCTGTAAGAACCACTGGCCGAAGAGGCAGTTGAACCGGGGATAAATCCTAAACCACAGCCGCGATTACTGATATCACCAGCTAATTGAATACTGCTGCTGACTCCGCTAAACATAGAAGGATCTACAGTAGTAAGCACGTCAGGAATGATGAGTTGGCCAGGAGTGTTAGCTGGAAGAGGCCGGATAAATGGTGGATCATTCTGCACACCCGGAATTAACGGAGTAACAGTGCGCCGGAGGCATTTAGCATTATTATCTAAATTTACATGCACCCCTAATTTGATCGGATCGGTGGTACTAGCAACAAACAAATTAGGAGTATCGCAAGTCGTCCAGGCATTAGTATTTTTATTCCAGCAGCTGATCTGCGGTTCTTCAATGAATGCTCCGCCGAATCCAAGCAAGTTGCTTAGCTCTGGACAATGGTATTCTCCAGTAAGTAAATTAGCCTGGCAAGAAATTTGCGCTGGAGGGGAGGTATCCACCAACGGTTCATAGAACACGCCTTTAACTCCATCAAAATATCCTTCTTCAAAACAATTTTTAGCATTATCTTTTTCTAATTGATCCAAATACAACTCTACTTTAACGTGATCGTAACGGTATGGAGCATCTACCTTGAGGGGAGATTCCAGTGGGATGCTGAATAGTTCTCCTGATTTAAGATTAAACCCGCTTTTTAATAAATATTCTTTCTGTCCAACGCCGCTGCTTTGCCCTTGGGCATTGAGACAGTCGCAGCCTTGGCCGCCGCAAGAAGAATCAACTCCGGGCTTGCTTAAATCCTCCGGACCAATGCATTTTAAGGAAAGTTTCCAGTTTCTCACTATACAACCTGGCATAATCACCCCCCCAATGTTATAATTAAATACTGCTGTTTGTCGGGCCGGGTTTACTGTACTTAATTCGCGCTGCCGCGGCCCTAATACTACAATGGACTTGGTAGGGAAAGTGTAAGCTGCATCCAGCAAGAAATCAGTGCTAAACAAAGGAAATTCTATCCCAAAAGCAGCTAAGCACATCGATTGAGCAAACCCTTGCGCTCCTTCCCTGAAGTATTCGTTTAATTTAGCATTGCCATAATCTCTTTGCACGTCGTTAATAGAATCCTGTAGAGCTTGAGGAATAGCTTTAAACCCTTGAGAAATAACCTCACCAGCATCGCCAAAAAGGTTGCCCTCTTTTTCTTTATCATCAAAAGTCAGCGGACTGCATTGATTACTTAGATAAGCAATGCCTTGGTACAGCAAACCGCAAACATGCTGGGTGAACAAAGTTTTGCAAGCACCGGCATCCTGCAAGCCAGTATATTTGGCTGAAACTAGGCAGTTACGCATGCCTACCAAAATACTGTTAAGAACTTTTAAATTTTTTAAAATACCAGATAAGCAAACACTTTGGAAAGTGCCGATCAATTGCGTATGCGGATTAACTTCATGCACTTCTTTTTCGCTGCCTAGATAATCCAACAAGTAATCAGCGCCAAATGCGCCAGAGAAATCCCGGCCGGCATAGTATCTTTCTTTAGGATAATAAGTGCCAACAGTTCCTTTAGACTCCTTGAAAATTTGATCTTCGCGGAAAGAGTAAATTTCTTCCGCGCCATCCACGCTAGCCATAGCTGTGCGCAAAGTTCTATCTGTACTGGGGGGTATGGAAGATAAATCTGGTTGTTTTCCAGCGCAAACACATTGCTGGAAGACCGGCCTGCCATTTTCTCTAGCAATGTCGGCGGCGCTGCCTGGTTTATGAGGATCATAACCTTTAATGAAACAATCTTTAGTATACCCTGCGGGATAACGGTTTTTAATTAATTTAGTATCGCCTCTCTCTAAAGTTACAGTTCCATCGGCTTGCACTTGTTCATCATAACAGCCTTCCATAACATATTGGTCTATTTTATTGCTGGTGCGGCAGAGATCAGCGCAGGTCACATCGCGAGCTACCATAAACGATTCTGATCCTTGCGGCTTGTAGACTAGCAGCGTATCTCCTTCTGGAACCAAACCGCCAAATAAATCTCCGACAGGTGTAAGAACATATATTCCGTTTTTATTATCGGTGGGATTTTGCAGAGCTGGATTTTTGTAATAGACAATATTTCCTGCCCGCCAACAAGTTCCGCCGGTTTCACTAACCTTAGTTGCAGCTACCGATAAGGTAGCTTTAGTAGCGCTGGAAGAAGGATTAGCCACGGCCGGAACTTGATTAATTATATTTGATTGAACATACTGTTGACAATTTTCAATAGGTGTCAGCGGCACGCCTTTGCCAGTCACAGCGCACTGCTGCTGCTTTAAAATTACCGTGCCAATCTTGTCTAACGATTCGCTAGCCGTCCACCCTGCCGGAACAGCCCGACAAAAGGAACGGTCCCAGCTCCAACGGTAAGCACTGTTCAATGAACTTTCCAACTTCCAAGCCGAAGCGGTCTGCGGACAATGCTCTTCTAAAGTAATGGTTTTCCCAGGTTCACTGTCGGCTCCGCCAGCATTGCAAGCTGCTAGCACCGTAGAAGGAAGGTCTGAACTGTAAGCATTATGATTCCTAATTAAATCGCACCAGTTTTCAATAGTTTCGCGTAAATACAACTTGGATTGCGCAGCGACTTCTGGACATCTGGGCTGTTTGTCACTAGTTTTGCCAGCTATAGCTGTTGCCAGAGAAAAGTAAGCTTCCACTCGCGAAGTTACCAGCCGCGACCAGTGAGCTGCGGTTTTTAACACAAAGGCAGCCATGGAAACCACGGCTGTTACCAGATAGACTTTTTCAATAATTGGAGTTACGGCTTCCAACTGAGCAATAGTAAAGTTAAGCGCATCTACCCCCTCATTAGCCAGAAAATCTGGAATCAAATTCTTGCTGTCGATGGGAATATCAACCTGATAGGCCAAATCATAGCAGGAAGCCTGTACTTTAGAAGCGCCCCAAGTGCCGTCATTTTGCCGTTCTTGGTAATTAACCGTAATTTTTAAAGGAAATGTTAATCGCCTATTTTTAAATTCATTCCAAAAATCTTCCTTGGATTTGCTAAACTCTTTTGTTCGGCCTAATTTCCAGGTGACATAAAATTTGGTGCCATCATTATTCTTTACTACATGATTAGCATTCGGAATAATACGACAGCCTAAACCATTTTTTTCATCTTTAACTTGATTTTGTGTACAAGCTTTTTCAATTTGTAAACTGCTTACCCTAAACCCTTGTTCTGTATCAATCGTTTCCTGAGCTGAACTATAACCATAACTTCCATAAGCCGGGCCAACACCACCCACACCATAATTGCCCGAGCTGTAAGAAGGGCTGTAAGCCGGAGCAGACTTAGATTTCCAGGGAATACCTGTTCCCTGATACTGCAAGTCAAACACTGCTTGAATTTCCTGACGGCCACCGTCCAGCAGTTGTGGAACTAACCGCAATGGCAGCTGAAATTGCGGCATGGACTGAATAGCAAAACTAAAGTCGCCTGAGCTGCATGAATTAACCCTAACTGTCTGCTGCAGATATACTATTTGTTGCTGTGCATCTTCAGAAATTATAAAGATTTGATAAGTTAATTGCTGCTGCTGATTTTCTCCCGAGCTAGAAAATAATACTACTTTTAACAAATCAGGAGGAACTTGTTTTGGAGCTAAATCTTCTAAACGCAGATTAGCTATATCAGTAATATCCCTCGCAAAATTAACTTCTTTAAACTTGAACTCGCCTTTAGAATCAGCCACCACTACCGCTCTAGCTTTAGAAAAATCAGGAACATACTGGTAACCTAGAGGACGGAATACATAAAGGTATACTTTAGAGTTGGGTTTAGTCTGGCCGCTGATATCGGAACTAGCGCTATTTTCATAATATTCATTGCCATTTTCAATTTCAGCGCGGACAAATTGTTTTTGCAAGTCAGCAGTTAAGACCACTTCTTGAGTAGCATTAAAGCCTACCTGGTCTGTAGCTGTAACCTTAAGGTTATTAACTCCATCTTCTAAAGAGATTACTTTGTCAATCTTCTGCCCTTTGCTTTTAACTACAGAATGTTCATTAAGAAAAATTTCATAAGAACTTTCTTCCGAGATTGTTCCGGTTATCGTTAAAGAGCGCTCTGTCACTATTTTTGGCAGCTGATTGAGGGTTATTACTGGTGGCTGTAAATCGGAAATAATTTTGCCTTCTACTGATGCTTCATTCCCTGCGCTATCAACTGCAGTTACTGATACTACATGAGTTTCCTGCTCTTTTAAAATAATAGTGACAGTGAACTTACCCTCTTTATCAGCTTTAGCCAAAGCCTTCACTGTAGAATCGGCTGTAACCTTAATTACTGCCTCTGGCTCAGAAGAACCGGATAAAACTAAACTAGTTCCAGCGATTATCTCAGGAAATTTTACTTCCAATTCCGGCGGGGTTTTATCAGCGCTGCTAGCAGGATCCGATCCTGAAGCAGAAACTTCTTGAGCTGCAGCTAAAGGAAGATTAAACAATAAGAAGATAAGGAACAAGGCGGTGATTGAATTTAAGTTTTTCTGATTCATTTTATTTCTGGCAAAGGAATAAGTTGGCTCTTAGCTGGCAAATCTAGGAATAACTGAAACTGTTCATTCTCGCTTAATCCTTCTTCAGCCAATACATGAAAAGTTATCTCTTGAGCGGATTCCAATAAACTCCAAGGAACATTCCATTTACTGTTGTAGCCGCCAACAATTGCTTCATCTTCTAGCAAGTTAATTTCTAAATCATAAGTAAAGTCTGCTTTGCCTAGCAGAGCTAGAGTATCTTGAACCGTAAATTGTTCTCCTATAGCCGGCGATTTAACCGCAGTTACTTCATGAACTGGCGGCATGGTTTCATTCGGCCTGAATTTTAAGGTAATGAGAGCTACCTCTTGTTGATCCATTTCTTGAGATATACCAACTCGATTATTTCTAAAAGTATGTTTTACTACTTTGATCTTGTTTAGGGGAATGACCTTAAGTGGCAGCAAATTTAATTCAATTTCTTGTTCTGCACGGCTGGCTAGCAAAACATAATTTTCTTTATAATTTTCTTTCGTGCCCCTTAATATCGCCCCAGAACAATATGGAAAGTTGGTTTTGAAAGCAGCTACATGGCCCAGCCCAGCATAACCATATTGTGTTTTTCCCATATCACAGCTGTATCTCAAACAGTTATATTTCAGGTCCACACCAGACAACGGCCAGCGATTATAAGCTCCAGTCTGAGAATTTTCCACTAATTCGTAAGTTTTAACGGTCATGGGAATGGTAGCATCGCTACAATACTGATCATCACCATAAGTATCAAAATAAGTAGAACGTTTAGTAAAAGTAGTCGCGGAACGATCGGCAATATTATTCTTTAAGTGAACGGTAGTTGCCAACTTTAAAGTATATCCAATTGTTTCATCGGTTATTTCGATCTGCACGGGAAATTCTAGATTGTAAACGAATTTCCAAGTTTGCAAGCATAAAGCAGAAGTTAAGTCGTTCTGGCCTCCGATCTGGTTGCTAGTAAGATATTGGCCGCTACGCGGCGTAACCTCAAAAGTGAAGGGAAAGTTATCCTCAAAGCTAAACTTGGCTGAAAGTTGAGGATGCAATACATCATCTTCCAAGTCCCACAAATAATGATTCTGATAATAAGTTAATTCCTTGGGAAAAGAAACAAACTCTGTTTCCTTAATTTTTAATTGAGGGATATTGGTCTTGAGTAGATTTTTAATGCCCTGCCTGACGGTATCAATCCTCCAGCGTTTTTCACTACAGCTAAAGGCAGTACCAAACAACGGTACATCAGGATGCTCTAAGGCAAGTAAATCTTGAGTTAGATCTTCCAATTTTAATTGGCGTAGTTCGCGGTTAACTATAGCCGCAGCCAAATCTCTAACAGCTTTAAGCCGGATAGGTGAATCAACAGAAAAGTGTAATAGTTCAGCTACAATCTCACCATTCTGGTCTTTTACTTGGATATTCCAATCCACAGCAAAAATGATTTTTTGATCTACAATTTTAGTGTCAGCTAAAACTGGCGATTGCTCTTTTAAAACATAATTTTCTTGAAAGGCTGGAGTGCTTAGAACGCAACGCCCCAGATTCTCCTCAATATGGCGGTTAAGCCGATCCTGCAAGTCCTTTATGGATGGAATGTCAGCAATTTCTCCATAAGCCCAATAGGGTATGAAAGTAAAAGGAGAAGTTTTAAGATGCAAATTTGCATCGTTAGCTATAGGAGATGGCACTTGGATAAAACCGCCTTGCTGTCCCATCAAGAATAAGCCTTCATTGGAAACTATTTCCAAGCAATGGCTAACAAAACTTTCTACAGAACCGCGCTCCACTGGAACAATTTCTTGTTTTCCGAAGGTTACAACTTGTTGCTGCAGAGCGATGATGACACCTACTGCAAAAATCAGTAAAATACCAATAATAATAAAGGTTGTAACTTGACCTTTTTTACAAGAAAATAGCTTAGCTTTACCTCTACTATCCCTCTTTTGGTGCATGAGCAAATGGATAGTTTAACGATTTATAAAATTATGGGTAAGTTATAGAGATAGACGTATTACTAAGGTTCATTTCTGATGGAAGTATATTAATTAACTTTTACTAAATTTTTATCCAATGTAATTTATGTCTTTATCCAGAGCTTTAGCGCCGGCTCGATTGCTGGCAATTTCCGCGGCCCAGTCTTTGGTTTTTTTGATCAGCTCCTTCTCAACTTCGCTAATTTCCTTGTCCATCTTATGGATATCTATATTCAGATTAAATCTTTTAACAATTACTTTCAACAACTCTTTAGCGCTTTTAATTCCCAAGTACATAGGATGCCCGAAAGTTTCAGCCAGCAGCGAAACACAGCGCACCTTTCTTAACTGACCTAACCCTAACAGGATACCGGAAACACCAGCAATTGGGCCAACCACTCCGAAAATTTCTTTCTCCAAGCCTAAATTTTTGTTGAGATAGGATTTAAGAGCATCCTCTTGATTGGCGGTACAAAAGATTCTTGGTTTTTCTGGAATGGATTGCAAGCCTATGCCTCCCGTAGTTATGGCTTCAGTACAATTAAATTTATTCATAATTTTGATTACTTCCTCACAAAAGGAAAAGCCGCTCTCTTCATCAATGGGTTGAATATCGCCAGTTAACAACAATAAATCAGGGATTTTTTGGTCTTTAAACTTCTTATAATAGATTTCTAGCTTGGGCATTTCAATTAAGTTTTCTTCATTGACAAACACCGAGTAAGGAAACTTATAGCAGAAAAAAGAATACAGTTTCTTAGCCTTCAATTCCTCAATTAAGAAATCAATAGCCACCTTACCAACATTGCCTATGCCCGGCAGACCTTCAATTAAGACGGGCTTATTAAATACTGGAATTTTAGCTACTTCTTGCCTAATTTCCCATGTGGCGGTCATTGATTAGCAGATTAAATTTAAAAGTTTATATAACTTTAGTTAAAAAATAAAACGTTAAGCATTACAGTAAATTTAGGCTTATACTGAAACTAAGTTACTTCTTGGTTTGCAATTCTGCCAGTGTTTTCTTGAAGGCAGAAATCTGTTTTGCAGACAATGTTTTAAACATCAAATAAGATTGGCGAATGGATCTTAAAAAACGCGATTGCCGGTAAATAGAACGATCCAAGTTCAAAAAATCATAATCCTTATCAGTAATTTCTTCTGAAAAAATTTGCTTGACGTGACACTCATCACAAATTGGAAATTCGCGAGCAGTGAGAACTACCCACTCACGTTTACAGATACCACATTTTTGTTTAAATTTAGGACGAGGCATACTATAGTTAATTAAGAATAACACTTTATAAGCATTCCGTGAAAATTATAGAGAACTTTGAAAAACTGCTCCATTCCTTTAAGAAATTTAGAACAAGCTTCGGCCTTTCATCTCTGAATGAACAGTTAAATTCAACCGCGACAAAATAGATGGAGCTAAATCTAAACAGCTAATGGTAGTTCCATCAACTTTCTGATTGGAGAAGAAAATTCCAGGCACAAAAACAGCATCAACATTGTTGGTGCCGTAAAATGGCCCAAGATTATCTTGCAGAAAACAGCTGTCGATACCGGCAGTTACCGTTGACCAAGCCATGGCAAAACCTGGATTAAAGCCAATGATTAAATCTGGAGTTGACTGCCAATTTTTAACCATGCCTAGTTCATCTGGGCGATAGGCTTGATGAATTATTCGTTCATTAGTGGCAGGATCAACTAGTTTCTCCAATTTGCCGATCAGCTCTTTCAACAGTGGTTCTCGATATTGCACCGCTCCGCTTCCTTCGCGACCTTCACAATTCAAGTAAAGGCTGTTAAATCCTAAAGCATAAACTCGGGTGGTATTCCAATCAGCTACCTGGACTAAAGCTTTTCCAGTACTTGGTTCTATTTCTGGGATTAGCTGTAAAAACCCCTGTTGTAATAACCAAAAATTAAGGCCTACCGCCCTTTCCCAACCAGTAACTCCATGATTTGATATGACCACTACATTTATATCTGGATTTAATTTACTTACTACTTGGCCCAACCATCCGTCCTTTTCCTGGTAATAATCAACTATTCTCTGATGAAGAATGATCTTGTCTGTTTTCTTGCCTAGGGTTAAATCTTTCCAAAATAATTGCTGTAATAGTTGGCATCCATCGAATCTTATCATTAATAATCCCTGTCTGAAGTGATCGAATTCGGTTAATTCTTTCCTGAATTGTTGTTGCAGCGCTTGTTCGCGTTCAACGACAGTATTAACTAGTTTTAATAGGTCTAATTTATAATCCGTATTTTCCAAAATATCACTGAATAAATTCTTTGCTGGCCAACAGCGAGTTGAAATAAACAGTCCGGGATGTTTAATATTATTCCAAAAATAATCATTGTTGTTTTGATCCATCGCTATAAGCTTAGGGCTATAAGTTAATGGATCACGACTAACCAGATCAAACCATTGATGCTGTTGTGGACTAAGACCAGTAGCAATAGAATGCCAAGCTACAGTGGATTCTGAAGGGATAGAAGTATCACAGCGCAAAAAACTCCCCTCCTCTGCCAGTTGCTGAAAATGGGGTAATTTTCCCGCAGCCATCAGTCCTTTGGTTACCTTATAATCCATGCCGCTGATTCCGATTACCAATACTTTTTCAGATTTAGAACTCATGCAGTTATCCGCTCTGATTTAAATTTAAAAAAATATCTAACTACGAAAGCAGTGATTACAGTAGTGATTAACAACTAGCATAAGCCACTGTAACCAAACCTGCTATCGGCACTATTTTAACCGCTGCCGGAAGCTTGCTGAGAGCATACGGCAACCTGGTTTCTAAAGTATCTCTTCTTCGCAAAAATTCTTCCCTTACTCCGGGAAGACCATAAATAAGTTCCATTTCTCTAGCGTGCGCTGTACCTATTACTAAATCTACTGATCTTAAATTTCTTAATCGAGCCTGTTCTAAAGCAAACTCTCCTTGTCCCAAAGACCTACTGGCACTTACGAATATGTCGGCAACTGGTTTAGGAGAACTACCAGAATATGCAATGGCTTCAATGGGATCTGTACCTCCAACAATATAAGCCGCTCGACCTCTGGCTAGTGGAGGTGTTAATGGTGCATTTATACCTTTTTTTATCCTCAATAATTGATCTTTGGAAAGAGAGGCACGCAATTCAGCATGTTCTCTTACTGCTTTAAAATAAGGAACAATCTTAAGATGCAATAGTAATGCGGTACAGTAATTATAACCATGTTCATACAATCTTGCATAACGCATTTCCTCTGCCCTGGACATAACCATAACTTCTTTGGCTCCAGTAAAATAGCTTCTCATAGTCGTACCTGGCAAAATATTTCCATTAAGTAAGTTTGGCTCTAAAACGACTAAATCTGAATGTTTTATAGTTGAACCAACTTCTTTAATTCCTTCTCGATCATGATTCACACCATGGACTATTAATTCCATACCCCCAACACTATGGCGGTTATGTGTAGAAGTTCTCCTGAAAGGTTTAGAATTATCTTGGATATAGCCTTGATTTAATAAAAATCTAGTTATTTCTACTAAAACTGTCCGACCGCCGACACTCTCAGTTGTTGGAGGAAATCCCAAATAAGCTATTACCTCTTGACAAGTTTTATCAGTCCTAATTAATTCACGACCAAGGTTATCTTCTAACAATAACTTTTCCACAAAACTCCAATCACTAGCATTACAAAGCTTCCTTAAAATTTCTTGTTCTGGGCTCTTGGACATAGAGCATTAAAAACAGGCCGTTATTTATAAAAATAATCAAAAAAATTATTTCTTCTTGCTTTTTTTAGTTTTAGATGATTTCTTTGGCCACAGATGTCGACGCATTTTTTCTTTCATGCAAGATAATTCGTTCTTTTTCACTAACTTGGACTTAACTAGCGCCTCTGACAGATGCTTATCCACCATTTTAATCACGTCTAGTGTAACTTTCTCCGATGAAGCTACCAGTTGTTTAGCCAACTGCAGACTTTCTTTTTTATCTAAATGCAAGTCGTCCCTAAGTTGTTCGGCGATAGCTCTAGCTTTGGCCGCGCTAAGCAGTCCCAACCCATAACCTGTTTTTAAAACCCGATGCAATTTATCTTTCATAGTTCATACCTCCAATGAAAATTGTACTTTGAAATTAAAGAATATAATATTACAATAATAACCAGTATTAACAAAATAACACTAATTGGCAAGCCTAAAAAGCTGTTTTTCCCTTCCAAATAAAAGAAAATTAATGCTGCTAACAACAACCAAATAGTAATAGAAGTTAGTTGATGCTGCAGCAAAGATTTAGCAATTTTCTGCTCCAGGTTATTCCAATGCTGCTCTTCACAGTGTGGCGCAACTGGGCTTTGCTCCAGGCGTTCCATCAATTTGAGGATATGTTCTGGAAAACTAATGATAGCTTCTTTCTGTGTTTTAAGATTGGTGGTTATGGCCTTAACTAACTGCAAAGGATTGTAAGTTTGCATTAAAAATTTACGCTCAAATCCCTGCAGTTCTTTTCCCACATTAAAATTAGGATAAAGCTGCAGCGCCAGCCCTTCAGCTTGATAAACCGCCTTAGCCATCAATACATGATTTGAATCAAAGATTATGTTATTTTGCGCGCCCAAGCAGATTACCTTATATAGGGCTCTTCCTAAACTAACTTGGCTTATGGTGTTGGTGTAAACTGAGCGCAAAATAGGCAGAGCTTGGTCTTTAAACTCATCCACTTGCTGCGGATCAACCGATCGAGCTAAGGAAAGGATTATTTTGAAACTCTTATTAGGATCTTTCTCTGGCAAGGAGCGAATAAATTCGATAATCTTTTTTCTATCGGTAATAGACAACTCGCCGACAATGCCAAAATCAAGATAAACTAAGGTTTTGTCCTGATCTACAAAAATGTTAGCCGGGTGAGGATCAGCATGAAAAATGCCGTGAAGCAAAGCCTGCTCCAAGATAGAACAGAAATAAATTTTAACAATGTTGCGATTATGTTTCTTCTGACTGATTAATGCGCTTAACTTCTGACCGTGGATATACTCCATTACCAACACGCGCTGAGAACAGTATTTAGTATAAATAGCCGGTATCTTTATCTTAGGATTGCTACTGGCAGCAGCCTTAATGCGCAGAGCATTTTCCGCTTCTCTGGTAAAATCCAGCTCCCTTCTAGTCCAAAGAGCAAACTCTTTAATGATATTTATGGGCTTATAGTTGCGTGTTTCAGGGAATCTTTTTTCTAAGGTATAAGCAATAAGGAATAAGATATCCAAATCAGTATCAATGATTTCTTTAATATTAGGCCTCCTTACTTTAACTGCAACTTCTTCTCCTGAAGCTAAACGAGCGCGGTGCACTTGTGAAACAGAAGCTGAAGCGATCGGTTCATGCTCAAAATAAGGAAATAAGTTTTCTAGGGGAACTTTAAAATCTTGTTCAATGGTTTGCTTTACTTCAGGATAAGAAAATTTAGGCACAGAATCCTGCAGCTTTTCAAATTCCTTAGCCCAGATCTCTGGTACCAAATCTGGACGCAATGATAACAGCTGCCCTAATTTAACAAATGTCGGCCCTAATTTTTCAAACGATTTCCGCAATCGCGATGCCAACTGTTGCTGGTCGTTAATGCAACTGTGGCGGCCTAATTTGTGTTTAAACGGCAGATGCAAAGAAAATTTAGATTTATGGATATAATATCCAAACCCTGCCTTAAAAAAAATAACCAGTATCTCTTTGAGCCGCCGGAGATCCTTAATATCCTGTTGGATGCTAAGCATATGAATTAGAGTATTTTAAAAAAACAAATCCTAGGCCTCCTTTTAAGTTACTTAAGAATAATTAGTTTATAATAGTATCGCCATAATCCGCAGCTAATCTATACCCGCCACATCTTACAAGATTAAGCTTCTCTTTTTTTAAGGCGAGTCATATAGCCAGCAATGGCATTGCGCAACTTTTTGCTTAGGATCTGAGTGCATTGCTGCATTAATTTCTTGTTCTGATCAAAATCTGTAGTGAATTTGTCACTATGCAAATTCCACAAAGCTTTAGTTTTTCTTTTGACATAAGTGGTCTTAATTCTGCCCATGGTGCCATTATTCTGAGAAATTATATATAAACCTTTCCACGATGTTATGAAAATGCCTAACTAAACCTTCTCAACTGGTAAATTTTATAGTGAATAAAACTTAGTGTAGCTATGCTTAAGATAAAAATCAGAGTTCTGGACTTACTGTTCTACAATTAAAGAAAATCCCGAAAAGCAACTAGACCCAACCATAAATGTTAGGAATTTCTGTTTCTTTGATTTAAAGTTACTGAAATTAACTTAATAGTGGTAAATTAAGTAAATAACTGGAAAAATTTATAAAATAAGCCCAATGTTCTCAACTAAAACCACCTAATGGGGGAATAAGAATGACAGACAAAACAAGTATTGAACAAAGAATTGCTAATTATTTAGATGCTAATAACATTACTATAATACCTGAAAGCCGGGGAAGCAAAGAAACACTCTGTTATATGCAACACAGGCCAACTGGTGCGGTAGTAGAAATTGGAGTAACTGTATACGAACCGTTAACTGGGGTAACCGATGCAGTTCCAGCTTCTGAAATGGCAAGAAGATTACAAGTTAAAGGTTTTGTAACTGAGGTAACAAAACTAATGGCTATACTTTTAAAGCAAACTAATGGTCGCTTTTATGAGGATGATATATTTGATCCAATTCATGATGCTTGTGATCGTGTAGAAGCAAGGTATAGCTGGTAAAATCAAGTGCTACATTTTATTTTAGTTCCCTAGTAAAACCTAAACGTCAAAAGAGAAGAGCAATTTCACCGTCCTCTTGTATTCTTATCCCTTTAGCTAAGTCAGCCACCCTGGAGTTCAGTATACATTAGCGTAATATTTATATATTATTCTACTATTTTTTGTGGTTATGGTAATTCTCTTTGACCAATTCAATTTGCCGGATGATATTTACAAAGTAATCTTTCCTACAGAGCAGCAGCAAGCCGTAGCTAAAATGCTCATTTCTTACATGGGAGAAAACAAAGGCGAGATTGGCAAGACAGAAATGAGCTTATTTGCTACCCGGTTACATGATGGAGAAACAGTCTTGAAAGAACGCGGCAAGTCGCCGTTGGAAAACGAAGAAAGGATTTCCTATAATAAAAGACAATTTTATGATCGCATTCTAACCCCTATGCGAGGAATGGGTCTAATAGATTATGATTTATATAAAAAAACTTATCGAATTTCTGACAAATTTAACAAACTAGTTATTAGGATCGGTTTAATGTGGCTTCGTGAAATAGATAAAACTAAAAAATAATTCTAAAGGGCTGCATTAAACAACTGGAACTCGATTTTTCATAACCTTTATAAAAACTGTTCTGAAGCTAGTTAAAATTTCAACGTAAAATCTAAAGTGATTCTCCATGACTAATACCAATTTGCAGCCTATTTTTATAATGCCTGAGGATACTAAACAAACCACGGGAAAAGATGCGCAACATAGTAATATTGCTGCAGCTAAAGCTGTAGCGCAAGCAGTGCGAACCACACTTGGACCGAAAGGCATGGATAAAATGATTGTTGGTCCTGCAGGCGAGGTGACTATAACCAATGATGGAGTAACCATTCTCACGGAAATGCAGATTGAACATCCGGCAGCTAGAATGGTAGTGGAAATTGCCAAAACACAAGAAGAGGCTGTAGGCGATGGAACAACCACCGCAGTGATTTTAGCCGGCGAATTGTTAAAAAAAGCCGAAGATTTACTGGATCAAGAAATTCATCCTGCAGTTTTGGCTAAAGGCTATCGTCTGGCAGAAGCCGAAGCACAAAAAATTTTGCAGCGTGAAGCAGAAAACATTAACTTAAACAGCGATCAGCTGCTAAAGCAAATCGCCATCACTGCCATGACCGGTAAAGGGGCCGAAGCTAATAAAGAAAAGTTAGCGGAAATTATTGTCAAAGCTATAAAACAAATAGCAGAAAATAACCAAGTAAATGTTGATAATATCAAAATTGAACAGCAGATTGGTGAAAGCGCTGATAACAGCGAATTAATAGAAGGATTGGTTATTGACAAAGAACGGGTTCATCCAGAAATGCCTGTGCGTGTCGAAAATGCTAAGGTAGCGCTGCTAGACTCGCCTTTAGAAATCAAGAACACGGAAATTGACGCAAAAATTCAAATAACTGATCCTAACCAGCTAACTGCATTCTTAGATATGGAAGAAAAAACGTTGCGAAAGATGGTGGAAAAAATTGAACAAAGCGGCGCCAAAGTATTATTTTGCCAACGAGGGATAGATGATCTAGCCCAACATTTCTTAGCCAAATCAGGAATTTTAGCAGCCAGGCGAGTAACCAAAGGTGATATGGAAAAGCTAGCCCAAGCTACCGGCGCAAGGATTGTAAGCAACTGGAAGGAATTACAGTCAGAAGACTTGGGACAAGCCGGAGTAGTAAGAGAAGAAAAACAAGGAGCAACTGAATTAATTTTTATTGAAAAATGTAAAAATCCTAAAGCAGTAACTTTGTTGGTTAAAGGTGGAACTGAACATGTAGCTGAAGAAGTCAAGAGAGCTGTGATTGACTCATTGGGAGATTTGGCTGCAGCGATAAAAGTAGGCAAAGTTGTGGCTGGAGCTGGCGCTATGGAAATGAAAATAGCCCAAGGGCTGCGAACTTACGCTCAAAGACTAATAGGGCGAGAACAATTAGCGGTGCAAGCTTTTGCAGAAGCCATGGAGATCATACCTCGAACTTTAGCTGAAAACGCAGGATTAGATCCTTTAGAAATTATTACTCAACTGCGCGCCGCCCAGCATCTAAAATGGCCGGGAATTGATGTATTTTCAGGAAAGATTATAGACGCTTGGAATGCTGGTGTGATTGAACCATTAAAAATAAAGACCCAAGCTCTCTCCTCTGCTACTGAAGTAGCTGAAATGATCATCAGGATCGATGACATTATTGTAGGAAGCAATAAAAAATATTCTGCCCAAGAGCATAGTCTTCCTTCCGGAATGGGAATTTAATTATTTGTCTTAGTGATTTTAATTTAGAAACATTTTTAACAGTTTTAGGCAATCTTAAGATTATGCGTAATTCGCTGGCTGTACTGCAAATTTTAATCATTCCTATTATCATTTACTTAGTTTCGCAAAGAACAAGAAATTACTTGTTGGTTGGAATAGTCTTATTAATTGTGTCTATAATAATTAGTTTTACCGAATGGCTGTATGCTAAACATGCCCGCCGAGACCAGGAATCATTCCTTAGGCCTTACGCTGACAAAATCCTAGCAGTAAGTTTACTTCTTTGGTTGACTGCCACTAAGATATTCCCCCTTTCTGTTTTAGTAATTTTAATAGCGCGTGACATAATTGTTAGCGTAATTCGCTTCATGGCGACTAGAGATAACATTTTATTAGGGAAACAATGGTCTGGAAAATTAATTACCATTAGTGAACTAAGTTTGGTTTTTTTAATTCTTGTTCAGAATTTTTTACAGCAAAATGCTGTTCACAATTGGCTGCCAGCATTAACTGCCATAGTCCAGATTGTTACCATAATTACAGCAGTTTTAGCTATGACCTCCATCATTGATTACAGTTCTAATTATAGTTACAATATCCGGCAAAAAAAGGGCCCAGGAACGGTTTTGGATAAAGAAAAACTATTAATTTTAGCTAACCCCAAGTCGGGTGGTTTTAATGATCATTATCGAAAGCATTTATTAAAAGTTTTCGCTAAAAGAAGAAAAGCCAGGATTATCTTTCTGCCCAAAACCAAAGATATTTTTGCAGAAGTTGAAGAAAAGATAAGAGATTATCAACAGATTATTATTGCAGGGGGGGATGGATCATTTGAAAGCGCTTTAAATCACGACATTTTTAAAGATAAAAGCCTGGGCTTTTTTCCATTGGGTGCAGGCAATAGCTATTATTCTTACTTCTATAAAGGCAAGCGATTTGAGTATCTAAGATCAAGGTTTAAGTTTAAAGAAGTGTTGCTGGATATTTTAGAATTAGGGTTTAATCAAAAAAAAATTCAAACTACTTTTCTTAGTTTGGGTATAGATGCAGAAGTTGTCAAAAACATCAAATCTATACAAAATCATAATTTAGCGGATTATGTTACAGCTTCATTAAAAGTCGTACTTGGCCCTAGGCTGGCTTATACCATTCACTGCCTGGTTGAAGATAGAATTTACCGCTGGGAAAACTGTTTTAACTTGATTATTTCCAAAATTCCGTTTATTGGCTACGGGCTGCGCTCTACTATCGGTAAAGTTGACAGCGATGATGGAGTTATTTTAGGCCTGGCTAATGTTAATACCCATTCTTCTTGGTTTAATAAAGGACTTAGAATATGGGCCATCATCTTTACTCAATTAGGACTAAATAAAGCGCCGCTAATACCATTTAAAGGAAAAGTGTTTACTATTGAAAGCAGGACTGAATTTCCTCTGCAAGCCGGAGGCGATTTTTTAGGATACACTACTAAATTAAACGTAGCCGTTAAGAGAAAGCAAAAGGTACTGATGATCTAAGGAAAATTTTTAAAGAAGTGGAAATAACTGCAACTAGAAGATGGCGGCTGTCGTATAATGGTCAGTATGCAGGTCTGTGGAATTAGCTTTGCAGCAAACCTGTGGAGGGGGTTCGATTCCCCCCAGCTGCCCCATTATTATCAATAACAAACATAGGCATTAGCGAATTATTTATATATCAATTTTCTTTTCCATTAATGATGGCGTTATATACTTTTCCGGATATATTCTCATTAATCATTGCCTTGTCAGCCACCTTAGCAGCTAGCGTGGGAGTAATTGTGTTAGAAGGTTTTTTTCGCAATAAGTTGAAAGATCTATTTGACGATACCAACTATTTTATTTTCTTTTTCATGGTCAGTGGCTACTTGCTTTACGCCTTGGGCGAGGTATCTTACTTTCTGGCTAGGGTGGTGTTTAAAGATACATCTGCCATTGGTATACAAGACGTTTACTGGACAACCGGCGCATTAGTCATTTTGATCTCCTTTATTGCTTTAAGTTACAACTTAATCAAAGACTATGGCAGTAGTTCCAAGTTAGTTTTAATACTACTAATTGGAATTGGATTGTTGGGGCTGACTTTAACCATTTTATCCAGCCTGGTTAATCCAAAACAAGGTTACCTTTTTAGCTACCTTTATCCAATATTGAGCTCGCTGATTGTAACTGCTTCATTCAGCATCATTTTATTTTATCGGCAACTGAACGCTATGTCTAAGCCGCTGTTGATCTTTTTTTTAGCTAGTGGCAGTATTTGGATCGGCGACATTTTCTTTCACTACGCCACGGCATCAAGTATTTATGGCACAACCGCAGTACTCTCAGACACGTTTTATTTATGGGGTTACACTTTAAGTTTGGTAGCCTTTATTTCACTGCGCCGGCGCATGAGCCAGTTAGCTGCAATAGGGAGATAAAAGAGTTTACTAGACAAAAACCTTATAAATAACTACGGTTCTGAACAGATTATGGAAGCTACCGTGGTTAGTTTCAGACGCTGCAAGCATCATCAGAATACTGGGCAGATTATTCTCAAAATCGCTGATACTGCAGAAGAAGCAGGAAAAGTTCTGGGGAAAACTGTAACTTGGACTTCTCCTGCCGGCAAAGAGCTGAAAGGTAAAGTGTCCGCTCTGCATGGAAGAACTGGCAGCGTAAGAGCTATTTTTTCTGAAGCAGGATTGCCAGGACAAGCTTTGGGAAGCAAAGTAAAACTTAGTTAATTTATAGGTTTTTAGTTATATCTTTTACATCTACTTCTAATCCGAGAATTTCTGAGTTTATTTTTTCGCAGGAAGTTTTCATTGAAGCAAGATACGCCTGAAAAGCTGATTTGTTTAAACCAGCTAGAGCAGGGCCATACTTATCCAACTTATCTTTGATATTAGATAATTCCTTCTGCATTAATTTATTAAGAGTATCTAACCTGGTTTTCAATGTAGGATTAGAAACAATTACTGGATCCACTTTGGCAATCACATCAGTAACTAAAGCATCAATGTCTACTACTGTACCTCTAAACTTTTTGGCCTCTTCTAGATAATTAGTTATTTTAGTTTTGTCTGGTGGTGTATTAAATGACTCTCTATGAGCTTTCTTAATATCTTCATACATTTTGCGATTGTACCTATAGGCCTTCCTTAAAGCCCTGGCCAAAACTCGTTCCAACCCTTTAGCTACTTTTTTCTTTTTGCTGCTGGGACTGCCCGGCTGAGGTAACTTGCTCTTGGCCAGGTTCCACCACTTACCTAAATAAGATGGTTGGCTGGAAGATGCAGCTCCGGCCTCCTTAAAAGTAAACCACTTCCAGATCTCGAGGATTAGCATAATAAATATAATAGCTATTCCCCAGTTTACTAACTCTAAAATCCATATGGACATTGCTTCAAAGTTTAAGGTAACCATTTTTCTAAGGCAGGCCTAGTCCAGCTATAGCGAAATTTTTAATTATAATTAGTAAAGCCAATAATAAACCAATAATAGCAACTTTGATACCAATCAACCAGCGATTGGTTGAGGGAAGCAGGTATATTACATACAATCCGGCAAATACCGGCACGCCAATTAAGAAAAATGAAACTACTGTGCCATAAGCTACACCTATCCCCGCCAAAACTCCCTTAGGCATAAATACTGTAGCAATAATAGATAATACCAAGGAAACAGTAATCTGTGTATTTCGTTGCAAACCAAGCAATCTACTGCCCTCAAACAACAGAGCAAAGACCAAGATGAACACCATTAACCGCATAAATCCAACGGGAGTTTCCGGCCCAAATTGTGTGCCCAAAAATCCCAGAGTGCCAACCCAAATTATTTTTTCCCAGATTTCTTTAAGCGTAGGAAGTGTTGCACTACCGCTTTGGCAAGCAGTTAGCAACAAAAACGGCAAGAACCAAATTCTTCTTACCACATCTTTTAAGTTCATATTCCATTAGAAAGAAACTTTAAAGTTTTAAATGTTTTGTTTTTCCAAGTTTATCAAAATATGACTTAACACTCAGTTGCCGTTAAGCAAATCATCTTTCCCAAAACATTTATAAAGAACTAGTTATCCCGGAGAGGCATGACTCATATCTTGGTAGTAAGCCCGCAAACACTAATTACCCAGGCTGCAGAGGAACTAAAAAACCAACGGTTGGTGGAATTTCCTTCCTGGGCTAAGTTTGTAAAGACTGGCCGCCATAAAGAGCGGCTGCCGGATAACTTTAATTGGTGGTTTTACCGATCAGCAGCAGTGTTAAGAAGCGTAGCTAAATGTGGTCCTATTGGCACAGAAAAATTAAGAACTAAATATGGCGGCTTGAAAGGAAGAGGCCACAAGCCAGAAAGATTTTACAAAGGTTCTGGATCGATTATTAGAGAAATTTTACAACAACTAGAGCAATCTGGTTTAGTCAAACAGGAACAAAAAGGTGTGCACAAAGGCCGAGTGTTAACACCTAAAGGAACTTCCTTTTTAGATAAATTAGCAGTACAAATTTCTAAAAGCGAGCATAAAGCTTGTAAATAATTAGTAAGAATTAACATGACACGCTACAAACATCCTGCCAAGAAAAGACGTTTAATAAAATTAAACAAGCAAACTAAATGGGCGCCCTTTTGGACTGTGTTTAAAGTCTATGGCAAAGGCCGGAGAGTTCATCCATCTAGGCATACGGAAGTAAAACGCAGTTGGCGGCGCGGCAAAACTAAAGTATAAATATGGCTAAAAACGAAGCAAAAATAATTGAAAGAACTTATAATATTCCTTTACGAAGAGAATACTTAAAAGCGCCGCGTTGGAATAGAACTAAAAAAGCGGTTAGAGCATTAAGACAATTCTTGGTTAAGCACATGAAATCACCGGATGTAAGATTAGGCGTTCAATTAAACCAAGAATTATGGAAGCATGGAATTCGGAATCCACCTCATCATATCAAAGTTTTAGCCTCCAAGACTAAAGAAGGAGTGGTAACTGCAGAATTATTTGGCGTGAAGAAAAAAGAACCTTCAGTTAAAGCAAAACCAATCGATTCTAAGATCTCCAAAACAGAAAAAAAGCCGGCAGAAACAGCAGTGCAAGAAGAACAACCCTTAGAAGCAAACATGGAAAAGAAAAGTAAAATTGCCGTAAGCAAAAAACAGAAAGAATAATAACACCCTTTGCTAGCCTGATTGATTCTTAAGTTGTTTATCAAAATTCTTTTTAGAAAATCTTTTAACTGTCATGAAAAAAATACTATTTATGGATCGACAAATATTTATAAAGAAAGAAGAACCGGGCGTATTTGGACAATATCCCCTGGAACGAACTACTGAGGAATTAATCAATTATGGAATTGTTAACATTGACAAACCTAAAGGCCCAACTTCTCACCAGTTAGCTGATTTTGTAAAAAAGATCCTTAAAATTTCCAAATCTGGCCATTCTGGAACTCTCGACCCGCAGGTGACAGGAGTGCAACCGGTAGCTCTAGGCAGAGCTACCAAGATCACTCAATTCTTTTTGACTGCGCCAAAAGAATACATTTGTTTAATGCATCTGCATAAACCAGTGCCAGAAGAAACACTGAGAAAAGCAACCAATACATTCCTTGGAAAGATACAACAATTGCCTCCGATTAAAAGCTCAGTTAAGCGACAGCTAAGAACCAGGGAAATCTATGAATTTAAACTGTTGGAAATTGAACAGCAAGAGGTGCTATTTAGAGTTAAATGCCAGGCTGGAACTTATATCCGAAAATTAGTGCATGATCTAGGGCAGCAACTGAAAGTAGGAGCTCACATGGCTGAACTAAGAAGAACCCACGCTGGACCATTCAGTGAAAAAGATAACTTGGTTACTTTAGATGATCTGCAAGATGCATATTATTTTTATAACGAAGAAGGCAACGACAAATACCTACGTTACTGTATCCAACCAATTGAAAACGCTTTAAAACACCTACCCCAATGCTGGATTATTGATAGCGCTATAGTTAGTTTAACCCACGGCCGAGATTTAGCCATTCCTGGAATCAGCAAACTGGAAGAATTCAATCCAGGAGAATTTGTAGCAATACTAACTTTAAAGGGAGAATTGGTGGCTATTGGTAATTCCTTGCTCTCTACTTCTGAAATTAATAAGCAAAACCATGGTTTAGCGATAAAGGTAAGTAAAGTATTTATGGAAGCGCAATAGAGTCTTAAAAAATGGTACTTCTCAAGTGTGGATGTCAAGTAACTGAACGAGGAAAGTTTATTGTCAGCCAGCATTGTCAAGAAGCTCGATGCCGGATTTGCCTGGCTTTAGAAAATAGCCATCCTTTCAATTAAAAATTGGATAAGAAACAGAAATAACTTCACCAGAAATTCTTAGATTATTTCAGCTCAATAACCATTCCATTACAGCCAGGATTAACTATTTTAGTGGTATCGATCTTGTCAATAACATTAAATGTTTCATGAAGATGACCCGAAATAGACAGCTTAGGTTTCATACGCTTAATGAACTTAGTGTAATCTTTGTTGCCAACAGGGCCTACCTCCAACAAATCAAGTTTGGTGCCAAAGGGCGGCATATGATGTATGAACACAGTTTTTTCTTGCTTTAATCGGCCATACCATTCACGAGCAATCTTCCTAAATCTTGGATCTTCCATGGCAAAGCCGCCGCCGCCATAACCTAGAAAATAATAATTTCCAACCTGTATTGATTTTAAGTGAAGATTGATCCAGTGTTCATATGCAGAAACCATCTCTGCAAAACTTTCTTCCGGCTCTTCATGGTTTCCGTGAACAACATAAACCGGCTTGCCGATTTGGTTAAAGGCATTAAGAGTGTTTTTTAAGCCACGCCTGAAATTAGAAATATCCCCACAACAAACTAAAAAATCAATGTCACCTTGTTTACCACGATTAACTAGGTTAGCAATAGTCCGCTGATCTTCATGAACATCCGTAAAGGCAAGAAACCTCATGGCATCTCCAACATAAGCAAAATTTAGTTTATACTGTACTTACAGATGACTCTAAATGATTATTATCTGAAACTTCTTTGGATTCGCTGACTTCAGTGACAGTAGCAGAAACCGGTTGAGAGCAAAGAGACAATTTTCTGATAGCAACTTCTTTTAAAGGGTAAATTTTAGCCAGTCTTTTCCTAGCTGGCTGCTGTATTTTGCTAGCAACAACATTGCCAAATACAACATCAAAATTATTTTTTTGAAATTCATCTGATAATATTTCTTTTAAACCATTACGCAGACTTACTTGTATAGAACGAGGCACCTTATGAAGGGTAAGCATCAACGTTTTTACTACGACCTGCTTTCCATCTTTGGTAGTAAAGCTAAAGTAATCATCTAACCTATTACTGTTTTTTTTCACCATTCGTTTTATTGAAGCTGGAGTTAATTCATAACCAATATGAGCCGTTTCTAGAATTGTGCCGTGCCATTTAACTATTTTAAACGAAACGTAAGCATTCTGATCGCGCAAGTTTCCAGTAAGATCTTTAAGATTTACTTTTAAACAACGCCCTTGAGCCTCGGAAGCAGAACCAAGATAAGATTCTCCTATTTCTTTTTTAACGAAAACAGGAGTGGATAAAATCTTATGCCAGAGTTTCTTTCTGGTTTTAATCCGGCTTACTTTCTTTTGTTCATTCTTAGCCATTGGTAATTTCCAAACGAATAGGTTATTTATAAAGGTTTGTGTATTGTTTAGAATAAAATAGTTTAAGCGTATTTAATTAAAAGTGGACCTGCCCAGATTTGAATTCCCCAAATCCAGCTGTTGCCAGCGGGGTTTGCTGGGGATCTTCTCGATTATGCGCTTAGCCAGCTCGTCAACGAGATGTCATTTATGGCACTTAACGTGTAGCCACTAGACCACAGGTCCGCTCAGGGCTAGCCGCCCGCAGTTATTTATTAAAGTTTTGTTTCTCGTCAGATAAGGCCAAATTCAGCATAAATTTTATAAACAGCAGACTATTTTAAACTTAATTCGAGAGACGCATCGGCTTATGTTGTTAACTATGGCTTGTGCGTACTGGAGATGGGCAACAGAGCTTCTTCTCCGAGGTTTATTATCATGGCACGAATGCATTCACGGCGTAAAGGAAAAAGTGGCAGTAAAATTCCACCTAAACGTATTCCCAGTTGGGCGCCTTACAAAGGCAAAGAAGTGGAAAAACTAATTCCCAAGCTGGCTAAAACTGGAAAATCCAGCAGTGAAATTGGTCTTATTCTCCGAGATTGTTACGGAATAAACAGTGTTAAAGCCCTCACCGGTAAAAAAGTAACAGCTATCCTGAAAGAACAAGAACTATCTCGTTCCTTGCCAGAAGACATCTTATCTTTAATTAAACGGCTAATTACTGTTAAAACACACCTAGAAAAAAACAAACAAGATCAAACTGCTAAGCGCGGGTTGATTTTAACTAGTTCCAAAATCCGGCGATTAGTTAAATATTACAAACGGATAGGCAGACTTGAACCGGAGTGGAATCTGGATATGGATAGGCTAAAAATATACTTAGAATAAAAGTAATTTAGAATTTTATTTACAACGTGGTTATGGCAACAAACACGGTAATCGTCCTAAAACATATTGGCATAACAGTTCCTAGCTCTAGCTTGCCACTAGTTCATGAGGTAGCTCATTCTTTGCATTATGAAATTGACCGCGCTGATAAGGGAGCATTTTCACAAAGATGGTTTGAGCGATATCGTCGCAACAAAAGTGTAGATTCAGTAAATAACCACTATAGGCCAGCCGCTTTAGAATGGCATCAGCTAAAATTAAGACAGCTGATAGAATGCGGTTCCATTGACAGCTATGCTGAATTTGATACCAGTATTGATACTCCTCTTAGAGTTACAACGTCAGGTGAAAAAAAAGAATATATAGCCAAAGATGGATTAACTTTATTTTATGATAAACAAGAAGTTGCAGCCAGCCCAGAATTGCTATTAGGAACCTTATTAAGAGATAGAAAAAACCTGCCGGAAAAAATGGCCGAAACTTTATCTAGGGTCATTTTTGACCCTACAGCCAGCACCGAACATTTTCGCCATCCTGCTGAAGATGTCAGTTCGGGGTATGATAGAATTAGAGAAGATATAGCCACACATACAGAAAATTTCACTAGGGCCGCATTATTTCCTAGCAGTAATAGAAGGGAACTGGCTAGAATCAGGACTGAACCAAAATTGAAGTCCAAGGTAGATGACCTGGCTGAAACTGGATTTATTAAACCAGAAGTCGCTAATTATCTGTTAGATCCATCTGCGCCTCTCGATGCTTCTTACGGAGCCGGGTGGGCCGTTGGCACTGTATTTCCCCCGTTCATTGGAATTGTTCCATTCCAATTACCAGCAGATTTAGCTGAATCTGCGAAAGTAGTAACAATAGTCAATCTTGCCAAAGGTAGAGTTATGGCTAAATTAACTTTAGGTTCGTTGGAGATGTTCAGTGGTACTTCTTATCCTCGTGCATCAGCTTTAGCTCAAGATTTGGCTTATTTTATTGGAAGCAGAAGCGATTTGGGAGTTCATTATTTTCTGGTTGGCCCGTCGGCTTGTAGCGATAAAAATAAAGAAAGTGTTTGGTTATACGATCCAGCGATTAAAACAACCCGAGATTTGGCTAATTTAGAACAACGAATTCACCAACAATATCTTAGCAGATGATATTATCGCCATTACTTTTTTAACAGGGTAACTTAAGTTTATATATTTAAAAATTATATTTCTTTAACATTTTCCAATAGGAGATAAAAATGAAAGTATTCATAACTAGAAAAATACCCGGCCCGGGCATTACGCTATTAAAAAAGCATTTTGTGGTTAAAGTTTACCCCAAGGATGAAGTTATCTCCCGCCAAGAATTATTAAACGGAGTAAAATGGTGTGATGCTTTGTTATGCCTAATCACCGATAGAATCGATCAAGAAGTGATTAAGGCTAATACCCAGTTAAAGGTGATTTCTAACTATGCGGTAGGTTATGACAACATCGATGTGAAATATGCTACCCACCGAAAAATCCCCGTGTGCAACACACCCAGCCAGCAGGTTTCCGATGCCGTAGCTGAGCATACTGTTACTTTGTTGTTAGCTTTAGCTAAAAGGATCCATGAAGGAGATGATTATGTTAGAACTCACCGCTGGAAAAGTTGGGATCCTCAACTGCTGCTGGGAACGCAGGTAACTGGCAAAACTTTAGGAATTATTGGCTTAGGCAGGATTGGTTCTGGTGTAGCTGAACGCTGTTCGCACGGAATGGGAATGAAAGTATTGTACCATGATGTAGTCAGATACAAAGATTTCGAACGGCGCTATAAAGCCAAGAAAGTTTCCTTGCCTTACTTATTGAGAAATTCAGATTTTATTACCCTTCATGTACCACTGCTTAAAACAACTAAGCATATTATTGGCGCCAAAGAATTAAAATTAATTAAACCAACTGCTTACTTAATTAATACTTCTCGAGGCTCAGTGGTAGATGAAATTGCCCTAATTAAGTGTTTGCGAAAACAACAAATTGCCGGCGCCGGCCTGGATGTTTACGAATCTGAACCAAATGTTGATCATCGATTGACTAAACTTTATAATGTTATTTTAACCCCACATACAGCTTCAGCTACGGTTGAAGTTAGAACGCAAATGAGCTTAGATGCAGCAAATAATATTATTTCGGTGTTATCTGGAAAGAAACCTGAAAAGATAGTCAATCCAGAAGTTTATGATGATTAGTTTTCTTTAGAAATTTTAAATAACAATAAATAAAATTATAAAAAAATAATTATTAATTAAACTTTTACTTCTTTTTTCCCATAATTCTGAACATAGTAGTTCCGCAATTAGGACACTGGCCTTTCATAGCTCTTCTTTGTACTCCGCCCTTCCCTTTCATGGCTACTTCCTTGCCATTTTTCATTAGCCGTTTGGCTTTGCACTTTACACAATATGCTTCTGTCATAATGGACACCTCGAAATCCGTATTTAGAACAAAACTCGCCTGTTCTAGGCTTTTCAAGAGAGCTTTCCTTAAAAACGTTTCGCAAAATAAGCTTTAATCTGAACTAGTTTGCTTGTTACTAGATAGTAATCCTTATTAGATTTCTGAACATTTAAATATTCATCATACTGCGGCAGTGCATGCAACAACGCGGGCCATGGAGGATTAAACGAACCACAGCCAAATATAAAAATCCCTGGATTGAAGTTTATGAACATCAAGTAATCCGCCCCGATGGAAAAGCTGGAATTTATGGAACCATAAAAGCCACTTCTGGATCATTGATTTTGCCTATAGACGATGAAAACAATGTTTATTTAGTCCAAGATTACCGCTTCGCTCTTGGTCATGAAAGTATAGAGTTACCTGGTGGAGCTATTGAAAAGGCAGAAGAATCTTTAAGTGCAGCTCGGCGAGAACTTAAAGAAGAGTTAGGTATTATAGCTAGGCAGTGGATTCCTCTGGGAAAATTCGATCAGTTCACTAGTTCTATTGAATCTATTTCTTACTTATTTATAGCCAAAAACTTAACTTTTAGCACAGCAGAAATGGATGGAACAGAACAAATAAAAATGATTAAAGTGCCATTCATTGAAGCAGTAAAAATGGTGATGGATGGAAGAATCAGCCATGGAGCTAGCTGCTTATTGATTTTAAAAGCTAAGCAATATTTTAACAATAAATTTCATCATGAAATTAAATAGAATGAATATTGAAACAAAACTTAACAGGTCATCCTAATCTCTAAATCACCGGTTCTAATCTTACAAGATTCTTCTAAAGCACGATACTGTGGTTCTAACATTCTATCCCATTCCTTTATTCTTTCTTTAATTCTAGCTTTTTGCTCTGGTGTTAAACACTTTAATTGTGGAGCATAAACTACTTCTTGGCCAACTTTAAGATTAGTATATAACTCAGCCATCATTTATTAAAAAAAGGCTAACACATTAATATATTTTTCTAAAACAACACTTTTTTAAACTTTATTTGCTTGCTATTGATTGTGAATAGAATACTATTAGCAGTGTTGTTGGCTGGATTCGGCGCACAGGTGATTAAATTAATTATCTACTGGTTCAGACTCAAAACTTTGTCCGTTCATGACTTGTTTGTAACCGGCGGCATGCCTTCTTCACATGCAGCTTTTGTAAGTTCTTTAGCCGCTAGTATCTACTTGCAAGAAGGGAATACTACTACTTTTGCCATTGCCCTAATTTTGGCGTTCATTGTTCTACGCGACGCCTACGGCGTAAGAAGAACGGTTGGCAAAGAAGGATTAGCTATAAAAAAATTGTTCCAAATTCACCATATCAAATCTAAAGAGCATTATGCTTTAGGACATACACCATTAGAGGTAGTGATTGGCGCAGTGATAGGTATAGCTGTAGCTATAGCAGTTTATTTTTAGTTATATTTATCTTCTTGACCGTAGTGATAAATTTGGTAAAGTAACACTGTCGGGTATCTTTACACGGTAAGGTTCAAAGACATTAACTTTATCCCGAGGAAAAATTTGGCTTACTAGACAATAATCAAATAAACTAAATTTAGTGTGACTCTTTTGTGGAGTTTGGCAGTAAACAGCTACTCTTTGCAACAAGTTAAGACTTTCTATTGGCGATAATTCATTAGCAATAGCCCTAACAATACGAGGGATGTCGTGGTCATTAGTAACTACCCCCACTCTTTTATCTGAACAAGCAGTGGCATAAGCAACAGCCGCGCCAGCAATAGCATGGTCTGTTTTATCCATAGTTACGGTAGATTCTACTAAGTTTCTTGGACCATCGTAACTAGTTAGTGAAGCTGCTGTTTCATTAACAATACAAGCTAACTCAGCCAAGCGTTTTACTGAATGGCGATAATCTGTTATAGTACAAAATCTAAGAATGGACAAATTTCTAGTAAATTCATCTACTACACTACGTTGATTTCCAGGCGGTCGTGTTGTATATCGTTGAAGTTTTCCACCCGGCTGAAGGAGCTGATTACAATTCAACATCAAATGGATGATGTAAGGTATAAGCTCGCTGGTAGTCTCTGGTAGAGCTCTCACCTTGTTACTAGCAGCAAGGTGATCTTTCTGCCATTGATAAGTAGAAATTTCCTTATCAATCCGGTCTAAAGATTTATTTAAATCGCTTATAGTTCTAGCCAAGTAAACTAAATCTCCTACCAATGGTTGACCATATTTTCCACGCACTTTGTTTCCGAAAATAGAATTATCAACTAAAACTAAATCACGGTCTTCCAGAATTTCATCTATAGTAAAGTTACTAGATTTATCTATAAGCATCCAAGTTGAAGCTGTACCTTCCATAACTGTAAAAAAACTTTATTTTTATATAAATATTAAGCTAAAATTGTGCCAAAGGCCAAAATGAACGTTTGCCATTTCTCGAGATATTATCTCAAAACTCTGTCAACTTCTTTTCGGCAGTGCAGTTTACGATAGTAGTATGGCCATCCTTCCCGGAAACTTTTTCCGTGGAGATAAATCTCCCTTCGCTAAGCTTGGTAATGCGCCGATGAAAGCTCTTATAACTTAACTGCCCCCCTGTTTCCAGGTACTTAGAAAACAAGTCGCCGATCTTGGCATTGCCAGTATCTTTGGCCAAGTTAAGAATTAGCTGCGTTTCATCGTCCAGAATTTCCTTGGGCTTGATATAAAATTCATCGGCTTTCTTAACCGCAGCGGCTACTTGTTCCAGGGAAACTTTTCGTAAACTTTTTTCTTCAGCTAAATTGCCAGCCTCCCGCATCAAATACAAACCTACGCGAATATCTTTAGCGGCAGTGCATTTTTCTACCACCTCTTCAAATGCTGCCTCTTCCCAACAACTCGTGGTAAAAGCATAACCGCGCCGCTCCAACAAAATTCCTGAAATTTCCGATTGTGAATAAGATCTAAAAAACACGAATTCTGGCGCCAAGCGGCTTCTGATCCGTTCATCTAACTCAGGATAAGAATCACGATAGTTAGTAATCAAAAAGATAGATTTACGATAAATATCCTCCAGGACGGTGTATAAAAAATCTAAATCTTCTAATTTGTCAATTTCATCAAAAACAAACACTGCTGACTTTTTATTTACCTTCTGCTGAATTAAACTAAACAATTCGGAAGTTTTCTTGCTTTGGATAAATTTGTATCCCAAATCTTCGCAAATCTTTAAAAAAACCTTGAAAGTAGTATTTTCCTTCCAGCAATTAATGTAAATGGGAATAATCTCACTGGTTTCTTCTTCCAATTCCTTTAGGACATGTTTGCAAGCAGTGGTTTTTCCAATGCCCGGAGCGCCATAAACAAAAATATTGCGCCCATTATGGCCGTCCAATAATGGGCGGATGGCCGTAGCGAAACGCATTTGCTCATTCTCTCGATACTTCAACAGCTTGGGCTGAAAATCATAATCTAAAATTACAGTGTCACGAAATAAAGATTCTCCACTCTTTAGCATATCCTTAAATAAAGACATAACTAGAAAGTAAGGCAAACTGTATATTAAGGTTGTGTTTTATTAAAACAAATAATTAACTAAGTTTAGAAAGATTATTTATTTATCTTAAAAGAGCAAGGCATCTAGCGAGCTAGTTCTTCCAATCGTTTCAGAATCAAATTTTTAACTTCATTTGTAGTAACTTCCCCTTCATAGGTCGTACTAACTGAAGGAGCACCCATACCCTCTTCTTCTGTACTTAACCATGCGGCCGGTGTATTAGGTAGATATTATCAAAGAACAAAAATTGAGTGTAAACGTTCAATGAAAAATTTTTTAGTTATTTTTAATTCTGTGCTTAATCCATAACCTTTTGAAAAAAGGCAGAGATAATGTAGAAAGCACAAAACCGGTTGTTGGAATAATAGAATTAACGAATGGTTTGGGCAATTGAGCCACAACGAAAAGTAATACCACTATAATATAAGTTAAAACTGCGATAATTATTTTTCTGGTCCAACTTGTTTCCCAAGCTTTATCTAATTCAACTTTCTTGTTTCTTTGCTCAATTACATCAAGCCTTATTTTAACATTACTCATACTAACAAGATTATAGACTAAAATTCATAAATATTTCTATTTAGTAGCCGATGAATAAACATTACTTCAATTCCGTAATTCCATTCATATATGGCCATAACACTTTAGGAATCTTAATTGTTCCTTGTTTGGTTTGACAATTTTCTAAGATGCCTACCATGATCCGAGAAGTGGCTAAAGCGGTATTATTCAAAGTATGCACCACCTCGCGCTGGCCATTTCGCTCTACTTTAATGCCTAGTTTGCGAGCTTGATAATCAGTGCAGTTGCTTAGCGACATTACTTCCCCATAATGATTTAATGTTGGTCGCCATACCTCTAAATCATAGCTTCTTTGCTTCCATTGAGCAAGATCCCCAGCGCAAATCTCTAATATCCGGTAAGGCAGCTTTAAAGCTTGCAAAATTTGCTCCGAGTTTTGCAGCAGTTCATTAAAAAATTTATCACTGTCTTCAGGCTTACAGAAAACAAACTGTTCCACTTTGTTGAACTGGTGGGTTCTCCACAAACCTTTTTCGTTAATGCCATGCGAACCAACCTCTTTGCGGAAGCACAGGCTGTAGGAGAAGTATTTTTGCGGCAGTTGTTTTTCAATAAAGCATTTACCAGCATTTATGCCTAATAAAGCATGTTCACTGGTGCCAATAAGAGCTAAATTTTCATTTTGCACAGAGTAAATAGTTTTATCCCATTCTTTAGCATCAATGGCTGCATCGAGTATTTCTTTTTTTATCATTAGCGGCGGCTCAATGTACAGATAGCCTTTTTGCTGCATGAAATTTATCGCAAACTGGATCAAGGCTTGATTCAGTAACGCCAGTTTTCCTTTCAAGAAATAAAACCCATTTCCTGAAGTTTGAGCCGAAGCATCAAAGTCTACTAAATCTAGGGCTTCGATTAATTCTACGTGAGTTTTTACAGGAAATTTAAAGTCAGGTTTCCTGCCCCAAGTTTTAATTTCCAAATTTTCCGAATCGTCCTTGCCAGGTGGAACTCCCGAATGCATTAAATTGCCAACTAATTTTAATTGATCGTTTCGTTTAAACAGCCACTCTTCAGCTTTTTGCTCACCATTTTTGATGGCTTCAACCACTGACTGCATTTTCTTGATTTTAATCCTAGCTGTTTTTTCATCCTTGCTTTTTTTGGCAGCATTGATTACCTGAGAAACAACATTGCGCTGATGTTTGAGCTGTTCGACCAGTTTTAATTCCTTGCGCCATTGGTCGTCAGCTTTAAGAACCGTGTCTATTAAAACTGGGGACTTGCCCCGCTTCTTTTCTGAAGCCTTAAATGATTCGGGATTACTTCTTAACTGATTGATGTCAATCATAAATTTTCTAATTCCTTATTATTATATAAAGTTTTAGCAACAAGCCGCGTTGCAGGACAATTGGTTTGAGATTATAACCAACAAACCCAAAACTATATAAAATAAAAAAAGCTACCTTCCCTTAGTTGCATTTATGAAAAAGGAGTTGATACTACTATTAGGTATAATATTTCTAGTTATACCTCTTAGCTTAGCGGACTTAAATAGTGGCATTCCCTGCGCTGCTGATGGCAATTGCGTCGCTTGTGAAAGTAGCTACCAAAATCAATACCGATGTTATTGTTATAGTCAAACCAATACTTGCTGGATTAACACTTCTTCTCTAGGATCGAACCAAGCAACTGGACAGCCAGATGACACTTTAACTGCTCCTAGTTCAACCAACAATCAACCTAATTTAACTGCAGTTACCAGTGATAGCGGTTCTTTACAAACAGCCTTGGGAATGTTGCAGCAGCAAGTATCGGCTTCCGATTCTAGAAACCAGCAACAGCTGACGACTTTGCAATCCAGTTTAAGTTCGCTACAGCAACAGGTTTCGCAATTAAGCCTGCAAGTGCAGAGTGTTTCCTTGCAAGAAGGACAAGTTAGCAGTTTGCGCACTGAGCTAGGTTCTGTATCTTCCGGGTTGGCTTCGTTGCAACAGAATTTTGATTCTACCAAATCCGAGCTAAGCGCTATTGAAAATAATTTTAAGAACGAACAGAAAAGAACTAAACTGCTTTCTGGGTTGGTTTACAGCCTGGTAGTGCTGGCAGCAGCTGGCACATTAGTTTATTTCATCAGCAGCAGAAGACGCAAGATTGACCCGCAGATCTTAAAATATATTACTAATCATCTAAAAAAAGGAGCAAGGTATCCTGAAATTAAAGCCAATCTCCAAAACGCTGGTTGGGGTGTAGAAGATATCGACTGGGTTTACCAAGCTACTTTAAAACATTATCGGAAATATCACTCTGAAAATAACAATAGAACCAACTTTGATAAAAATAAAATAGCAGGAATATCAATTGTAAGCATCCTAATTATCGTTTCTTTGATATTTCTGCTGAAAGGGATAACCACTGGCCAAGCTATCAGATTTGAAACAGAAGAAGAATTAAGCCGGAACGTGCTGCAAACATTACAGAGCCGCTTGGCCAACAATCAATTCTATAATTTAGTGCAATCTGCAACGCTATGTGTAGAAGTAAAAGATGGGCTAAAATCAGTTTCCTATCGGATCGTTAAAACAATGGCTGGCCAAAGCATTGATCCTGCGCTTCGTTCATGCTCTGAAGATACCAATTATAATGCAGCAGTTAAATTCACCGGCTGGAATAGCTTTGAACACTTAATGAATGACTTTACCTGCAGAACAGCCAGAGAATTACATCTAGAACGAAATGGAATTAGGGGAATATATGTATTGCCATCACAATTAGTACTTCCTGGATTTAGAAAAAATCCACAAGTTAACTACCAGCTATTTTGTCCGCTGCTTAGGGCCTGCTTAACACCAACAGAACTAGCCGTGTTAGGATGCAATTAAGTGATTATACTAGAAAACCACTATAAATTGTGGCTTGCGGAGATAAGATTATAGCAAATTATATAAATCTAGTTAGGCTGTTTATAACAGAAAAGAGGAAGATGGAACGCAGCCATTGTTATATTATAGTATTAAGCTTATTACTATTAGCTGTTGTTCCTGCAATCTTTCTTTCTGTTAATACGAGTTCTTTAACTGGGTTGGCGGCCGCAGAACCGGTCGCACCGATGCCGTTAGCTACAGAAGAGTCAGTAAACCTTCTCAAAACTCAAGTGAACCAACTGCAACAAGAAATAACTTTAATACAGAGCACTGCTGAGGCCAATGACCAAGAGATTAAAAGGTTAAATGGAAATATCCAAAGCTTAAATGCTCAACTAAGCCAGTTGCAACAAACAGTTGATGGAAAAATCAATTCCATTTCTACAGGGCTGGCTGGACTTCAGACAGAAGTAAAATCAACACAAAATGATTTATCACAGGTTAGGGCTTCCAGTGCGAGAAAAAATATTTTGTTAGCTGTTCTTATTTTGCTAATATTAGCTGCAACCAGTTGCGGAATCTACTTTTACCAAAAAGGGTTCTTTAACTCCAGAACTACATCCCAACCTGCTAAAATGATGATGGACTTTATCACCAGGCAAATTAAACAAGGCAAAAAATTTCCGCAAATAAAGCAGGCTTTACTGCAAGCTGGCTGGAAGGATGAACAAATCAAGGAAGCTTATCAGGCCACCATGAACCAAAATTATCAGCAGTATCAAAAAAAAAACTATTCTGATCCCCTAGATAATTTAGATAAAGATAAAATAAAAATTTTAGGCATCATTGGCATATTGGTTATTGTTACAATAATTATTGTGTTCTTAATTTATCGATCTTCTGCCACTGGACAAGCCTACCAATTCTACGGGGGCGTGGCTGATTACGAAGAAGGGACCGGGTTAAACAGGGATATAACCCAACAACAATGTTTTCCGCCACGCCTCTTTATTCAAGGAGTTTGTTGCGACGATCGCAACCAAAACAATGTTTGCGACAGCAGCGATGGCTACCAGGAAACTGCCTTGGCTACTTATACTGGAACGCTCTATATCAGGCCAGCTTCTCCACAAGACATAGTACATAACCAGCAAATCATTATCGATTCGCAGGGTTTCAATCCTTCACCATTAAATGCCACCAGGGGAGATGTAGTTAATTTTGTTAACCAGAGGCAGGAATCAGTCCGGATCATTCCAGGCACCGGATGTCCACCGATGAACAGCGGCTTAATTGCGCCAGGCAACACTTTTACTTGGGTGCCGGTTAATCCTGGAATTTGTTCTGTCACCCTAGGGACAGGAACCACAGGAGAGGCTTGCGCTGATAATTCTCAGTGCGCCAATGGCCGGTCTTGTGTGGATAACCAATGCCAATTCATTGCAGATCTGTATCAAACCAATAATTGTGGTGAATACTGCACGGTAATTAGAGTAAAGGTAGCAACATTTAATGTTGATTCCGCCGGCAATGATGTTCAGCAAAATTATACCCTGCGCATGGGCTTGGGAAGCTACACTGGAGGAGGAGCTTTAGATTGGACTATCCAACCTATGCCTGATTTTTGCAAACCTTCTTCTGCTAGTCGAATTCACCAGGAAAGCAATACTTGGCGAGCTGACATAGCCATCCCTTTCGAGCTGAGAGAATTTAATAATGGCAACTTGCTTTCTGCTAGGACTGAAACCGTTAACACTAGACAACAAAAGGCAATCAGCCACAGCCAGTTAAACTTAAACCAGTTTAGACTGCAAGTTCAAGATGTCCATTTGACTTGCGGTGGACAAACTGTTTTTGGGTAAAGAGAATTTTGACAAACAGTTTATATTCAAAATTCCTCTATTTAGTTGTATAAGGAAGGTGTTAAATTTTCGTACCTTTTTCTTCTGAGTTATATATAAAAATATAAAAGCGGAAATGGAGGGGGGTACGAATATTTAGTGCCTTTAGTATATTAATAGTTATTTCATTGAAGATATTTAGCCAGAGTCTGACCAACCAGTAACCCAGCAGTAGCATAAGGCAACGTTTCAGTTACAATGGTTATATTCCTGTCATGTTCCCTAAATAACTTACCAAGGACAGGAATTTTATACGTGTATTTTACAGCAAAAAATCCTAATCCACTTCCAATAGCCACTGATTCTATAACGTTTTGAATATTACTATCTGGACCTAAGGCACTTTCAAGAATAAACCCTGCAACTACTGAATCAGTAAATGTAGATAATCTTTCTATTAGGGTTTTCATGGTTACTATTTTAGATAGTCCATTTATAAAACTTCTAGAAATATGGGCTCTGTAGAAAATATCACTAAAGCTCGGTCAGCACAAGCTCAGTACTTGATTTCTTAACTGGGTTCATACCCCGTTGCTTTGCTCCGATTAGGATTTTTTATTTAAAAGAAATTATGGTATCATCTCCCGGCGCAAATCGAAATCAAAACGCTGCAGGAATTCTTTGCTTAACGGCTCATTTTTGCTCCGTAATAATTGGTAAACATCTTTGCTAAAACAATGAGCGCATAATCCCATGGGGTTGTTGCAAATAATACATTTGGTCGCGCCGCTAACGTTAATTCCCTTAACGTATTCCACTAACTGTTGATCATATTCACCAACCATCACCATCATCTGTGCCGCCAAACAATTAGGGCAAACAGGGTTGGTTATTATATCATCGCACTCTACACAGCGATTTTGTGCTGCAATCACTAGCCTCACCTCTTTTCAAGAAAAAAGTAATAAAACTTATATATATAGTTTTCATTTTTACGGCATATGGTATATATACGCATCAAGCAGGTGAGTAACAAGCCTTATGCTTACCTAGTTGAAAATATTTCTACTGAGAATGGGCCGCGGCAGAAAGTCAGAAAATATTTGGGGAGGGTATATCATTTCGAAAAACAACAAGAAATAAAATCTAATTTCAACGCCGAAAATAAATTGGAATTTCTAAAACAGTTAATTTCACACCATCTCCTGGGTTGTGGTTTTGCCCAAAAAGAAAAATCTTTGATTAATAACAAAGTAAATTTTTCTTTAACTGATCTGCAGTTTGAGTCTGGTGTTGTGTCCATTAATGATGGATTTCTGTGTAATCATACCATCGGCCAACTGCTGGAATTCCAGAAAACGTCTGACCTAAAAAATGATGCCCAACAATTAGCCAAATATTTTATTACAGCCGGATTGCCTCTTTCGCCACCGGAATTTGTGCAATTTTATCAATTGCTTTGAAAGATCAGCTACCACACCTAAAACAAGTGATTATTAAGAAATAATTTAAAACCACTATTTGCAGCAATTTTAGGCATAAATTTCAAAACAACTTTAAACTAATCCTAAAGCCAGTAAGAGCTATATAAATCTTTAGAAAGACCTACCCAGTGTTTATATATAATAACTACTTATTTTAATATTGTTATGGTCCTCCGTTCTTTATGTTCTTTAGTAGCAGCAATGATTGTAGGTTACGCAGTTCCAGCTAAAGCATATGGACAAGATATTGGAAACAACACTAAACCTGTTATCACCAGCACAGCTAGCACCAAACCTTTTGAAGACAATTTAATTTTCTTAGGACCTAAAGTTAAAGCAAGAGCGCAAAATTTGGATTTATCGGTTAAACCAGATCCAGCCAATTCCTGTCCCTATCCTTCATTAATCTTAGAACCTGAACAACCCTTTCCATTCGAACTTGTCGCTTCTCCTAATTTTTTAGAAACAGGGATTAATTCCGAAGATAAAAAATCTTCAGATCATTATCAAAGATTAGTATTGGAAATTGTTAGTCCGAATATATCCTGTCTACCTAAGGCTGCAGCGAATTTTACTGATTTAACTTCGCAAACAACAGAAATTTCTTTATTTCCAGATTACGGGGATTGGCAAAATAAAACAGGCAGCAGCACCATGGAAATAAGATTAGAATTGCCTGGTGATTTACGCTATGTGCTGCTGGGCTCTGATCACAATAATATTATTTATGAAAGGGGTGGCCTAGCTTACGATCTAAAAGACAAACGCATTAGGCTTCACACCGGCGAAGGAAATCTCAGCAGACATCTACCCCAGTTAAGTTTAGAACGTCTGGCCATCGGTTCAATGAACTGGCCAGCATTTACTGATGCGATACTGGGAAAGGGAACAGATAGTTTAAGACTGGCTACGAACCACTTGGGGAATTCACTAGAAACTTTGGCAAACCAAGTAGTAACCAACCTTAATCTCAGTGATGAAACTGGCGATCTAAATGCCCGCGCTATTGAATTAACTTTAAAACTGCGCGGCATTTTTGAACAAGTCTTACCACAATATGTTTCTAATGATGGAGTGGTTGACCCGGAAGAGTGGAGTAAAATCCAAGAGACTATAGAAGGAAAAATCAAGGAGTTTGAAGCGCGAGAATTAAAAACAGAAGAAAGGGAAGGCATAACTAGCGCGATTAATGGATTTCGAGAAGAATTTCAGAGCCTGCAGAAAGAACACCCCATTCTAGCAAATATTTGGTCTATCTATGGCTCTGCTGATCCGGCCGCATTAATTAGCTGGGATGGAATTACTTTAAGAAATTTGATAACCTTTTTTGCAGCTTTAGATCCCGACTTATACACTCTGACAGTTGAAGATAATAAATTAGGATTCAAAACCAATCGGCTTAATAGCACGCTAGTAGGACAATCATCTAATTATACTGAATTTACTGATGGAATTAACAGAACTTTTATTGAAACTGCAGCTGGAAGATTAGCCATGGAAGCTGCAGGCGATATTAGTTTAACTGCAGCTTTAAGCGAAGGTTTGGAAATTGAAGAAATAGTTCCAGAAAAATATCAAAATAGTTATGGTCTTTTAAAATTAATATTAGGGATAGACCCAAAACTAGTAAATATGACTTTAAACGGCGAAGCGCATTTTGCATCACGGCTGCATGCGGAAAGGATGCGAGGATTTAGCATGAGGTGGAACAAAAACAAATTATCTTTAGGCTTAAACATTTCTTTTGGATCATTATATGGCAATTATGCTAACGGACAAGCCCAAGTGGCTGGTTCTGCCGATAGCCAAAATGATTTAATTAGTGCTTATTTTATGGGGGGTTTGCAGATAGAACAAGTGTTAGGTTCAAAGCAAACCATCAGCCTAAATTTAGATAAAATGAATAATGTCTTCTGGTTCAATCTTCAGCTAGGAATGGACCTAGAACAAGCCCGGCGGTTAAGAGAATCTTGGCTCGCTGGCGGCGTGTTTAAAGCCGATTATCGAGGAAATATAAGCCAAAATGCTTATTATTTAGCTCATTCCAAAGATATTACTACTAACAATACCCTTAATCCCCTTGCAGGATTACGAGTGGGCCGAACACTGGGGTTAGTTGATATCCTAGCCTTTACAGATCTCAGAGAATTAGGCCTGGGCGCCATTTTAGCCAGCCCACGGATCTCAGCCTTAGCAGAATGCGCATTTATCAATTATTGTCAGCTAACAGCTAGAATAGCTTTGGATAGAGAATTTAACCCAAAAAATGAACGAAACCATTTTTTACGCCTGCAGCAGTTAGCTAACACCCATTTAGCGGGAGTAGAAGCCATTATAGCTGGCGAGAATCATTACCACACCCTTGCTAATCCTGGCTTACATTTAGAACTTCAAGCTTATCGAGCTTTAGTTTCACAATTTCCATACCTTACACCCTCTAAAGCTAAATTAAGTTTAGTAATGGTCGAACCAGATAGTGTTGATAGCTTAAATTTATATTTTGCATTAGGCTATGACGGAAATTTTGATTCCGTTAACGGTGGATTGATTAATTTAGGATCAAGATATTGGCAAAGTTTCTTTGGTTATACTGCGACTAAAGATCAGCTGAGGAACTCCAATTCACAATATGGCACTGCCGGGTTAACAGTACATACTAAACCTATCGATATTCTAACTAGAGCAGAACTATACCCAGATCCATTGGATGAAGAGCCAGAGGTTAAATCTTCGACCAAAGTTGATCCTAATACCCAACAGAAAATAGAAACTTATAGTTTAAAACATGAAGGAGAATTTAGGATGTTGGTGGAAATTAGAGCACCCCCTGGGTTTTTAGACGAATTGTTAACAGCAATCCCACGACCAGAATTACGGTTGCTGCAGGTGACAGCTGAAAAAAGTTTGCTGTTGCTGGAGGGAATTAATGGTGGACTAACCTCAGACTTCACTTTTGGAAGGTTATCGCTGCATCAACAAGTTGGAACTACTTATTCCGATGCTAGGGGAACTTCTTTCGATTGGGAAGGAGAAGCTATTTATAGGTTGATTAATGGAGAAATTGGCCCAGCTTTAACTATCTCCAAACAATGGAGTCCAGAAAACAATTCTCATCGTCTTTCGCCAGGCCTAGGCTGGCAAGCTGCCAATAAAGGCCATTATTTAAACTTATTAGTTACAGGAATACCACCACAATTTTCCTTGCGTTATATTTACGATCCCAAAACTGCAGAATTAGCTCCTTATGTTAAGGCGGGCCTTTCTAATTCCCAAGGACTATTAGAGCTGGGTGTACGAACTGGACCCATGATCTTTACTACAGAAGTTGGATTCATTCCAAAAGGTAAACAAGATTTAGAATTTACATTAGGGTTAAAAACAACGGTTGACCTAACTTCATTTTAGAGAAATTTTGAAAACATAGATTTTCCTATTACAATTAGGTCTTAAAAGGATAGGATAAAAAGTGAGGGCTCCAAAGAGGGGGTGAGGGTGGTAGAATAATTCTATGGAGCCCACGGGATTAGGAAATCCGAACCCCTTGCACTGGATTCGGAAAGTGCATACTCAACGTTGATTACAATTGCACCTCTTTTTCCTTATTTGTGCATAAATGTAGACAAATATATAAATGTTGCTATTCTGTATACTAGCTTACTAAAAATACCTCTTAGGTCTAAGAAATTAAGAAGAACAGCTTATTTTTGCCAGCTGCAGTACAGACTTCGTTAAGAAATCAAAGGGCTGATTTTGTACTACTAGTAAATGGCGAAATATTTAAATATAACCTTTAATTTGCTAACTGGTTTATCAAAATTCATAGTCAAAATGCCAGAAACAAATTATGAAACCATGTTCGGAATGATTGGAACAAGTGAACCGATGTTAACAGTTTATGACCGTATTCGTAGAGTAGCTGACAGCATTAGTAGAACAGCCCAAGCTGGTGCCACAGTGCACATTTCCGGCGAGCGTGGAACTGGAAAAGAACTGGTAGCTACCGCCTTGCATTCTGCCGGTGCCAGAAAAGGACCTTTTATTGATGTTAACGCCGCAGAGTATAAGGATGATGATACCTTGTTACGAGCGGACTTATTTGGAATAGGCAATAAGGTTGCGACCGGTGTTGAAAGTAGACCAGGATACTTTGAACAAGCCACAGGTG
>CAZRCV010000006.1:0-15771 GCA_964598745.1 uncultured Methanosarcinales archaeon
CATAAAGGAGAGAAATACGTTCTCCTTTATATGCGTTTCTTTTGTCGTTAACTAAATATCAGTTATTATTCCAGCCAGTTATGTTTCATTGGCAGCGCATAGGTCGTCCAGGAGAGCTTGGAAATAGAAGAGCAGAAGTTATAGCTAATTATGATAAGCTGTATGGAACTGGCAATTGGCGGTTAGGGTGGGATGTAAACGGAACTACTATACCCCATGATAAAGCAATGGTTTTGTATGAAGAAGCTCATAGGAAATATTTAATGAACCACCGCGCAGAACCAGGAGTAAAGTGGAGTTCTGGGCAAATACCGTTTCACCAACCGGAATTAATTCATAAACCTGAATTAAGAGGATGGTGGAAACCTGGCTCTATTGAAAGCTGGTTTCAGTCAGCGCAGTATTTAGAAGCAAAAGAATTTAATCTAGATCTGAGCCAAGATTTATACTTTGTAACTTCCAATTCTGGAAAGGTAAATTCAGCCAAACGTTCTTTGGGAAATGATATAAATCTAGGCCAAGTGGTATTAGATATTTTCGAAGATTTGGATACTATTGAAAAGATTGCTGAACACAAAACCAGAGTGGCCTACTCTGTACTTTGCAGACCAGTAATTTGTGATGATTCTGGATTTGTAATCGTGTCCATGAACGGATATCCGGGAACCAGAGTTGGCCGCGAACTTAAAAACCCTCAGATGGGGATTGATGGTTTCACCAGATTAGCCAAAGATGGTCCTCTTGACGCTTACTTTGTGATGGCTGTAACTTATTTTGACGAAACATTAGAACAACCTAAAACTTTTATTTCCAAGGTAGATGGCCAGCTTATCGGGGAAACCAGGGGAGATCTTGGTAAACCATTTATTAAATCACCATTAGCCAGCGCTTTTGTGATTACTGGTCAAACTAAAACTATTGCAGAAATGTCGGAAGAAGAGTATAACCGATACGCTTCTACCGATAGATGGAAAGCTTTAGCTGATTTTCTTAAAACAAAAGGCAATTAATCCTTTAAGAAACAATTTCAATCTCCGGCGCCGAAGCAATAGTTTCCATATCTACTACTTCTTTAGCCAGCGAGCCATAATCCTTAGCTCCAGGACTGGAACGAGCGTAACTGAAGATCGACTTGCCATGTTTAGGAGCTTCTTTTAATTTGGAATTAGACCTGATGGGCTGCGTGGTAATAGCCGGGAACATTTCCTTAATTTCTAACAAGGTCTCACGGCAAATCTTGTTCCTTTTGTCAAACAAAGTAGGGATGACTTTAGTTATTTTAATGTTATGTCCATAACTTTGATTGATTTTAGCCACAATTTCCCGCATCTTCTTAAGTGCATCATAACCTAAAAAATCGGAAGAAGTCGGAACGAAAACTTCATGGCAAAAAGCTAAGACGTTCTGGTTAAGCATGCCTAATGAAGGTGGACAATCTACTATCACATAGTCATAGCCGCGTATGCCACTTAACAAATCTCGCAGCAAAGTTCTGGTAGCAGTCTGAGTGGACAGATAATGCTCAGCCTTAACTAAATTTTCCCGCGAAGTAACTACATCCAAGTTCTTAGCTAAGTTAACAATGCAACGCTGAATGGCAACTTTGCCAGTCAAGGCATCATATAAGTTGTATTCAGCTTCCACCTTTAAAGATACATCCACATTTCCCTGTGGATCAAAATCAATCAATAGAACTCTTTTGTCATGACGAGACAGCCCCGCCGCCAAATTTACGGCAGTGGTAGTTTTACCTACACCACCTTTATAATTCATAATAGCAATAGTACGCATATCCACACCTCTTAATTAAAGAAGAACAAAAAGCCATTGATTATAAAGTTTGCTACACTGTAGAGGATATATAAGAGATTTAACCTGGCTTGCGCAGCTGGACAGTTAATCCCATATAAATAATGCCTGTTCGTTGTGTTTTAAAACCAGTACTTACTAAATCAGCAATACTTATTTCTCCATCAGCTGGCAGAGCTGGTTGCATACCTCTAGATTTGTAATATTTAGTTAGTAAATCAGCCAAAGGAGAACCACCTCTTTCCTCGGCATTAATAGCCACTACTGCTGTCCCTTCCTGTCCACAGGATGTACGATAAGAAACATTATAGACTTGATAACCACTATTAAATTTAGTAGCTCCCATAATCTCTTGCTAGAGTGACTTCTTTATAAAAATTATCAAAGATAGTTATTTCCTTAAACTTGTTTAATCTAGCTTGGGAGTTGAAGAAAGCAGTTCTAAACAGATAACACCTTCTTTATCAGCCTTATAATCAGTAAGATATGTCCTCTTAATTTTCACCTTTTCACCAGGCAACAAAACTGGCTCTCTCGTTTTATCATGATACCATTTGCTTACCAAATCATCAAGGGGGGTGCTTTTCATAACATCTGGTTCAAAAGCCACTACCACCACTCCTTCTCGTCCATCAGGAAGAGCGTAAAGAACGTTAAATATCGGGTATACTTGCTTATCGTTTGGTTCAAACTGCATTACTACTAATTTAAGCCTCTTTGTTTTTTAACGATTATGAAAGTAAAATACAGATTATTTTGGCAAATTAATGAACATTACCCTTGGCTTTAACATATCTCTTTAATTCACCTTGGTTCAAGCGTTCTTCGGGCGGGATGTAATTTAATCCCAAAGCTTGGTAAATTTCCGTTTCGGTTTTTCTGGCTATAACTTTGCCGGTCTTCAATTCCGATAAAGCATACTCATTTAAAGTCCAGCCTTTCTTTAAAGCTAATTTCCTTAATTCGATATTATGCTGCTTGTTTCCTGTAAAGTACAACAAGGCTGCTCCGTGCTGATCTGGGTTAACTACGCGCAAATCAACTTGTAGGCCATTCTTTAAGCGCACAGAGCTTTTGGTTGTTCCTTTGTCTAAAATAGATAAAACTTCTTTCATTTGGGTAAAACTATCCATCACCAACTCCGGATTGTTAGAAACTATCAGGAAATCCAAATCGCCTACTGTAGTTTCCTTCCGACGGAAGGAGCCAGCAATGTCTATTCTTTTTACATAAGGAATTGGCATAAACTGCTTAATGATTTTTTTAACAATAGGTTCAGCCTCAGCGTAAGGAAAACGGCGCTGGTTTTTTAAAGCTTTAATTCCTTCCCAGAGAACAGCTTCAGTCTTTTCGCCGAAACCTGGCACTTCGCGAATTTTTTTACTGCGCAGAGCTTTTTCTAAATCACGCAGATTTTTGACATTCAACTGTTCATACAACACTTTTATTCTCTTTGGGCCAAGTTCTGGAATATCCTTCAATTTTTCGATGTCAATCTTAATCTCCTTCTTTAAGCGCTCATAATACTTCAACTTTCCCGTTTCCAGCAATTCTTTAATCTTAGCCGCAATATGCACTCCCACACTTGGAATTTCATCCAATTGGCCCCTTTGATAAACATTATAGATATCTTCCGACAACAATTCCACAGATCTAGCGGCAGTGCGGTAGGCCTGTGGCTTCCATTTAACATTCTGCAGTTCTAAAATATCGGCAATGGTTTCTAAGATTCTAGCTACTTGGTGATTATCCATTAACAAGAAGAATTGTGTTTAAGATTTAAAAAACTTCTTAAGAAGTAGGCTGTTAAGACGCGCCGAATCTTTATCTGAAACTCTGCGCAACCTTTATAAAAAAACAGTTACTTATCCAGCTATGCTTGATTTTAATCAACTAGCTCAAAAATGGCAGAAAAAATGGGAAGAACACCAAGTCTTTCAGCCGGAAATAAACCCTAAGAAACCAAAATTTTTTCTTAATTTTCCCTACCCCTACGTTAATGGTTATTTACATTTAGGTCATTCTTATACCCTCCTGAGAGTAGAAGCTTTGGCTAGATATAAGAGAATGAAAGGTTTCAATGTGTTGTTCCCGCAAGGATGGCATGCTACTGGCTCTCCTATTATAAATGCTGCCAAACGAATTGCTGAACATGAACCCAAGCAGGTTAAAATCATGAAAGAGATGGGTTTCTCGGAAGCGGAAATTAAAAAATTTGTTGATCCAAAATATTGGGTAGAATATTTTGCGCCGGAGAACAAAAAAGACCTGACTAATTTAGGCTTATCCATCGATTGGAGAAGAGAGTTCTTTACTACTGAATTAAATCCGCATTATGATAAATTTGTAAGATGGCAATTCAACAAATTAAAAGAAAAAAATTATGTTATAAAATCAAAATTCCCAGTGGTATGGTGTCCTAAAGACAACACTATTGTACAAGACCATTCCAGAACGGAAGGAGAAGGCGAGGTTCCACAGGAATTTTGTCTAGTAAAACATAAGTTAGAAGACGATACTTACATCGTAACAGCTACGCTAAGACAAGATACCATCCTAGGGATTACTAATTTATACTTAAATCCAGAAGTAGAATATGCTAAAATAGAAGTTAACAAGGAAAAGTGGATCGTAGGAAAACCAATCATCCCCAAATTAAAGAACCAAGATTATGAAATTAAAGAGATATCAACCTTAATGGGGAAAGATCTTGTTGGTAAAAAAGTAGAGGTGTTCGGCGGAAGACAGATCTTGGTCCTACCGGCTAAGTTTTTAGATCCAGAATTTGGAACAGGAATCGTGCATTCCGTGCCTTCAGATTCTGCCGATGACTTAATTTCACTATACGATTTACAAAAAGATGAACCAACCCTTAAAAAATATAACCTAAATCCTAAAGAAGTAAAATCCATAACACCGATAGCCGTTCTTAACACCCCTGGTTACGGTAGAATACCGGCAGAAGAATTTTTGAAAAGATACCATGTAAATTCACAGCATGAAAAAGATAAATTAGAAAAAATAAAAAAAGAACTTTATAAGCTAAGTTATTACGAAGCTTCCTTTAATTCACTATACAAGAATGTTTTTTCTAAAAACCTGGAGAATGTTCCTGTACAGCAAGGAAAGGAATTAATTAAAAAGGAACTTTTGGAAAAAGGCATTATCGAAATTTATTATCAATTAACCGGAAAAGTAGTCTGCCGATGTTTAACTCCTTCAATTGTAAAGATTGTTTCAGATCAGTGGTTTATTGATTATGGAAATAAAGAATGGAAAAAATTAGCGCATCGGGCTTTGAATGATTTAAAATTATATCCTGAAAAGGCTCGGGTTCAGTTCGATTACGTTCTAGATTGGTTAAAACCATGGGCCTGCACTCATGAAGAAGGGCTGGGTACTAAATTACCTTGGGATGAAAAATGGTTAATTGAAAGTCTTTCTGATTCCACCATTTACATGGCTTATTATACTATTGCTCACTTAATAAAAGAAATTGACCCTAAGGGCTTGGATGATTCCTGTTTTAATTATATTTTCTTAAATAAAGGAAACAAACCAAAAATAAACAATATAGATAAATTAAAAGCAGAATTTGCTTATTGGTATCCTGTTGACTTTAGAAACTCTGGCAAAGATCTAATTCAAAATCACCTTTCATTCTTTATCTTCAATCATACGGCAATCTTTCCGGAAAAATATTGGCCAAAAGGAATTGGCGTAAATGGCTGGGTGACCATAGATGGACAAAAAATGTCCAAGTCCCGGGGTAACTTCATAACTATTAGAGAAGCGATCAACAAGTATTCTGCCGATATAACTAGGTTAACTATGCTTAGCGGCGGAGAGGAAATGGATGATCCCAATTGGGATTCATCACTGGCTGGATCTTTGAAAACAAAGTTGACCCAGCTTCATGATTTCTGGATTGAAAATTACCATAAAGGATCCCTTCAATACGGCCGTAGGGAGAAACTGCTGGAATCAGAGATCAACTTGATAATAAAAGAAGCTAGTCAAGCCATGGAAGAAACCAAATTTAGAACAGCCTTACAAAAGTCTTACTTCGAAATGCAAAAGATACTCAAAGCCTATTTAAAAAAAGTTGAAACTCCTAATAAGAAATTAATCAGTCTCTATATAGAAACACAAATTAAGTTGCTGGCTCCATTCATTCCATTCTTGTGTGAAGAATCCTGGCATAAAATAGGCTACAAGTCTTTTGTAGCTTTAGCTGCCTGGCCAAAGTGCGACGAAACTAAAATTGACTTGGAAGCCACTGCCAGCGAGCAATTAGTGCAAGAAGTAATTTTTGATATCACTAAAGTTTTAGAGCTAATCAAGAAAGATAAGCTTAAAAAAATTACTTTAATTGTAGCTGCTGATTGGAAATTTAAGTTTGCAAAAAAAATACAGGAAGCTTTAATCTCAACTAGAGATGTTAAACAATTAATGAAAACATTGCTGCCTGAATTTAAAGAACATGGCCAAGAATTGTCCAAATTAATTCCAGCAATAGTTAAAGACCTCGGCAAATTGCCAGAAATAGTTTTAACTCAAAACAAGGAAAGGCAAATTTTAACTGAAGCTAAGGCCGAGATTTCAGAACAATTTTCTTGTCAGGTAGAAATAATCAAAGCAGAACAGTCTTCTCAGCCTAAAGCCTTAGCGGCATTGCCGGGAAAAGTTGGCGTGTTAATTAGTTAAGATTAAGCTCTTAGCGCCAGACTATACTGTGTGTTCAAACCAGCAAGCCTTAATTCTTTTCTTACAACCATTTCTTCCGTCTAAAGAACAAAATCATCGAGCCGGTAATGCCAACCATCACTGCTATCATAATCCAAAAGCCATAGCTAGCGGAAGAACCAGGAAGCAATTGAAAGTTAGTGCCATAAATCCCAGAGATAACAGTAAGGGGCAAAGAAATAGTAGTAATAATACTTAAGATTTTCATGATTTCATTAAGGTTGGTGGAAACAGTTGACATATACACTTCATAGCTGCTGGAAATTGTTTCACGATAGTTTTCAGCCATTTCAAAAATACGGATGGAATTATCATAGACATCTCTCAAGTAAGGAAGCAATTTTTTGGAAATTAATTCATATTCCCCTTTGGCCAAAGCAGAGATTTTCTCTCTCTGAATCATAGCTATCCTTTTGACATAAATTATCTTTTTCTTAACTGACATTATTTTCTGCAAAACAGCCGAATTAGCTTTTTTGGAAACCATCTTATCTATGATATCTATCTCTCGGTCAATTCCATCTAAAGTAGGAATAAAAGCTGTAATTTCCCGGCCTAAGATGGAATGAAACAAGAACTCTATCCCTTTACGAAACAATTTTTCCAGTTTTTCTTTACTTTTAGATAATTCATCAATAGTGTCAATTTTTCCCAGATGATTTGTAATGATAAAATTTCTGCCCAAAATAAAATCTATTTCTACAGTTCTAAGCGTTCTGCCAGTATGCACAAAGTAAAACACACAGAACAAATAGTTAGGAAACTGCTCAATTTTAATTCTGGAACGAGCCAGGCACAAATCTTCTGTAGTTAGGGGGTGCAAGTTAAACTGCTGTTGTAATTGATCTGCTTCATCTTTAGTAATATTGCTTACATCAACCCATTGCGGTGAATTGGTGGAAGGCAGGCCATTACTTTCAATTACACCTTTTTCTAGAACAAAACTCTTTAGCATATTTATAATCAAAATAACGATTAAGTTTAATTAGTTTTTACACCACTGCTTGATAAGTAAACTGTACCAAGGAGCAGAAAAGCTTTTTAATCCAACTAATTTTGTTCCAGCATGGATAAAAAAAAGGGCATTTTGATAGTGGCAATTGCTCTTGTACTAGCGTTCTTCGTTGGTTATGGAATTGAAGTATTTAATCCTACACCAAACCAAGACCGGATTTACCGCAGCTTTAACTATATTCATTCAGACGGAAATTGCACTTCACAAGGAGGACAGTGGATAAAAGACAGAGTTCCCAAATTTGAAGGAGAAAATGAAAGCCCAGTGGGTTGGTGCGAACCACCTTATGAGAAGTTAGAACTAGATCAATCTAAACATGATCGAGTTGTCTTTATTGCAGCAGTGTTAGTTGGAATACTAGCCTTAGTTGGTGGCTTATTGTTAAATAAGGATACTATTAGCACCGGTATTGTTTCTGGCGGGGTGCTGTTAATCTTGTACGGAACAATTAGATATTGGCGGCATGCTAATAACATCCTGAAATTTACTTTATTGGGGATCGCTCTGGCTATTCTAATCTGGCTGGCTTATAAGAAATTAGATAAGAATTAAACTCTGACCTATTTAGGGAATAGTTATTTATTTCTTGCGAATAACAAGTAATCCAGATTTTTCCCACAACGTGTAGAATGAGTTCCATCATAAATTAGCGTACCTGCCAGTAATAACTCTTCTGCAATCGGAGTGTTACCATAACTTCTCGTAACTAAGCTGGTGCCATCTGAAAGAATGGCACATTCTTCTTTAAATTGAAAAAAATCGCCCGAATGAGTTAAACTAGCATAGCCAGTATCCAACTTTAACAGTTCCCTATTCTTAATTTTTCTAAAAGGTCTCCCTTTCCTGAAAGAATCAAAAAGCCAGGGCAGGAAATGTTCTCCATAGCTTTCTTCATCAGATCTTACTGAAGCGATTACTGATCCTTTGCGAGGCAATAATTTTCTTTCTTTAAACGAAGAGATAGCACTTCCGGAATAACAACAAGCATTGACAAAGATAAAATCACCTCTCAATCCTATGAAAGGCTTGGAAAAATCATCATAAGCTAAACCATTGCTTCCATTGGGATACATTTCACCATCAAGCCCATGCCCTACATAGATTACCACTAATGGCTGTGAACCAGCTGAAGAAACAACATTACCTAAAGTAGTTCGAATCTGTTCATTAGTAGCATAGGCCCCAAGCAAAGCAGTGATATTTTCTGGATGAAATTTAGCTTCATCAACTAAATAATCCCTGGCATGGCCACAACTATCCAAGTATCTTAATTCATTGCCCACAATAATCAAGGCTAATCTTTTATCCATAATTTCAATAAAACAACAAGATATATATAAAGATTAAACCTGCTTTTTGTAGTGAAGCGAATTCAACTACGCACTAAAGATGCCAATAAACTTCTGGAAAATTATCATCTTTCCTTACAAAAAAAAGATCAAATTGAACTGTTAGAAGACAAATTTAAAGTAATTATTATTAACAAAATTCCCGCTTTCTTTTATTATCAAGAACTAATTGTCCCTACTTTGAAATATTTGCAGCAATACCATCTCCTGAAGAAAATAACCATAGATGCCGGAGCTATAAAATTCATCATTAGCGGCGCGGATGTGATGCGTCCAGGGATAGTTGACCTGGAACCAGAAATTGAACCAAAGGAATTGGTAGTAATTATTGATAAAGATAATCAAAAACCATTAGCCGTGGGTATAGCTTTGTATTCTGGAATAATCATCAAATCTATGCTTCAGGGAAAGGTAATCAAGAATATACATTACGTCGGCGACACGATTTGGAGGTTTACCTTATGATATTAAATAGTTCCTCCAATAAAGTTATTTCCAAAACAGAACGAGTGTGTGCCACATTTATTTCTCAAGCTTGCGGCCTTATGTTTCGTTCCAAACAGAACCTGGTCATGCCTTTTGAAACTCCACAGCGAGTATCTTTGCACAGCTTTTTTGTATTTTATCCCTTCGATGTACTGTTATTAAACGAAAGAAAAAAAATTATTGAAATAAAACGCAGATTTCGTCCCTTCTTGATTTGGAAATCCTCTCGGAAAGCCAAATACCTTCTGGAACTGGCCTTTCCATCAGATTATAAAGAAGAGGACCAACTACAGTTTATTTAACAAAACAAAGTTAACCTAAACATTAAATGGCTCTCTTTGCAGAGTAACATTCACGACAATACACTGGCCGTCCTTCCCGAGGTTTGAATGGCACTTCACATTCTTTGTTACACTCTGCACAGACTGCTTTGTGCATTTCTCGCGGCCCAAAATCTCTTCTTGGACCATCAAAACTTCTTTCCCCTCTATTACCTTCACGAAAACTATGGCTGCTGCGAGCGCCGCCCCTGGAACTCCCTTTGTTAAAATTTTTCATCTGTTATATACCTACCTATTATATTTTTATACACACAAAAGAGAAAACAATACTCTTTCGGTTATATTTAGGTTAAAAAACATCTTGTTCTTTAAAAAGGTTACTAGTCGCAAATTCTATGCGCCCAGGGCGCCTTCACTTAATCCCTTGCGCTGGACGATTTGCTGCCTAACTTTCTCTTGCAATTCGAAAGGCAAACGTTCAAACATTTGATCTACTAAAGAGCTGTTGCCTCGACCTTCGGTAGCTGAACGCAAGTCAGAACTCCAGCCAATCAACTCAGCTACTGGTAATTTGCCTACAATTATATGGATATCGCCCTCTTGAGTTAAATCCAGCAATTGCCCGCGTTTAGATGAAACTAATTTAGAAACAGCGCCAACATAATCGGGAGGTATTTCTATCCTCATCACTTGCAATGGTTCAAAGATAACCGGCCCAGCCTGCATCATGGCGCCGCGAATTCCTTCACGCACTGCCGGGTACATTTGCGCCGGACCACGGTGAATGGCATCTTCATGCAGGGTACAATCAGTTAAACTGACCATAATACTTAAACAAGGTTCCCTGGCTAAAGGCCCTTCGCGCATCACAGCTTCAAACATATCCAAAACCAGTTCCATAATCTCATTAATCTGCACGATTCCCCGCGTTTCATCCATAAATAAGTTGCCTTCATAAATTTCCTTAACCATGCCAGCTCGTTTAGCATCCCAACCACATTCTTCACGCAGAAAACCGACGATTTGCTCATCTTTACGGCGGAATCTTCCCGTAGGCAATTTTCCGTCTTTAATCCCCTGCGCTATTTTAGGATCTAAGGGAACTACCTTAAAGTACAGTTTGTTATGTTTGTTGGGAGTTTTGCCTTCTACTTCTGGGCTGGGCTTAGTAATTGCTTCGCGGTAAACTACTATTGGCGGTGAAGTTTTTACCTCTACACCTTTTTCGGTAATTATCCGGTTCTCGATAATCTCTAAGTGCAATTCTCCCATCCCGCTGATCAAATTCTGGCCTGTCTCTTCATTAATCTTGATTTTGATGGAAGGATCTTCTCGACTAACTTTACGCAACACTTCGATTAGTTTAGGCAAATCACCAGGTTTTTTTGGCTCGATAGCTTTAGTAATTACCGGTTCAAAGATGTGTTTTAATTCTTCAAAAGCGTCCTCAGGTTCTAAAGTAACAGTTTCTCCAGCAAAACCTACTACGCCCGAAATAGCTAAAACGTTTCCAGCCGGCAGGGATTCAATCATCTCTGGTTTTACCCCATTATAGATGTAAACGTTCTGAATTCTCTGACGCATTTTGGCATTATTAAGATAAACTTCCATGCCGCTGCGGACAGTGCCGCTAAATAACCTTCCCGCCGAAATATCCTTGCCAGAACGAGGATCAATTACAATACGAGTAATAACAAAAGCTAACTTGCCATTGGGATTGCATGACAAGAGGTCCTTGCCAAATTGTGATTCTGGATCCCCATGCCACATCTTAGGAATTCGATAAGTCTGGGCTGTTACGGGATCAGGATGATGTTTTATTACCATATCTAAAATAACTTCATGCAGTGGCGCATTATTCCATACCCAATCCTTTCTGGATTCTTCATCTAATTCATAAATTTTCAGAATGTCAGAAAACTTAATGTTTTTCTTCTGCATAAAAGGAAACGATAAAGCCCAGTTTTCCCTAGCGCTGCCAAAAGCTACGCTGCCATCCTGCACATTAACTTTCCAAACTTGCTTGTAAGCAGATTCAGCAATGCTTTCCACCATATTATTAAATTGATTTACTAAAGCCAAGATTCTTTTGGAAATTTGTTCTGGATCAAATTTTAGCTCCTTAACCAAACGATCCACTTTATTGATGAATAATACTGGCTTTACTCTTTCACGCAGAGCTTGGCGAACTACTGTTTCTGTCTGAGGCATAACTCCTTCCACTGCGCAGATTAAAACTACTGTGCCATCAATAGCCCGCATGGCGCGAGTGACATTGCCACCAAAGTCTACGTGGCCAGGAGTATCAATTAAATTAATCAAGTATTCATTGCCACCATACTCGTGGACCATGGAAACGTTAGCAGCATCCACTGTCATTAACCGCTCTTGCTCATCTTTGTGCTGCCAAGTGGCCATACCAGCTTCCAAATCACCCGCAGCCTTAGAAGACATCATCCCGGCTGCTGCTAAGAGATTGTCTGTGAAAGCAGTATTATGAATGACCATTCCTTCGGCAATAAAATTCTTGTAATCAGGCACAGAGAAATCATACACTACTGGTTCTTCTCGTAGTTCTATTCCGGTTATTTCCACAAAAGCTAAATCGCCGGTAGTTAATCGATCTAAAATGGAAGTTTCCATTTGCAAATCCGCTATTTGCTGCTTAAGGCGCAACGCCGTTCCTATAGTTGGGGTTAAAATTCGCGGTTCATATTTATAATAATGATGATCGATAGAAGCCATCGGCACTTTTCTTAACGAGATCATTTGAGCATTAGAAAGAGGAATAGTATCGGTAACCAAATTACCCTGAATTTTAGTGACTAACTGTTGAGCTTTCTGAATTTTGTGCCCTACTTCAAAACTAATATTATCTAGATACTGCTTAGCCGATATTCCTAAAATATACAGCGTATCACTATTGATAATACTGGTACAGCTAAATCTCAGTAATAATAACTGCATATCTTTCAACATCTGAGGACTTACCGAAGTCACTGAAATAGCTCTCCTAGATTCTTCTACTGTTCCATCGCAATCAAAATAAGCTTTAATAAACTGAGCTGCCGCCAATTTAGGCGCTCTAAAAATAAAATTATTGAGATGAATGTTATGGCTCTTTTGTTTAGTAGGATAATCAAACAAGGCTTTAAGCAGGTAAGTTAAAGATTCATTAGTTAACACTTCCGTGGTTCTATTTTTATTTTCAACATACTTGGCTTGAATACCTAAATTTAGGCAGATATTCATACACTTATCTTTCAATTCCGGTTTTCCCACAACAAATTTCTTGCCGCTGCCGTCTCCAAAAAACAACCCGGCCAGATAGAATAATTCATTAAAATCTGCAGGCAGTTGCATTTCCTTGGTGCTTTTAGTTGACGGCCTGAAGGAAATTGATTTAATCTGATCATAAACACCGGAAATGCTGTCCAGCTTAAACCAATCAATTAATTTTAATAACTGCGCTAAAGAATATCGACCCTGCCAAATTCCCTGGTAAAATGATTTTTCCTTAACGTTAAAATTAGCAGCTACAGTTTTAATTCCGTAATGTAAAATTTTATCTTTCATCTGGCCGGCAAAAACATCTCTTAATCTAACAAAACAAGGAAACTTAGCCAGCCTTAGCAAAGTTTCTTTTTTAAAATTTAACGTTTCATCAATATCTATTTTTCTGGCGCAGACAATGCGATCGCCTAATTTTAATTCCTGAGCTTCTTTTTCCACAAACTGCATCTCTTCCAAAGTAATGTAGCGATGCTCCGGAGTGGTGGTAATTTGCGCGCCGGTTCTCAATTTTACATTAATAGCGCTGCTGCCTTGTAATTTCCAGGCATGACTGACGGCTTTCTTTTCAATTTTACCAGTTTCTTTATTTAAAGAAAAAACTTCAATATTGGCCTTAGAAAGATCATAAACAGTTTCCTGAGCATCATCTCGAGCCTTGATGCCTTGAGCAGCAGCTTGTTGATATAATTGTTCAGCAGTAATCACCGTTCCATCGGTTAAAAACAATCTAGTATCGGGAGCTACACATTTACCATGGTGTATGTGGGCGCTGGTGCAAACATTTCTGATGAATTTAGGGCTCTGCGTGATACGCATTACTTTGTCCACCATTCGTTCCGTCATTGTTAACTAAACCTCTAAATTCTAATTAAAGTTTTAACCCTTGCGTCTTCCTTTTTAAGCTTTTTGCTTGCAATTTATGTTCGCCAAACTTAGTTTTTAATCAGATTTACTCTTCCCAACATACTTGCCATCATAGCCACCAGCATACAGATTGGAATGTTTTCCTTTTACTTTGTCCACCGGAAACCTTTTCTGATATTCTTTCATGGTATTTTCAAATCCCTGCTGTGCATCAACACCAGTTAAGGCTGCTATCTTAAAAATAAGATATAATTGATCACCAACAAAATCTAGCCATTGCTCGCTTTGTTTAGTTATCATCATCCGCTGGCTGCTCAAATCCAACCATTTGATCAAATTCCAAGCTTCACCACATTCTTCATTCATGTTCAATAACAAATCCTTAATATCACTGTTAGGTTCCAGCCAATTCCGTTCTTGGTTGAATTTAATTACCTGTTGCTGAGCTTCTCTTAAGGGTATTTCCTGCGGTTTAACTTGGTCTAAGAGAGCCATGATCTTTTCCATGATTTGTTTACCATGAGTTCCAAAATCTTCATTGATCAGCAGCTCGTTCAATAAGCCTTTCTCTCGATAATAATCAATTAAAGAAGCTGTTTTTTGACGATAAATATCTAACCTTTCCCGGGCTAGTTCGGCTGTATCATCCTGGCGCGAGAGAACCTTTCCTCCACAATCATCACAAATACCGTCTACTCGGGGATTGTAATTTTTAATATGGTAAATTCTCCCGCAGTTCTGACAAGTTCTTCGGCCGCTGATACGGGAAATGATTACTTCGTCATCAGCTTTAAAAAATAACACGCGGTCTATCAGAGTAATCTTTTGCAAAAACTCGGCTTGCGCAATGGTCCTGGGGAATCCATCTAAAATAAATCCTTTTTGACAATCAGGCTTAGATAATCTATCCTGGATTAAATTAATAATTATTTCATCAGGAACTAATTCACCTTTGCTCCAGTATTTTTCTTTGACTTCTATGCCTAGTAGATCCCCCGCTTGCGCTAGCTGCCGCAGCAATTCCCCAGTGCTAAGGTGAGGTACGTGCAACTGCTTAACTAAAGCCTGGGTGTAAGTGCCTTTTCCTACACCTGGCGATCCTAAAACAATTAGTTTCATTTACTTAAACCTGGTGTATTACTTTCCAAAGTTCCTTATTCCAACTAAAAAATTCATCAGAATTAAACCACAGTTTTAATTCGTTCTCGGCTTCTTCTTTGTTTCCAGAAGCATGAACTAAACTACGTAAAGGCCTCTTCATAAGATCGGCCATTTCGTAAGATTCAACACTAAAATCTCCCCTGATCGTACCAATTAAAGCTTGCCTGGATTCAGCATGGCCAACTATCTTTCGACCAATTTCAATGGCATGAAAGCCTTCCCAAGCCATAGCTGCTATTGGCCCCTCTGTCAAATACTTAACATTCCAATCCCTTACTTTGGCAGCTATTTCTTCATTACTTTCTTTAATTTCCATACCTCTGCTAGCGGCTGCTTTTCTGGTATTTTCACCTAGTTTTTTAACAAAATCTGGAGTTAGAATGTAATGCTGCCGAGCCATGGCTTCAGTAGGTTGAACCATTTTTAAAGCAACTAATTTTAAGCCTTTATCTTCAAATCTTTTAATGATTTCACCTAAAAGGCCACGCTGCAAAGCATCATGTTTAGCCGCTATAAAAGTTTTCTCAATAAATTGCTGAATCATTTCTGCATATTAATTTTTTTATTCTCATGGCGGTAACTTTCAGTCCATCTAGTTTCCAGAGGTTTCCTTTTTAGCTTTAATAAATTTTTTTCACATTTGCTAGAACAAAAGTTAGCAGTTTTTTGTCTATTGTAAAGATCCATTTTTCCTGTTCCTTTCTCTATGCAGTTGCCGCAACATTTTCATTTAATTATTTATTATAATCTTGTTTTTTTTTCTCGT
>CAZRCV010000006.1:15781-40606 GCA_964598745.1 uncultured Methanosarcinales archaeon
TAAAATATAGCTATTTTACCTCTATCGTAATCATACTTTTTTCCTGTGCCTTTCTTAATGGTGTTGCCGCAGAATGAGCATTTAGCCATAAATTATCACTTCGTTTTCTTTCCTCCACCAAACCGGCCGCCACCCAAGCGCTGGGCTTCAATTTCAGTTTCTAACAACATTAACATATCCCCCACTTGTATTGGCCCTTTAACATTTCGGCGAATAGCTTTTCCTTTATCACGACCGTCTAAAATTTGCGCCATGACCTGAGTCAACTCACCCCTGCTGCCAGTACGCGCTACAATTTCCTTTACCTCTGCGGGTATACCTGCGACAAAATCAACTGCGCCTTCGGCTTTTATTTCTTCCGAAGCAACTGGTCTGGACGCCTGTTTTCTATCAGCCATATTATATTTTAACCATCATCTTCTATTTGCCTTTAAAGAGTTATGCTATGCAAAGAGCCCTTGGCTTCCCCTTCATTAACTACAGCTACCGCTGCTGTTCCTACGGCTAATCCTGCCGCTGCACCTAAATCTTCCTTTCGAGAAACTTCCACACAAGGAATATTTTTTTCCTTACACAATAAAGGCAAGTGCATTATGATCTCCTTCGGACTAACATCCCCTGCATAAACCACTAACTTAGCTTCGCCTTTTTCAATAGCTTTGGTAGTTTCATTGGCGCCTTTTCTAATTTTACCAGTAGTTCTAGCAATTTCCACAATTTCCAATACTTTTGCTTGATCAGCCATGTTACCGTGACCTCATTAAATTTTATTTTAACTATTTGAGATAAACCGAGAAGATTACCTCGTTGATGATTACCAAGTCATTGGTATATCCGTTAAAACCGGGACTTATTTAAAAAGATATCGGTAATTACGAGGTTAGCCTTAACTGATCAAAGAATGCACTGACATCTTTTAAGTGTTCCTTTTCGAGTGTTAGGCGTTTAACTTTAGATCGTTTAATTTCATCAGCTTTGTCTTTAAACTTTAACCAAACAGGGTTATAGATCAACATCTGCAGCCCTTCCGTAGAGCGACCACGTAAACCAATCTCAACTAAAGCTTCCCTGCATCCATCAGTTATATCTAAGGGTTTACCAAAATCTTGCTGAAATAATTTTTTCAATTCATTTACTTCATCATTGTACTTGCCTACTAACCCAAAAACATCTAAAGGTAGCAATCTTCTTTTTTTTCCAGCGCTAGCCGCTGCCTCTAACAGCTGTGGATTCATACCATAACCGCCAAGAATGGTTTTATAGTCTCTTCTAGTTAATTTGCTTAATTTTACTGAATCATCTTTATCAACTTCATTTTTATCAACTTTACTTCCATCATGTACAACTACTATTGGCGCCTGCGGATCTCTTAGTTTTGCACTGCGAATCAGATCTTCCAGGCCAGCTTTGGGGTTATTAATTAATTTATCATCAATAGTTATCTGATCAATTTCTCTTTCCCCTAATTCGAAAAATAAATCACGCAAGGCATCATTAACCGATCTAGTTAAAGAACGAGCTCCTAATGGAGATTTAGATGCATCTTCAGCTAATTTGCGATACGCGGTTTCGGTAATGTCCACAGTTATGCCTAAACGGGCAAAGTCGGATACAGCATCTTTTAACAGGGGATTTTTATCGAGTTTTAAAATAGCGCATAAATCAGCTGCAGTAAATTGATCAGTGTAAGCTAAATTAGGAAACCTTCCTAAGAGCTGGCCATTCATGCCATAATTTTCTAAATCTTTAATCGTCGGCTTAAGCTTTTGTCGCTCTGCCTGGCTGAGAACAGTCCTGCCAAAACCAATTTTTCCTTCTCTCTCGGAAATAATCTTACCAATGCCTTCAAATGCGCCTGAAGCCACAAACAACACGTCTACAGTGTTGATGGTAACTTCATCATCCATTTCTGCTTCCTTCCCTTCAATCAAGGCTAGAAACGCTGCTTGAACTCCGGCTCTGGAAACATCATCAGTGCTACGAAATCTACCTGCAGCTTTTTTATCTATTTCGTCTAAATAAATAATTCCCAGCTCGGCTAATGATTTTATTTTATTGGCTTTACAATATAACAACTTTGGAATATCGGAAACATTTCCTCCCACATAACCGGCTTCGGAATATTCAGTGCAATCAATGTATTGGAAGGGCACGCCCAACAATTTAGCAGTTAAACTTACAGTAAGGGTTTTACCAGTTCCAGTATCCCCAATTACCAGCACATTAGGCTTATTTGTTGGAATTAGCGGATCTACCGGTTTATTAAGCCTGTCCCTAAGGCGAGAATAATGCTGCCAAACGGCCACGGCCAAAACCCGTTTAAGGTTATCTTGGCCATGCACATATTGATCTAACGCTATTTTAATAGTATGCGGCCGATAAGAAAAACCTTCTAGCTTAAACTGAGTTTCAGCCATAACTATTAGTAATAAAGAATATAATTATTAAAAGATTACTGAAAATCAACCTCTATTTGGGACCAAATAATGAATAGCCATTTAAGCCAAAGTAGTAAATTTATCCTTAAGATTAAAAATAATCCTTCTTTAAAATAAGTAAAATGTCTGCAGCGCAAGGATTGGACTGGAAGTTGGATGATATTCTAGGTAGATATTCTTTCGCGAGTTTATGTTCAGAAATAGAAACGAGAACTACAATTTATGGTAACTGGTTGCAACGAATGAAACCAGATATGGATATAACGGAATTTGCTGAATTTTTAAGATTTGAACAAGAATTGATGGATCTAGAAACTCGTCTTAATTGCTGGGCTGATTTAAGATTTCAAGAAAAACCACATTCTAACCTAAGACAAAGGCAACAAGGGATAGCCACAGCTTTGCAAGAGAAAATAACTTACGCGGGCCAACCTATTGATGACTGGCTATCAGGTAAAAGTTACAACTCTGGAAGAAGATTAAATCGCAAAGATTACTACCGATTAAGAACAGCCATTTCCGGATTAGAATATTATTTTGATATTAACTATTTAAATCGAAATATTGACAAAAGAAAAACTAACAATAATACTTTTTTAACAGAACGTAGTAATGGTCACCTTGGCGCTCTAGCTGAATTACAGCATGCGATCTATTCTTTTGAACAACATCTGTTTCATCCTAAGGGAATTGATCACGTTAGAAGATGTAGTACTGAAAGATTAATTCCTTGGCTGTATTCTGATTCGGCTGCTGAAAGAGAAGCAGCTCACCGTGCTTTTTTTGAAACTGCTGGCAGAAACATTGACAGTTATTTCTTAATTTTCAAACTTGTTTCCAGAATCAATACTGATGTAGCTATAGCTAGCGGGTTTGCTTCTTGTTTTGAGAAACAATGTTACGGGGTAGGAATCACGCCACAAGATACTATTAAGGTTTTAGCTGCGGTAGCCAGGCGGTTAGATGTTTTTGAAAGATATTTTCAGTATAAAGCTAAACTATTACACCCTCGGCAACCAAGAATCAGGAAATTGGATTCTTACGACCTTAATTTTAAAGTTCACCATGAACCAGAAACACAACGGTTAGGCGATAGCTTAAAAATAATTGATTTAGCTTTTAGAACATTTTCACCAGAATTTGCCGATGAAGCCCAAATGGTAATTAAAGAAAAACATCTGCGAACAAAGCATTTAGAAGCCGGTGTCCTTAATTTTTCTAGAGCTATTTCACCACAAGTTACTCCGTATGTATACTTAGATGACAACCGAGATTTAGATAGCTACGTGAATTTAGCCCATGAATTGGGACATGCAGCACATTTTGGATTAGCTAAAGGCAATTGGCCAACCTTATTTGAACCGGGAACATTGTTATCAGAAGCAACGGCCTTGTTTAGCGAATTGATTGCTCTGGATGCTAAGTATAATGCCGCTTCACCAAGAGAGAAAAAAGCGATTCTAGAAACAAAAATAGATAGCGCTTACAGAAGTATTGCTGCATACGCCTGCACAACTCAATTCGAAATTAAAGCTCATCGAGCTATCACTAAAGGCGCTTCAGCAGAAGATGTTTCCCAGATTTATGATAACTTAGTAATAAAATACTTCGGAAAATCAATTAAAATACCACCGATAGAACGTTACGGATGGACAATGTTGGACATTTTTGAAGAACCATTTTATGGTTTTAGTTACTGTTTTGGCATGTTAGTAGCTTTAGAACTTTATGCTAGATACAAAACTGAAGGTAGCAGCTGTGTTCCAGATTTATTAAGGCTTTGGCGAGCCGGAGGATCTAAGGAAACAGGCCAACTGCTTAAAGAAGTTAAAGTAGATCCAATTAACAACCCTAAAATTATCGCTAAGAGTTTTGATATGATAGGAAGTTGGATAGGCCAACTAGAAAGAACTTAAAGTATTCACTTCTTAACTTAACATTTCTTTCAATTTACCGCTTTCAGCCAATTCTACAGTAATATCACAGCCACCCACAAACTTTCCATTAACATATAATTGGGGAATGGTTGGCCAGTTAGCAAACTCTTTAATTCCTTGTCGAATTCGCTCATCTGAATAAACATCAAATGACTGAAATTTAATCCCTTGGTTGGTTAAAATATCCACCACTCGTGCGGAAAAGCCGCACAGAGGTTGCTTCGGTGTACCTTTCATGAACAAGAATACAGCACTAGAATTAATTAGAGTTTGAATCTGACTACATAATTGTGGATCCATTTTTTTATTCAGTAATAGTTTTTATCTGTAGGGAATGTATCTCTGCTTGCAATTCTGGCTCTAGTATTTTATAAATAATTTGGTGCTGTTCAACAGTAGTATTTTTCTTAAACCCATTGTATCTCACAATTATACCTATGTGAGCTCCAGTACGGTTATGGCCACGATGCTGTGAGGACTCATTCCTAACTTCAACCACCGCTCCGGGCAAAGCTTGTTCTAATTTTAGTTTAACTCGATTTAGGAAATTCATTAAACGAGATTATTATTGGTTTATTGTTAAAGTTTTCCAAAAGAAAAGATAAACCAAAAAATTAAATCAAGTTTAGGCTAAATTCTCCATTTTGTCCCATCAATAATGTTAACAGCCTGCACTTGGGCTACATTGCCACCAACATGATACAGTAGAGCATGCGTGTGCATCCAGCCACCGGGCGCGCCTTCGGAATACTCCAAAGGGATCTTAGAGCTAGTTCCTACATGGATTACATTTCTCCATCGTCCAGGGGTGTGCCTATGCCCAACAATACATTTTCCAAAAGCTTCCTCCAAAGTCCTGGCGCTAGCTTTGGTTCCGTTAGGCCCCTTATCACCATGCACGGCTAACTGCCAGCCATAAACTTTGTAATCAGAATCACGAGGCAAGAATCTTACATTATCTGGCACGCCTTGGCCATAGCATTTAAAGGCCTCTTCCACAGCAATAGCTAACTCCCCTTCTGCTTTCTTGCGTCCAATTTTGGCAAATAGTTCTGCACCAGCTAAAGCATTGAAAGGATCGTTAATCCAGCGATCGCTATCCACCCACCGATCCAGAAATTCATCATGATTACCGATTACATACAATATTTCCGTACTTTCTCCAGCTGCTTCGGCTAATTCATGTAATTCTCGCGAACCGGATTTAGCTTCTTCTTCTACTAATAATAATCCTTTCTTGGCTTTAATGGCTTTAGTTAGAGGTTTTCCATCATCCCAGTGGCTGCCACTATGTCCATTGTACCAATCATGCACTACTATTCGCTTTGGTTTAAGTTCAGAAATCATGTTAAAAGTTGTTTCCCTTACACTTTGATCCGTGTCACCACAGTGCCAGTCACCTAGCACCATTGCCTCTAAGGAAGCATCAGTGGGGTCATTGTTGCCATCATACTTCTTACCCAAATCTACAAAAGCGCCGCTCTTCAAAGCCGTCACATGACGAAAATGATAAATAGTTGGACCATCAGTTTCTACTACTACAAAGCCATAAGTGTGATCTTCTTCAGCAATAGCTGAAATCCTAAACCCTGGAGCATAATTAGGATGTGTTACTGCACCAGTTGTTACCAAAATTTTAGGCAAGTCTTGATTACTGTTGGGGACCACTTGAGTAAATTGTTTAGGATTACCGATAATAGTACTTACATCCCGCTGCGTAAACCTGGCAATGCCTGTGGTAGGCAAAATTTGTTGAGGTCTAACCCAGGTTTCCCTAATCCTGATTTTGTCATTTAATTTCCTGCCAGAAGAACGATCCAAATACAACAAATTATCGGTCAATTCTTCGGCCATTTCCTCATCACTGCCTACCCTTTGACCAGTTAAAGGCAACACCATTAGATCGGCTTCTCGATCTGCAGCATAGCGTTTCATGCCTTCTAAAACTTCTCGATTAACTTTAGCGCCGGCTTGCGCCGAAGTAATAACGTATACTTTTTTCGCACCCATCTTTACAACCCCTTTTATTTTTTTTATTCTGAACAATTACCCGCAACATAATGCTGCAGCGGTTTAACACCACCCTCCCGATACTCTGCCAATATTTTTCGCAAGGCGGTTGAGCCTACAGCCGCGCCGATTCCTGCAATATCTCCATCATCAGTAACCATAAAAGTCGCCAAACCCACCAACCATGGACATTGTTTTTTAACAGCAAACAACGGAGCGCCAGAATCACCATGAACAATTGTGCCGTTGTAATGAAATAACGTTTCATCCTTAGTAACAGCGCGAACCTTTCCTTCCACAAAACTTTTTGGCCCAGAAAGGCCAAATCCCGCTCCAGCAATATAATCACCGGCAGCAACGCTAGCGCCAAGACAACGATTATAGAACGACAGCGACTTATCTTCTAATTTAATTACAGCTAAATCGTGCCTGCAATCCCGATAAACCACCCGTCCTTCTTTTTCACCGACAGTTACACGGTAAGCAGTTCGCCAGTCATCACAAATGTCAGCATTATGCGGTGTTAAATGGTTATTAGTTAAGGCATACCTTACCCCATTCTCACCGGCTAGAATAATCGCTGAACCAGTCATCTCATACCCCGGCACTTGATAATTTGGTCCAACTACCCGATAACTGACAGAAACTTTTTGAACAACACTCATGATTTCATGAATTATAACGGAGTCCAGGCTGTTATCATTTTTATCATAACTAGAAGTAGTAGAAGTAACAGCTAAATGTTCTTTGGTTGGAACAATAGAAGTCTCCGGGATGGGTGGAGTTGGTGAAAAATGAGTAAGAACGCGCGATTCAGTGGTTTTTAACTGTCCGTGCCTGTCGGACAAGGAAGCACAAGCGAGAGGCATCAAGGTTAATGAAGAAACTAATAGACATAACCCACTTCTTACCGCCATAGCACGCCCCGAATTACACACAAAGCAATTCTTAATTATTTTATAATTATTTTGATATATAAAACTTCTCAGTTAATTTTATATAGAAGAGAACTACTAGCGGGTCTTGCCATAACACACTCCCTTCTTTAGTTCTCTAGTGATAGAGGTGAAGAAGGGAGCCTTATTTTTTTAGGAAACTGAACCTGTTTAATTCCTCTCGAACCACAATAATAATCATAATTAACGGGACTGTGTGGATAATTTAATGAAAAGTAAGCGAAGGTATTAGCGTTATGGCCACAAATTTCAAATCCTTGATCATGCAATAATTTAGTAATTGATGTTTCCCTTTCCTGTTTGCTAACAGGCATACTATCAGTTCTTACTGTAAAACCGATAATGGCTTCAGCCTTAAGAGAAGCAATAATTCTATCGATAACCATTAATTCAAGATCAACGTATTCTCCTAACACTCCACAACAAACAGCAATATCATAACCAGCTAAAGTTGATCCTCGGTCTTGTTTGAGATTGCTTACCATAACTTTCCGATATCTTCTTTCAGCAGCTTTTGCTAACATCTTCCAGGATAAATCTAACCCGTCCACCCAGAAGCCGCGACGGATGAAATATTCCCCTAGAATGCCGGTGCCACAAGCCATATCTATTACTTCTCTACTAGACTGCCAATCCGCCGGAGTTTCCCTTAAAACCAGTTCTGCTAACGTTCTAGGAGCACTCCAGTGGTAGTGTCTGGCGTCGGAATCATATCTTTCACTCCAATCATCAAATATTTTTCTTACTTTATGAATTGGATTTTTATTAACCATAACGTTGGTTAAAAAGACATACTTTAAAAATCATTTTATAGAAAATATTTGAATCTTAACAGGAACCAAACCAAAATCTCATTGCCAAAAACGGATAGCCTGATTGTTTTTAACAATCACCTCCTTCTAAAAATATAAAGGTTCCTTTGGCTAACTTCTCCCTTAGGAAGAGGCATTCTGTAACCAAATTCAGAATTTCCTTTACCAATATCTAATCCATGCTGTCTTAGCAGTTCAATATACCGAGTCATGACGGTGGTATCACTGGGATTTCCTGAGATTAAAAATGACCTTTCATAATATTCATTGATATTAAATTTTTTTAAAAGTTCGACTATTTTACTAGGATCAGCAGTTTCAGCTTCGATAAGGTCATCCGACAACTCTCGCCTGTCCATGGCATGTAGGTATGATATTATTACTTTTAGATTTTTCGGTTGGAGAGGTTATGTAGAAAATCTTGGTGTTTTATTCAAACTTCCCTATACAAATTAATATAAATAAACTTCTTTCAGTTGGAAGTATGAAATACGCCCACCTGGCTGATCTTCATCTGGGATCTTGGAAAGAAGAAAAAATGCGTGATCTTTCCAACAAATCATTTATTCAAGCTATCGATAATTGCCTTCAACAACAAGTTGATTTTATTATTTTTGCTGGGGATATTTTCAACACTTCTCTGCCTTCGATTGATACGTTAAAATTAGTTACAGAAAAGCTGCGAAAATTAAAAGAAAACCGCATCCCGGCCTACGTGATTGCTGGATCGCATGATTTTTCTCCCAGTGGCAGAACCATGATTGAAGTTTTAGAAAAGGCTGGATTGGTGATCAATGTTTGTCAAGGAAAAATAAATCCAGAAAATCAAGAACTGGAGCTATCATTTACTATCGACCAGAAGACCGGCGTTAAACTTACGGGAATTATCGGCCGCAAAGGATTGTTAGACAAAACTTATTACTTGAATCTAGCTAAATATAAACTGGAGCAGGAACCTGGCTACAAAATTTTTTTATTTCATACTACTGTGAGTGAGTTAGTGCCAGCGCACCTAACCATGATCGAAGCCCAGCCGGCATCATTCTTTCCCCATGGTTTTAATTACTATGCTGGCGGCCATATTCACCATCCCACCCAAGTAGTTGTTCCTGACATTGGTCTTATGACTTACCCTGGAGCCTTGTTTCCCAACAATTTTGCAGAACTGGAAAAATATAGCCATGGTGGTTATTTCCTGATTACTGTTAAAAATCATCAACAGGAAGTTATCTGGCAACCACTGCCTATAATTAATCTCCTGCCGATCCAAATAGCCAGAGATTTTAACACACCCCAAGAAATTGAAGAAGAAATTCTCGCCCAAACTTCCGGAAAAACCTTAAAGGACTCGATAATCACCATCCGTTTAAGCGGCTCAATCAAAACTGGAAGAATCTCTGATATTAACTTCAATAAACTGTTTCAGCATCTATATCAGCAAGGAACTTACTTTGTACTGAAAAATACTTGCCAACTCTATTCGCAAGAATTTAAAGAAATAAAGATAGCAGAAGCTAACCCTGAAATCATAGAAGATAATATTATTAAGGAACACTTGCAGCAAATCAAGGTCTTTGACCAAAATACTGAATTTTTTTTAACAAAATCCTTGTTATCTTGCCTTAATACTTCTAGAAAAGAGGGAGAAAACACTACTGACTTTAATCAAAGAATCGAACAAGAGATAAAAAAAATATTAAAAATTTAAAAAGACCTTTACGGTCTTTTTCTTAAGAACAAGTAAGCTGCGCCGGCTAGAACTACCACCACGCCAACTACTGTCCAAACCACGGCTGCATTGCTCCGTGCTTCTACTGCTGCAGGTCCGGCAGCCGGAGCTGCTTCTCCTGCCACGGCAGGTTCTTCCACTTCGCCAGGCTCACCAGCAGTAGGACCAGTGGCCACACCAGTCCCGGTTCCGGCAGTAGCACCAGTTGGAACAGCTACCTTAGGTTTAGCTTTAGCACCACCAGCAGCAGCTCCACCACTTACTGCTGTTCCACCAGATGGAGCATCAGTAGTAAAGGATGTAGTTACTGAACCAGTATTGCCTACTTCATCTGAACAACTTACAGTAAAGCTATAAGTAGTTTCAGCCGTTAACCCATTAGCAGTTATTGTTTGCGTTGCTTGGGTCCCAGTTACTGTACCTACGTTTGAAATACAAGTGCTAGCATCAGAGGCAGTGGAAATGGTAATAACCAGTTGGTCCTGCTCTGAACTACTCTTAGACAAGGTTACAGTTGGAGCTGTTCTATCTACATTTATAGTGAATGTCGAAGTTGAGTTGATAGTTCCAGCATAATCAGTACCGTACACAGTTACTGTAAATGGATTACCATCCGTTAGGCTAGATTTATTAACCCTAGTGCCCCAATAGCTGATGTTGGTCAGGTTGTTGACATTATTATTGCTCTGGTTATTTTTCCAACCGGTTCTGTTAAATGGAGTCGTATTGGAAGTGAACTCAAAGATAACATTTCTAACTCCCGATAAGTAATCCTGCGCTGTGGCGTTAAATATCATCTCATCAAACTCATTGCCACTGATGGTCGGAATAGTAGCTGTAGGCACTAAAGCCGGAGTGGTAATATTTACACGCGGCTTGGTATTATCAACCGTCAAGTTAATTACAAAGGAAAAGTTAGTCACAGCCACAGTGCCACCTGCCATACCCCCATCTCCGGTATTGTTGACAACCATTACCGTAAGGTTATAAAGTCCATCTGGGATGGTAGTGGTATCAAAGGTGTAATTCCATAAAGTGTCATTCGTTGACCCTAGGCTCAAGGAATTGTTGAATAAAGTCGTATTTGCCACTCGACTACCGTTGCTAAGAGCAAAGTCCAACGTACCGTTTTTATTATCACTATTGCCACTAGAAGTGTTATACAATAATTGCCATATAAAGGTGACGTTAGTTAAGGAAAGGTTATCTGGGCTCTTTAACTCAAAGCTTACATTGATCGTGCCACTCACGTTACCACCCGTCACGGGATTAATAGAAGGACCATTAACCTGATGGAAAAAACGGTCAGCGTTCAATGGTATTCCAGCCAAAAACACATCAGCTAGAACGATAGCGATCAAAGAAATAATTACCAAAGTTAACCCAATAAATAACTTTCTTTTCATATAAATACCACCTTTTTTTAAGTTAAAATATGAACTGTTTTCTAGAACAGCAATCCAGTTTATAATCTTTTAGTTTAATTTTATAGTAGTAAACTGTGGAAGTAAAATTATACCCTAATAAATTCTGCTAAGAGTTCCTATACGGAAATTTTGGAAAGGTTTGCGAAATTATATAAATAATAGAATAGCATTACACCATCATGAATCGCTTTAATATTAGTACTTTCCCGCTAGCTAACAAAACTGTTTTTCTACGGGGCGATTTAGATGTGCCAGTAACAGGCAATAAAGTTACTGACAATCAGCGATTGCTTAAGCTAATCTACACCATCAATGTTTTACTGGAAGAAAACTGCAAAATTATTTTGGCTGGACATCGCGGGCGACCGGAAGGAAAAATTACGGCTTCCTTAAGTTTAAAACCGGTATATCAACAACTAAAACAACTTATGCCTGGATCAAAACTAGTATTCCTTAAGGATTGCATTGGCCGAGAAATAAAGAAAATTGTTGACAGAGCTGAAGCAAAAAGCATATTTATGCTGGAAAACTTAAGGTTTTATCGGGAAGAAGAAGAAAATGATACTGCCTTTGCCCATTCCTTAGCCAGTTTAGCTGATATTTATATTAATGATGCCTTCGCGGACAGTCACCGATTGCATGCTTCTATTGATAAAATCACTGCCTTCATCCCTTCACTAGCTGGAATAACCGTAGAAACAGAAATAAAACAGCTTAGCCGAGCCTTACAGCCGCTGCGCCCAGTAGTGTGGATTCTAGGCGGAGCCAAGTTGGATAAGCTAAAACTGCTGCCAGACCTAATTTATTCTGCTGATTACATCCTTCTGGGAGGAACTTTAGCTTTTCCTTTCCTAAAAGCCAAAGGTTGGCCCGTGGGCATGTCTAAAATTACTTTGCCAGCCATTCGCTTAGCTCAGAGTCTGCTAAAAAAGCGCCATTCTCACAAAATCATTCTCCCAGTAGATTTTAAGGTAGCAGAAAAAATGTCACCTGTCGCACCTGCATCGACAGTAGCCAGCAATGAAATAAAAACTAGCCTGGTTCCTTTAGATATCGGAGAAAACACGATTAAATTGTTTAAGAATTATTTGAAAAAAGCTAGAACTATAGTTTGGAACGGGCCTCTGGGTTACTTTGAGTGGTCAAAATATGCCCACGGAACCAGAGAAATTGGTTCCTTTATTGGTAAACTAACTGCTATCAGCATATGCGGTGGCGGAGACACGGCTTATGCTTTGCGCCAGCTGCATCTGGACCAGGTCATGACTCACGTTTCCACGGGAGGAGGAGCTGCATTAATGTTCCTGCAAGGACAAAAGCTGGTGGGAATTACAGCCTTAGAAAAAAACTACCTGCATTTTAAATCTAAATTTAGACCCGTCAAGATATAACAAGAACTTTCATTACCAATACGAATCTTCTAAAGAGAATTTAAGGCACAGTTACCATTAAATAAACGGCAGAGGGACATGACTATTAACATTTCTTACTATAAATAAACTCAAAACTCATCAAAACACCTCTTTTTCAAAGTTCTCTGTAATTATTTCAATTTGCTTATTTAACCCTATGTGAATCAGGTTTTTCAAGTGAATGCGATCTTGCAGCACTCTTTCCTGTAATGCTGAGAGTCTAGTTTCCAAGCGGTAAACTTCTTCCTGCGCTTTGTCTAGTTGTCTGGTAAAGTGTTCCAACCGATAACGCGCATCTTCTACTTTGGTTAAAAACTCTTGGCCTACAACCCCGCTGCTCAGTTGCTGTAGTTCACGTTTTAAGGAAAAATAATTATTATGCCATTGAACTAAGTCATTGATATTGTTCAATCTAAAAAACAAGAGTTCAGCTTCATCAGCCGCTACATCTAATTGACCGGAAGTCAGAGCCGCCTGAGCATGTTTTAACAAATGTAAAATGGACAAGCCTTCATCTCTGGTTAGAGCTTCGATCGGATCAGCACAGTAATTATTGATTGGCTCTTGGTTAAAAAAAAGCTTAAAGTTACATAATAACTTAAGATCTTCAAAAAATCTCTGAATTTCTTCTACTACTACTGTCAATTTCTGTTTGGTTTCATTCTTTTTTACATCCAAGAGCTGTATTTCCTGATATCTCCTGTCTTTCTGAAGAAGGTTATAGTCCATATTTTTTTGCGATTGCCATTGCTCTAATTCTTTTAAACGCTCTGATTTATGCCTTATCAAAGCACGCAACTCATCACAATTAAGCAGTCTTCTTTCTAGCTGTTCTAATTTTTGAGAAATAGCTTCTATCTTTCTTAATCCAGAAGTAATCAAGTAACGGTCCAGCTCAGCCCGGATTCCTTCCATTTCTAGAATCTCTTTAAGTAAAGGATTTACAGAAATTTTGGTTTTATCGCTCTCAGCCAGCAAAAATGCAAAGTTATGAACAAATGAACTTTGTTCAATTCGCTGAATCAATTCAGCAAAGCCTGTTTCCAGCGATTTATTTAAGCTAAGGATACGATAAGACACAATCTGTTCAGAAAAAGTAATTTGCTCTAATAGCCTTCTGGTTTCAATAAACAATTCTGAAATTTCAGGATTGAGCTCCTTTTTCAATTTTTCTTGCCACTCATCTAGGTAGCATTCGAGAATCCAGCGCCGGTCTTTTAGTTTCCTCAACGATTCGGAAATAGATGGTTTAAATGGTTTGAGTAAAACCTTAGCTTCCTGCTGCAACCAACCATTTAGTTCTACCACTGGAATCAGTTCCAGATTCTCATCATCCTGAAAGTACCATATTAACCGCTTCAGCCACCCCATTTAACATCTGCTGGTGCAAAGCATTTTTAATAATTTAGGTAGAACAATGAATATAGGGCAATAAACAAATGGCAAGGCATTTTTGGTTAGTTAATCTTTCAGATAACCTCATTCTAAATCTTTGGGGCGGATGGCCATATAACGTTTAAGCTCTTCAATTCTACTGCCTAATTCTTCTGGTTTAGTAAATCCGCCCACGGCCACTCTTATTGAATAATTCCATCTTCTGTCCAGTTCAGAATACAACCAAGCAGTTCCATCTTTAACTGGAGCAAACATTAATTCATCCTCTCCCTGTAGGTTATCCCAAATACTCATTTTACTTACTGCAATAGTTGATCTTATAAATTTTCTGTCATTTTTTGTAATTCTTATTTTTGAAAATGGCACAGTTATTTGTTAACAAACGAAGTTCGATTAGTGTTGTTTATCTTAACGCCATCCCCTCAGGAGTAACAGTGCGCTATCCATCTTGCTAAGCATCCTACAACGGCATAAACAACATCAAACTGGGACATTCCGAGTTAACTAGCAATTTAGTAACATCTAAGAAGTGATGAATATAACCATAAATTTAAAAACTATCCCCCGTTTAGGCACTTTAAGGAGTGTTTTATGAACGACGCAGAACTTAAAAAAGAGCAGTGTAAACTAGCTGAAAAAGTGCTGCTGCATCCGGTAGTAGTTCAACCTAAAACTATCGGCGCAGCATTATGTGTGCAATATACAGCCAATAGTCTTTTAGCTTGTGTAATAGTTTGTGATTGCGCTTCCCTAACTATTAAAAAACAACAGACTTTTGTGCTTAATGACCCGCTTCCCCATTCTCCTGGACTGATAGCTTACCGGGAAATGCCTGCCCTCATCGAAGCTTACAATAAATTAAAGCTAGAGCCGGATGTATTATTAGTTGCCGGTACAGGCATACTGCATCAACGAAAACTAGGAATAGCTTCGCATCTAGGTTTGCTGTTAAACAAATCTACTATCGGCGTAACTGATAAATTAATAGTAGGTATGGTTAAGGAGAATAAAGTTTTCAATTATCAAGAACAGGCTGGCTGGGTTATGCAAACCAAAGAGTATGCTAACCCTATTTATATTTCTCCAGGCCATTTAATGAACTTAGATTTATCTCTAGAGATTATTTCCAAGCTGATTCGACCACCACACAAAATGCCCGAACCACTGCATCTGGCCAACAAAATAGCTAGAAAAAAAATTCGAGAAAGTGAAGAATGATTTTAGAAGAGCGACTGAGAGAAGTTACTGGAACTAAGAAATCTAATTGTATTGGCACAGCTCTTTATTTAGTCGGATTAGTTAATACTGATGAATGTATTGACCCATCTACTATTCGTTCCACACCTTTTGCTAGCCTATTAAAAATTGAACAACCTGTTGTTGGAGGATTAATAGCCTGGTTAGAACAAGATTCTGGTTATACGGACGTTATTCATTTAGGGGTTGTTGCCAATACCAGCCCCTTACTCATTCACAATCGCCATGGCTGCTATGGGCAGTTTTATTTAAATCAACCTTTCCAGGAAGTCAATAATAGTTATGGACAAAGTCCATTACGCTTGGACCCTGTTATCGTAGAATTTTATAAAATAAGAAGCTAAATAGCAACTAAGTTGTAATTGAAGGAACCATTTCCTGTGTTTGCTAGCGCTAAATTTTTAGAGCAGAATCGATTTAACCCAAAAGATTAATAAAGCACTTTTTTAAACCATCTTACATTGCCCCAGTAGCTCAGTGGTAGAGCACTTGACTTGTACTTGCTGGTGTGTTTACACTTAACACCAAAGCACATTAAGCAATCAAGAGGTCGGGAGCGGCAATAAAATTGCCCCCGAATTCAAATCCATGATCGCTTACCCCGTTGTAAGGACGTCAGGTGACTATCTCCCCTGGGGCTTTTATTCTTTTAGATGGCTAGGCCAGGCATAAGACCTAAAGAATTCTCCTGTTTCTTCATGAGGCAGGTATCTCCTTAACTTAAACCATTGCTTGATATAGTTGTTAAGTACGTACATCTCTTGATACAGTTCTTTGCGGCGCTGATCTAAGATTCCTTGGTAAATTCTGGCAGTAAAAATATTTTTTAACTTCTTAAGCAGTTCACTTTCAGCAAATTCCTGTTCATAAACTTTGTCTATCATAGCCATAATATCAATATTAATCTCGCCTTTCTGCACTTTAATTTTAGCGCCTTCCTTAATTACTTCTGTATCAACAAGCCCTATAGCGTGGAAATCAAGATCCAGGTAAAGATTAAGTTTATGCCCAACCTTAGCTTTAGCGCTGCCTTCGGCTGGTTTAAATAACCGCCAGCGAAAAAAAATTTCTCTTACCCCATTGTTAATTCTTTCACCATAATATGATTCCATGTGCTCAGAACCATCTTCTTCATCTCTCCAGCCATGATCCATGCACCATTCCTTCATAGCTAAATAAAATTCTTTAATGTCAAAGATATCTTTGTATTTAATTTTCATCGCCGGCATAACTTCAATCATCCGGCTGCCAGGAACTAGTTTTTTAGGCATGAAATTTATAAGAGGTGCAATGTATTTAAATTTTCCTTTAAGTTAAATTTGTAAGTATTTATGTAAATTGCTTGTGAACCCTGTTCACCACTAGCTGCATCTGCTCTTCCTGCAGGAACTATGGTTCAGATCTCTTTGTGGCCTTTATTTCCCTAGCACCAGCCAGGATAATTATTTATTTGTTGGTTTGTCTATGCTTCTATTTTTTTAAAAAAGAAATAACTTTTCAGAATTTTATTCTTTTGGCCCATCCTAAACCAAACAGCCAGGCTGCGCCTAGGCTAGTATCAATTAACATCTCTTTGAGGAAATGAACTAAATCTGCTGCTGGCCGCTGGAACAATACAGTAGTATACTTAATTAAAACCACGCCATAATAAGAAAAAGAATCTTTGGCTGGCCACAATAAAGCAATTCCCGGAGGATAAAACATATCTAATAACAGATGAGTTGCTATCCCCATACCCAAAGCAATAGAAAAATGCAATTTCTTATTATCATTCAATAACCACAACAGCAAATAAAGCAAACTTGGCATTAACAATACAAAGGCCAAGCTGTGTGTAAAAGTTCTGTGAATATGGCTGCCAATGGTCCAATCCAGCAATAAATCTAAGTCCGAAATAATGGATCCGGCCAACAAAAACAACCAAGTATAAGTGGATAATTTCTTTTTACTGAATATTTCAAATACTTTTCCAATTCCCCACGCAGCTATCAAGTGAGTAAACAAGAATGACATATTAACTAAGCAGCAAAATAGAGCCTTTAAAAACTTAGTGAAATATTTCTACTTAAGACCTTTTCATGACAAAATTAATAAAATAACCCCTTGTATTAAAGGTAATGCTAGTAGGAATTGTTGGAAAACCAAACGTAGGAAAAAGCACCTTTTTCAAAGCAGCAACGTTAGCAGAAGTGGAAATTGCTAACTACCCTTTTGCTACCATTAAACCAAATGAAGGAGTAGCCTATGTCAAAGTACCTGATGTAGCCCGCGAGTTTGGTAAAATTTCTAACCCTAAAAGTGGTTATACATTAGGAAAAAATCGATTTATTCCTGTAAAATTGATGGATGTCGCTGGACTGGTTCCGGGAGCACATGAAGGCAAGGGAATGGGAAATCAATTTCTAGATGACCTACGGCAGGCTGATGTATTGATCCACGTTATAGATCTGGCTGGATCAACCAATGATAAAGGAGAACCAATAGAACCTGGCAATTTTGATCCAGCTAGGGATGTGCAGTTTTTAGAAACTGAACTGGATATGTGGTATCTAGGAATTTTAAACAAAGGCTGGCAAAAATTCGCTCGTACGGTAGTGCAAGAAAAACTAGATATTTACCGGGCTTTAGCCACGCAATTGTCCGGGCTGCAAGTAACAGAAGCAATGGTCATCGAAACTGTTGAGGCTCTAAAATTAGATAAGGAAAAGCCCCACTATTGGAATGAAAATGATTTAAAAATTTTGGCTAGTTTGTTGCGCAAAAAAACTAAGCCCATGATTATTGCAGCTAACAAACTGGATCTGCCTCCCGCGCAAAAAAACATGGAATCACTGCGCCAGAAATTTCCCCAATATTTGTTTATTGGTTGTTCTGCTGATTCTGAGCTGGCTTTGCGGGAAGCTGCGCGCGTTAGATTAATTGACTACGTTCCAGGAGATCATGATTTCACAATCATAAAAGAAAACACCTTAACTGAAAAACAAAGCCAAGCCTTGGCCTTCATTAAAAACAGCATTTTAACGCCATTTGGCCAAACTGGTGTTCAACAAGTATTGGACACCGCAGTGTTTAATTTGCTAGGCTATTTAGCTATCTTTCCAGGAGGCGCTAACAAATTGGAAGACAAAAACGGCCATGTCTTGCCAGACTGTTTTTTAATGCCGCCTAACTCTACTGCCCTAGATTTTGCTTACAAAATTCATACTGATTTGGGAAAACATTTTATTCGCGGAATTGATGTGAGAACTAAAAAAGCCGTAGGCAAGGATCACCTGCTGAAACATTTAGATATTTTCGAAATTGTAACTGGCAAATAAATTTGTCAACAGTGATTAATTAGCGGCTGCAGTTAACTAGGCCATCAATTTCCAACACTTCATCTAAACAAGCTGTAGCTTCTCCGTCTAAATCTACTATCGGGAGGAGTTCCATTTTGATAAAAGGCCCCTGGCTGACACCATTAAAAGGCACCTTACCAATAAAGACAGCCGCTGGGTCTAAGCGAGTTTCCAGGATAAGGGTATCTCGCCCTTCTTTTGCGCTAAACTTAACGTAAAGAGCCTGCATAGGTATCGCAGCGCCATTCTCAACCGTAAAGCGGATTTCCTGTTTTTGCTGATTGTAACAAACGTCCTTTTTACCATCTACTTCCGCGATTCTCCAACCTAATTGCAAGTCACAAACTTCTTCCTTAACCTTCGGACCAAAATAAAAAAAATAAGTAAAGATTCCCCCCGATAGGAATAACGCAACTAACAATATAACGATCATTACCCCAGTTATTCCCTTTTTATTGTTAATCACACCACTGTGCATGGCAGCAAAATATTTATACCTTGTTATTTTATAAATTATGAAGAAAGATATTTAATTACAGCTAGAATTCTGTGATTAAGAGGAAGACAGATGTTAAGAGAACAAGATAAGCACTTTTTATGGTCATTATATTCTGCTATTGCTGTGATCTTCGTTTGGAAAGGAGTCTGGGACGGAATTTATGAGATTCCATACTTTGGTGACCCGTTCATTTTCTTGTTTATTGGTTTGTCTATGTTAACTTTCTCCGGCCTTATTTTTAATGAGTTTGACCCCCTGGGAGGTTTGGAAAAAGCTGTTACTAAAATAATCAGAAAGATTGAGTCTCATCCACAAAAACAACTGTTTCAGATATCTTATTATGACAAGCACTTAAAACAAAAGCAAACTATTTCCGCCGATCAAATTACCAGAATGGAAAAGGATGCATTAGTAATCAAGCATCAACGCAGAGCCGAAGAATTGTTTATCCCCATCCACAGGCTGCGAGAAATCAATTTTAACGGAGAGAGGTTCTGGCGACTATGAATACGAGTATGCTAAAAAGGTATTTTTGGTTCATCCTAGGGATATTTGGAGTAATCTTTTTTTGGGTGGGGATTTGGGACGGTGTTGGGAGCTTGCCTTATATTAAAAAGTGGTGGATTAGTTTGATTATCGGATTGCTGATGTTTGCTGGTTCGGGCATTTTCCTTAAGGAAAACAACCCGTTTGGCGGCGCTTATAACCCTTTGTTAAAGGTACTCCATAAAATTAACCAACATCCGGAAAAACATTTGTTTCAGATAAAATACTTTGACCGGTTAAAAGGAAGAGAAACAATACTAGAAGGAAAGTTACTGCATCACTTAGAGAAAGACTTCATAGTTTTTTTGGATGGCGAGCGAGAGCGGTTTTTACCAGCCCACCGAGTGATAGAAGTTCTTCACAAAGGTAAAACACATTGGAAACAGTAAAAGTAAATCGCAAAGGAATTACCCCCCTGATGGCAGCCTTTTTGCTGTTAAGTTTTGCCATAGCTTTAGGTGTATTTTTAACTAACTTGGGAAGAGCGCAGGTTGAAGAAGCGGCAGTTTGTCCGGTTAACATTGGATTGGTAGAAAAAACTATCTGCCTGGGCAACGGCCAATTAATGTTCTTAGTGCAGAATGGGATAACTACGGATATTAATGGCTTGGTGGTTAGCATCATTGGCACTGAACAAGCTCAAACCATAGAATTAAGTAATTTAGCTATTGGCAAAGGTGGCATATACTCCAATAACATTGCTTATAACCAAGCCAGTTATGGTAGATTAAGACAGGTTAAAATTACTCCCAAGATCGCTTTGTACGACCAAGAACATATCTGCACGGAAAAAGCCATTATTAAAGAAAATATCGTTAATTGTTGAGCCTAATTAACTCTTAACTTTGGCGCTATTTTATACGCAAACACGGCAATTATAGCGATAATTATCCAGAAAATACCTACTGTTACTATTCCAAAAGCAAATAAAATAAGGTTTAAAATTAATACTATCACCAAAACCAAACTGATAACTTTAATTGTCGTTTTATCCACTGGTCTTTTACTGCAGTTTTTTAATCGCTCTTTCCAGCGTCAGCAATTGTTCCGTGCCTGAAGCCATCTCCTTAACTAACACTTTGCCTTTGCGCAGTTCATCCTCTCCAATAATAATAACATAAGGAATATCCAAAGCATTGGCATATTCCAGATTTTTGCTTACACCTTTCTTGCCAATAGCAAAATCAGTAGCAATTCCCTTTTCTCGCAGCTGTTGGGCAACCAGCAAAGATTCTACAATGGTATTGATGGGAACCACTAAAACTTTGGTCAAAGTCTTTGCTTCTGCTCCTTGCCGCAACTTTAAGGCCTGCTGTATTGGCTCTAATCCAAAAGAGATGCCGCACGCGGGAATTTCTTTACCTTCACTGATAAAACCACCGATCATTTGGTCATAGCGGCCGCCGCCAGCAATGGAGGAAGTAATAGGAGAATTTTTTAAATAAACTTCAATAACTGTTCCAGTATAATAAGCCTGCCCTCTAGTCAATGTTACATCGAATTGAAACTTCACTTTCATCTGTTTGAGGTAGTTAGATAACTCCAGCAGTTCGCCAATTCCCTCCTTACCCTCAGTATCAAAAATTTTGCTTTTCAACTCTGATAATTTGATAGCAGGTGAAACTAACTTAAACAATTCTTCTATTTGTTTAATAGAGTAGCCCTGTTGTTTTAATTCTTCTGAGACCCCGTTTACGCCGATTTTGTCCAGTTTATCAATCGCAATTAAAGCCTGTTTTTGTTTAGTAATGCCAGCTTGATTAAGAATCCCGTTTAAGATTTTCCTGTTGTTAACCTTAATTACAAAATTAAAATTCAATTCGCGAAAAACGTTATCCACAACAGCTATGCACTCTGCTTCCACCATCATAGATTTTGTCCCTACCACATCACCATCAAACTGCCAAAACTCTCTGGTTCGCCCCAGCTTAATCGGCCCATCGCGAAAAACACGACCAACTTCATAGCGTTTAAAAGGTAATTTAAGGCTTGGATTCATAGCTACATATCGAGCTAAAGAAGTCGTCAATTCAAATCTCAATCCTAATTTTCTCTTTCCTTGATCGCGAAATTGAAATGTTTCCTTTAAGACATCGCTCCCAGCACCTGCGCCAGATTTTGCTGCTAAGGTTTCATACCGTTCGATCACCGGCGTTTCCAAAGGCAAAAAACCGTATAATTCAAAAGTTTTCTTAATAGTTTCAATAACCTTGTCCTTGATTATTTTCTCTGAAGGGAAAATATCTCTTACTCCTTTAGCCAATTCCATTGTCATATTGTTAATCATCCATTATTATTCTGTCCTTATTAAGTTTTTCTTGAGTTAAATTATTTAACCTTCCTTTTATTTGCAGGATCATTGGTATCCTTCGTTATCTATTCCATAAAAATAAAGATTAGGTAAATTACTTTGAAAATATTTTTGGATTAGCGGCTGGTACATCTTATATCTAAGCATAGTTGGTTTTTCATTTTGCACCAACAAAGCCTTGGGAAAGAATAATTTAATCCAAAGTCCCTGCAAAGCATACTCTGTAAATTTGCGTTTTATCCACTCCATTAATACAGGTTCTGATGGTAGATTTAGATTGTAAAAGTATTGTTCTTTTCCAAAACAAGTTTTAAGTTTAGCCAACTCCCAGCTATAATCTTTCTTATCAAAATACCTGTCTTCTTGCAAAAGAACTTGGTTAAATTGTTGTTCAAAAGAAATGGAGAAGTTGTTTTCAGTTTCCTTTTCAAATTCATACCAGCTGATAACTTCAAATTTAAGTTCTGGATATACTTTATTTAACCATACAGTTAAGTTTAATTTGTAATTTTCCCATCGCTTGTTCCATCTTAAAAGCAATTCTTCCCTTCTTATGTTAGGATAAATTTTTCCTTGTTCACTATAAATATAGTATGGATCGGTGTTCCCAATAATTATTACGTTTCGTAATGGTATTCCTGCTTCTATTAAAGTGGCATTAATTTCCTTATACCGCGGTAAATCCAATTCCAGGTTATTACCTGTGGGATCTAGAGAAACGTAATACTCTGGATTATCAGAATATAGCCACTGCGGATCAATAGTAGAACACGTAAATTGAATCAAGGTTAAAGGTTTTGATTCTAAAATTGATCCAAAGATATTAGTGAAGATAGATGAATCATCCTTATTTTGATTGATACAGTCATATAGTTTTAATAACTTAAATATCTCTTGTGCTTGCATTAATTGGCCTGATTTCATATTAATATGGACTATCCTCCTTAATATATGGGCACAAAGCTGGCTCTATCCCCAACATTAACAATCTTTCCCCTCGTGGAAATTCTGCATTCAGGAAAATATTTCCAAAAAATAAACCTCTCTGAACTGCATTAGATAGGACATAGCCTTGTCTGCGGTAAGTAATGAATTTCCTAGTTACAATTTCCGAAAGCTGATTATCCGTGGGATTAATTTTACCATCATAATATGTATTTAAGATCTTTCGCATTCTGCTTAATTCAGCACCAAAAGCTTTCTTAATAGCTTTATTTTCAAAATCTGGGCTTGGAACATAACTATATCTTCTTGCTGTTTTTTCCTGAATTTCCGACCATAATTCAACCGTAATTCGATCTAATTCTGGAACTAAAATTTTAGCCTGACCCTCAATTAAAGTTGCCTGCGCTCGATGCAAACTGCGAAGTTTAGATTGGTCTACGGTAATACTTAATGGTGGAAACAGATAATCTTCTTCATCTGTATCCCCAGCTACAAGAGTTAATTCTACTTTAATGCCACTTTTTTTTAAGGCTCTGACCATAGATCTTAGTCGAGAAGCGTTGCTCTGAAAGTTATTGCCATTTATTTCTAAACTTACATAATCTCCGGCACTGTTACCTTCTGAGTTTACAAGTTTAGAAGGATCAATCTTCGGACAATAGAATTGATAAAACCTTATAGTATTGTCTTCTATTACTGCTGGAGCAGCTAAGGCAGCTGCTAAATTTTTATAATTACTAACTGAACCATTAAGCCGGTAAATCTCATCACCATTAGTATTATCCGGTAAATCATAAAACAGTAAAACCGCCAACAGTGATAATTGGCGAAGAGCCAATGAACCTGCAGGTCTTGCTACTAAACTAACTAATTGGTTAGTTCTTTTAATCCTCTGTTCTAATAAATAAGGCCTATTTCTTGAATTAAGCTCCTCCATCTCCACTTCCCCGCTAGAACTTTTTTTTTCTACTAACTCCTCAATAGATCTAAGATTTCTTTGCTTAACTACTGTTTCTGGAAAGCTGCTAAGTTCTTGTGCTAAAAAAAAATTCCAATATTCTTTGCCTAATTTAGATTTAACAGCCTCCACGGCGGCGGCTTCTGCCGAAGAAAAATCTGCCCTGGTTTTTCCAAGTACCGTAGCTCTAGCTTTACGTAAACCTACATTACGATTCATGGACCTTAGATAAGAAGAAGCGCTAACAACTGATAATAGGTCGCGTTCTCTTTGCTGTCCAAAAACATCTCCTAGCCGTATAGCTTCAGAACGTTTTAATTGTTCATAGGTATAACTGAAATCACAACACCAAGTTCTAAGAAGACCTTCAAGTAAAAAATCGCCGGATGATACTATCTTTTCAAGTTCTATGAATACTACCAGCGCTGATCTGCGCCTCTGCCTCCAGTTGATTTACTACAGATAGATCTACAGTCATTTCAAAATTCCTCCATTTTAAAACTCTTAAGGCCAAAAGAACTTCGGTTAAGCAATGATGACTTTAAACAGAACTTAAAACTAGTTAAAACACTAACAGTGAATACAATCACTTACTTTAACTTGCATCATCATAAGGTTGAATTAGCTAATGATATTTAAAGTTTTGGGTTATTTTGAAGTTTTTGCCACATTTTCTCTTTAAGGCTAAGCAGTGGACTAAATCTTTGGCTTCTAACGGTAATGCCATCCCTTTGGGTGATATGCTGATCGATGTACAACACAGCTAAACTGCGCATGAACGACTTCTACTGAAACCTAATTTAGTTAGCGACATAAATAATGCATAAATTTCTGCGTAAAAATATGCTCATTCCA
>CAZRCV010000007.1:0-31081 GCA_964598745.1 uncultured Methanosarcinales archaeon
GTTTAAAAACTACTTATATTCTGCAGAAGCGTAACCTAATTACGGAATTATTCAAAGCAAAACTGCAACCGCAAGTTTTATATAAGAATACTAGATAAATAGTTGTTTCTTATGGCTACTGTTCAACTGAACCAACAAAAACTAGGCTTACCGGACCATCACAAAATTAGAGAAGTATGTGAAGAACTAGGTGTGCCTTTTGGCTGCCGTTCAGGATTTTGTGGAACATGCAAGATTGAAATTATACTGGGCGAACAAAATCTTAATGAACTAAATCGGGAAGAACTAGATATGGGCAACCGCGATACCAAGCACCGCCTAGCTTGTCAGGCTGTAATTAAACAAGGATTAGTGATAGTTAAACCGGAAGAAAAATAACATCGGAGTGATATGATATGGATGAAAACAAATTAGAGATCAATTCGCCAGCGCCTAAGTTTGAAGCGCAAGCCTATCATAATGGAACAATAAAAAAAATTAAATTAGCTGAATACCAAGGGCAATGGGTAATATTATTTTTTTACCCTGCTGACTTTACATTCATTTGTCCTACGGAGTTAGGAGAAATGGCTGACTATTATAAAGAATTTCAGCAATTAGGAGTAGAAGTATTATCTGTAAGCACTGACACCGTATTTGTGCATAAGGCTTGGCATGATGCTTCTGAAACCATCCGGAAAATAAAATTTCCCATGGTGGCAGACCCCGCTGGACAGGTTTGTAATGCTTATGGTACGATGATACCTATGGAAGGCATCAGCTTGCGTGGCACTTTCATTATTGATCCAGATGGAATATTAAAAACCATGGAAATTCATGACAATTCTATTGGACGCAGCGCTAAAGAATTAATTAGAAAAATCAAAGCAGCACAGTTTGTGAGAAAACATGGCGGTGAAGTTTGTCCAGCCAGCTGGGAACCTGGCCAGAAAACCATCAAACCAGGCCTAGATTTAGTAGGAAAAATTTAAGGTGATGAAAAATGAATTACAGTGAAAAAGATTTTACTTCCTTGTTTGGCCTGCCTGGATTTAGCAATGAATTGCTTACAGCGCACTTTAAACTATATGGCGGCTATGTAGCTAACCTTAACAAGATTGAGGGATTATTAAAATCATTAACACCTGGAACACCAGAATGGTCTGAAGTCAAACGGAGGCTGGGCTGGGAATTTAATGGAATGAGGCTGCATGAGTTATACTTTGAAAATATAAGCAAGAAAAAAACCATTTTGCCAGAAAAATCCAGGTTGCTTAAATTGATGCAAGAAAACTTTGGGTCTGGTCAAGCTTGCCAGGATGATTTTATTAATACTGGTAAAATGAGAGGTATTGGCTGGGTAGTTCTTGTTTATGATGCACTAGCCAAAAAATTGTTTAATGTTTGGGTAAACGAACATGATGTGGGTCATTTAGCTGGCGCTGTTCCTTTGTTAGTAATGGATGTGTTTGAACATGCTTTTATCAAAGACTATGGAATGGATAGAGCTTCATACATCAAGGCTTTTATGGAAGTGATTAACTGGGATGTAGTTCAAGATAGATTAGGATAAGCCTAGAACTGAAAAAATAGAAAATGAATGGCGTAAAATCAACTATAAAATATGGAAAAAAGGCCATTTCGACAATTTTAGCAGCAAACGTTATTTATTTTGGAGGTTTAATCGGTACAGGACTTGTAGCAAATATAGTTTCTCCGAAGATTACTACACAAGGCAAATTAGAACAGCTAGTTAAAGAAGAAAGAAGAAAAATTGATCCACTAAACAATGATAATATTTCTGCTAACATATTCTTAGAAAAAGCAGCAAGCAGCAGAAAATTAGGAGATAGAAGTTATCAAATCGAAATGGGTGGCTTCTTCGCAACTGAAACAACATTAAGGCATGAATTATACCATATCCTTGATGGGCATTGTGATGACAATTTTGAATTAAATCCTAGTTTAAAAAACAAATTAAGGTACATTTATTGGCACGAGCCACAAGCAAGAATCTATCAGATTACAGGGTTAAAACCATAAACCGTTCTGTTTTAGCCACTTTCAATTAAAGGTTTAACTAAGTTAATTAAAAAATAAAAGTTAATAAAACTTATTTTTTACCTTTCATGCCTTTTACATTCATTTCGTGGCAATTAGGGCATTTATTTGGTACAACTAACTTAACAAAGCCAAAGATCACCATTAACAAACCAAAAAAAGCTACCCAGCCATCTACATCCAGCCAACGAGGCCAAAGGAAGGCATTAATTAAAATTAATGCGCCTGTAACTAACTTACTAATTCCACAGCATTTCCTGCACATATGATATCCCATCATATAATCACCTTCTTTTAATAATTAAGCCCTTACATTAAGACTTAACTTAACAAGAAAAGTAAAGTTTTGTGATATAAAAAGATATCGGTTAAATCCCAGCTGATTGCAACACTTTTATGACTTTTCTACAACAAAGTCCTGATTATCCTTTCTTTGATGAATAATTAATTTTCCATTTTTAAAGTAAAAGTAGCTTTGCTTGTTAAAAAATATTGGTCCTCCAGCCAGGCCTGTAGGCCTTATAACATCTTTCATAAAAAAATCTATTTCTTCTTTCACAAAATCATCATTGCTCTCCGAGCTAAATTGAGAAAAAATACAACAACCTTTTTTTGCCATTCTTTGAATAGTATCTAAATCTGGATTGGCTTTATTTACTAGTAAAATTCCTTTTTTTACAGGGATTGCACACGGTTCCCTACTTCTAAATTGCCTTTGTATCAATAATCCTAGTGCTGTTATGATTTCTGCATATGCTCTTGAGAATAACCTTTTAACTGCATGCGGTGACATCCGTTTCATAAAGTCAACGTAAATTTGAGTGGAATGTGTGCCTCCCGATGTAAAAAGGTGCGGCTTGTCCTTCATGAGAGTAAGTGTCAAACAAATACCATGTAGTATATTGCCATATAGTTTTTGATACCAAAAGTAATCAATACCTTGTTGAAAAATTGTTCCATCAAAGAACACTGGAGCTTCACCCGCAGCAAATCTGGCAATGGGAGGAATCAAATATTGGTCAGACCAATATATCCCTACCCTGTTGCTATTCACTAACAAAGAGAATTGGAAAAAGTTATTGTTTTGGAGGTAAGAGATTAATTCCTTAAGCAGGTCTTTACGTAAGTAAAGACTTGCCAGTTTTTCATAAAAAAATCCTTCTCCATAAAATTTAGCTTGCTTTAAATACAGTTCATCTTCAACTTTTTGTTGCTCGCTAATAAAAATACTGTTTAACTTTTGGAATTCAACGCCATTCTTATCAAGAGTATAGGCTTGTTCTAACTTACTGTTAAATTCTGCCCCTAACCGCTTCTTAGCCATAAAAAAAGTTTCACTAGGGTCCGCATGTTTAAACTCAGGAGAAAAAATTGTTCTTACTGAAACTGTTCTTGCCATCATGACGCCCTTTTCTCCGTTAATAAACTCACTTATTTCTTTTAGAAAAGATATTTTATGTTTTGCTTCCATAAAGAACTTTTTAGTTTCTGGATATAGTGCCAGCCACGTTGGGTAAATATCACTAACAATAGAAAGCAAACTTGCAATAAGTTCAACTAGCTTAACATCTTTTCCAATATACGCATAATCACGCAATACTATTTCAGGCCAACCATCCATAGTATTAGCCCAGTCCAAGATTCTGGCATCGGTAAGAATATTTCTTATTGGAAAAACAAATATTCCACCGGTTGGCCCTCTCTTAGCAGACTTTAGACTCTGCATATATGATTGATATTTTTTATATTCCTGAAATGAAAATGAAATTCCATCGGTAAAACGCTTAGTCATACCCCCAGTTTTATCTGTAAAATAACGTTTTTTAGAAAATACTTGTTCTAATGGCGAAGTTAAGAAACCGCTTTTGCTAATCATTTCCAAATTTTCTCCAGGCACTGCCGTTGTAACCCAACCTACAGATTTAAAATCAGGTAAGGAATGGATATTAAACACAAGAATTGGACAAAAAAATCCTGGAAGAAATAATAATGTTGCTTCTTCTGGAACTCTATAACTAACAACTTTAAGTTGTTCTATATCATCATCAGATAAGACTTTTCTCAATTCATCCTTATATTGGTCAATAGTACCTAAAAACCTTTGACGGATTTTGTTTAGTCTAAAACTTCCTTTAACATCATAACTAATATTCTCCATTAGACCTTTTTCTAAGAAATATTTGAGTGGCCGAATAGATTTAACTACTGCTGTTTTAATTACCCCTTCGCGAAAATAGCCGGTTAAACCATTTGTTGAGGAAAGAAGAGGTTGAATTAATTTCTTTAACTCAATTTTAGCAGTAATAGCTTCCATAAAACTGTTTAATCTCTCTAACAAAGCTATCAAAGCCTTACTAGCCTCAAGAGTAGCATCAACATGCCTCCTAATTAAATTAATATCAGGTGTTTTTTGAGAAGTTAATTCTGCAATCTTTCCTACCTGCCAGGATAACTCTGTTAAACTTCGAGCAGAATAAACCTTAATCTGTTCCACTAATACCACTAGCTCTTTTTGCGCAGGTTTATCTAAAGATGCTTCAATAAGTTGGATACAACCAAGTACTCTATTCTCATAACGTACCCTTCTTCGCTCCCCACGCGAAAGAAGGCGACGTAACTTTTTAAAGCGGTGTTGATCATTTTCTATAAGTTCTTGAACTACCCGCAGATTCTTGGAAAGATCACTGAGTTTACCTGCTTCTACTGATTTATGAAAAAAAGAGATTTTTTTCTGCAATGCAAATATTTCCTGAAGATCTTCATTTAACTCTTCTAAAACCTGTATTTCTTTAAGTAGCCACTTTTTTTCTTTTGCAACATTAATTTCTTCTCTTTTAACCAACTTTTCAGAAGTTGCCATTAAACTTTAGAAAAAGGCAATCAATTATAAATAAATTACTGATTTAATGTTAATTACTTCTTCGATTCTTCACTATCCTCTTCCCGACGGATAACTTTAACTGCATCCATCTTAACCGTTATAGGGATGGGCACAGCTGATTCCAGCAGCTCAACCACAATTTCTTCTTTTTGCTTGTTTATCCGCATAACTTTAGCATTTTCCCGTTTGAATGGGCCAGAAATTAGTTCCACTATATCATTTTTCTTAATATTCATCTCAATCTTTACTTGTTCTAACATATGTTCTATTTCAGCATAAGGTATTTCGCTAGGAAGCAAGCCGCGAGCATAAGGAACACCTAGAAGAACATGGTCTGCCTCTGTAACTGAAGCCGACTCAATAAAAATATAACCGCGCATACCATGAGGCCGGATTACGGCTAAAATTCCTGCAGGATTTTTTTGTAACTTAGAAATTAAGTAATCTACTACTTGATCTTCTCTATTGGCCGCTGTCCTTAACCCAAATATCTTTGTATCCATAAATCATTTCACCTATTAACTAAACAGTAACTGCTTAATCAGGAAAATGAGGAAACCTAAAGCACCGATGATACCAATACCTAAGCTGCTTACTTTTACAATACTGATATACTCACTTTTACCAGGCTTTTTTGTAATTCTGATAACTCGAATGGTTTCCTTGATAAACCTGGCTAGTTTATACTTCCAAGTATCAGTCTCCTCCATTCTTAATTAAAACAGCTATAAGCTTTATAAAGCTTTCCTAGGAGTTAAGTATAACTACTATTTTAAAAAAGTATGGCTCCTTCATTTAGTAAGACTATAGCTTTTATAGCCGGAAGCGGCTTAGCCCAAGCCCTAGGGGATATCTTAGAACATTCTGACTATCGTGAAAATGTGCCTAATGAATTCGGTGTGGTCATTTCATACTATATTGGATATTACAAAAATATCAAAATAATTATGCTGCCTAGGCATGGCGATTCACAGAAAATACCCGCCAGAACACCAGCAGAGCTAGTTCGGCAAAGAGGTTATGAAGCTAATATTTGGGAACTGCATAAACAAGGTGTAAATGAAGTATATGGATTAAGTGCAGTAGGAGTATTAGATCATTATACCCCCTTAGCCAGCACTGGTTCTTTTATTGTCCCTAAGTCCTTCATTAGGGGGTTAGCTGCTTCCCAGCACAGTTTTAGCGATCGAGCTGTTGATGCGCACCCTAACATGAGCCAACCCTTTGATGAAACTTTGCGAGAGAAACTAATTCAAGCTATCGAGTTAGCTGATTGTAGCGCTAGAAAGGAAGGTGTTTATATTTATAATGGCGGTGATGCCTTTGAAACGCCAGAAGAAGTAAATCAGTTAGATTTGTTTACCAGAAAACCATCCCTAGCACAATTTTATGAACGGTTGGTTAGGAAAAAAAGAGACCGGTTAGTGGGCATGACTTCCATACCTGAAGCAATACTGCTAAAACAAATGAAAATACCTTTTGCTGTTTTATGCTCCAATGTGAATTATGCTGAAGGCCTCTCTAAACAAACTTTGGTTAGCCATGAGCAAACTTTAGATGTAATGGGCGTTGCAGCGCCGCATTTGCAAAAAATAGTCAAAAACATAATTATTTCTCAGGAGTATGATAATCATGAGCGCAGATGAAGGAATTATTAACAAGCCTGAGATGAATACAGAAACTACCTATTTGCTATGTCCAGATAGAACCTGCCAGTTATTTTCTGATCCTGCCAAAAATTGGTGCGAATCAGAATGTCCACGTATAGCAGATTTAGTAAAGATCATCCAGTGTCACAACTGCCAAGAACCAATAGAACTTCCAGGCAACCATTACCTAATTGAAAGGGTTGATCATAATTGTCACGATGGGAGGCATCCAGCAATGTTTCAAAGGATGAGTGGCAAATATCAGCTAATCTATGAACGGCCAAAGTAATTTGCTTTCGATAATTCTTCTCCTTTTTCAGTAATATTAAAACTAATTCACGTTATGGCGTTTTAAACCAAAACTATTTTAAAATAAGTAAAACCTGTAACGAGCAATGAACCTAGAACAGCTTAAGAAGGATTATGTTAATTGCTGCCGCTGCCCAATCTTATGTAAATCTAGAACGCAAGTGGTATTCGGTGAAGGAAATCCTTCTCCGGAAGTATTGTTGATTGGTGAAGCTCCCGGCGCGACGGAAGACCAGCAGGGAATACCTTTTTGTGGAATGTCGGGAAAAGTATTAGATCTATTGCTGCAGACTATTGGCTTGGAACGAGATAAAATATTTATTACTAACACGGTTTTATGCCGCCCTCCCAATAACCGAAATCCCACTAGCAAGGAAGTGGAAAACTGCAGTGGGCGCTTAAACCAACTAATCAGCATACTAAAACCAAAAATAATCGTCACAGTAGGCAATTTTGCCACGCAAAGAATTCTCGGAAAAACAGGGATAACATCAATACAAGGAAAGGTTTTTCAACATCATGGCCTAACGGTAATTCCAGTACTGCATCCCGCTAACTACCTTTATTCAGGCAAGAATCATGAATTGTTAGCGCAAATGAAACAAAACTTTCAAGTTATCGGTCAAGTTTTAGAGCAACTGCACCCACAAAAAAATTTAAGTGAATTTTAAGAAATGAAACTCCCAACCGCAGCAAGCTAAGGGGCATTAGGCCAATGCGGGAATAAAGATAATTTTATTTCTTAATATTCTCACTACGCACTGCTACTGCAGCTTCAATGCCATAAAGTTCCGCTTGATGTTTTTTTCTTAAGAACAGGTAAACACCAGCTAACGAAAAGATTAAAGCCATCCCTAGCACCGTGCCTAGACTCCAACCCTGGTTATCCAAAATAAAATCGCCAACGGCAGCACCCACCAGATTTAAACCAAACCGAGGATTAGTATCTTCAGCAGCTGGCTCAATCGATACTGCTTCCAGTGGTTGTTGTTCATTAGTTGAATCAACAATGGTTTCAGAATCTTCTTCAGCTATAACTTCTTCTAATTCTGGAACACTATTAATTTCAATGCTGGAGCTACCACTAGAACTACCTCCAGAACCACCACCGGAAGAACTACTGGAAGTAGATGAATCTAACGAAGAGGAATTAGAACTGTTGGATACTAGCTCATTGATCTCTATTGCCAGTGTAGTGCTAGCAGTATCCATTCCATCTGATACCCTTAATACCACCGTATAATTACCAATAATTGGATAACTGTATAAAACAGCTGCCCCGACAGCCGTTTGACCATCAGCAAAATCCCAGGTATACGTCAAGACTTGGTTGTCTATATCTGTAGCATTAGCTGAGAAAGTTATCTGTGAATTTTTGATAAAGGAAGAATCATTAACTGGAGTATATATCAGCAAATTGCTAGGCACGCTATTTTTAACAACGAAATTATCTGCGCTGGAAACAGCCATATTACTAGATAAATCGCGAGCATAAATAGTATAAGTATGATTTCCTAAAACTAACGGTGGGCTTACTAGATATAAGTAAGAGTTATTTACCAACAGCATTGTATAATTTAGTAACTGGCCAGTATGGCTAGAGGACACAGTTACTGACTCCAAGTTAGAATCGGTAACATTGGCACTGAACGTGATCTGAGAATTGCTGTATAACGTGCTGGTAGTTATAGAGTAATTAGAAATTAAAGGAATGGTTCGATCAACAACTATGGGGCGATACTCAGTTGAATTCACAGCGCCAAGGTTATCTGTAGCTGTTACTGAAATATTCCAAGGGCCTTCTGACAATAAAGATAAATTCAACAAGGCAGCCCAATAACCATCACCTGTATTAACTGCAGGCAAAATTAATGAAAAAGAAGCATTGTTAACTGTAAAATTTACTGTTGAAATCCCTTCGCTGGCCGTGGCTGTAATGTTAATGACAAAAATTCCCTCGTTAAGGTAACTGGAGAGAAAATTAAATTCAACTGATGGTACTGGCAATGATACAATAATAGACTGATTAAGGCTTTCTCCAACTAACCCTGCTGGATCTGTAGCATAAATCCGGTAATAATGAGCGCCTAAACTAAGATTACTAAGATTATAAGCAAATGCAGTAGTGTTTAATATCCCCCAGTAAGATAAGTTCATGCTATAATTAAAACCATCCCATTCCAAAAACATGTTGTTAACTGGCACATCAGCAGTAGCAACAATAAGCAAAGTAGTATTAGCATTACTAGTTCCTGCAGGAGGTGAAATTACAGAAATCACTGGCTTTATTGCCTGTATTAAATCAATCCTAGGAAAAACTAAGCCATTACGGCTGTCTTGTAAACTTATTCCCCTTTTTAGCCTTGCCTCCAAGTCCGCGGGAGTTAAATTTTGCTGGTGCACTTCTTTAAAGTACTGATTAATAATTATTGCCGCACCGGCTGCATGCGGAGCGGACATGGACGTTCCGGAAAGTGTAGCTATATTATTATTTAGCGAAGTGGATGTAATGGATGAGCCTGGCGCTAACACATCTAAGATGGCAGCGCTGTTAGAATAAGAAGGAATAGTATCAATCTTAGTTGTTGCTCCCACCGAGACGGCTTTAGAAGCACACGCGGGAGAGCTAATGCCATTAGCATTGTAACTGTTGCCAGAAGCTGCTACCACCAATAAACCAGCATCTACAGCGCTATTTACAGCTATAGCCAAACTGCTAGAATCACAGTAATTAGAGTTGATAGTCCCGTCTCCAATGCTCAAAGAAATTACTGAAATGGAAAAGTTAGCTGCATTACTAACACACCAATCAATGCCCGCGATAACATTGGATTCATTAGTTGCGCTAGAACTGCCTGGAAAAACTTTTACTGCCACCACGCCTGCACCTGGAGCTACACCTAGATAGTTAGTATAGTTAGATGCCACAATCCCAGCTACATGCGTACCATGGCCATGTTGATCCAATGGATCAGCGTTATCTTCAGCGATATTGTACCCTGAAACCCGGCAGCGGCCAGTTAAAAATTCTCCTTTGCTACAGCTGCCAAAGGCTGAATGGGTATAGTCTATTCCCGTATCCACAATACAAACACTTTGTCCGGTTCCAGTAAAAGAAAAATTAGCTGAAGGCAAGTTATTGCCGTTAATTAAAGGAATAGACTGGTTTAAAAATAAGTTAATTTTACGATCAACTTTAATTTCGGCTACATGATAATCTTGTTGCAGCTTGTCCAAGCCTTCTTTAGTTATAGAACCAGCTAAGGCATTAATATTGGCATATTTGTATTTTAAAGCAAATTCCTGCTCTTTTAAAGAAAAAATTCCCGAGCGATTCTCTAAAACTAAGTCCATTAAAACCTTCTCCTGGACATCAGCTATCTCCCGTTGCTGTTCTACCAAGTTGGAAGCTGCGAAATTGTCACGAAGAACAACAATTACCTCGGCCTCGCCATTAGCAGCGATTTGTTGCCTTACTTCTGGATCAACCGGAACATCGGTTATACCTACTAAGGCCCCGGTAATACCACCAGAAGAAATCAAAAAGTAACAGCCAATTAAAAGAATAATTACTATAATAACTACTTCTATTGTTGGTTTAGAAGCCTTAAGTTTAATATTTCCCTTATGCCTTTTTACTCTGTTAGTAGTTTTGCTTAACATGTTCAGACCATAGCCAATTGATAATTATTTTGCTTTAACAGCATTGAGCCTAAACCTTCTCCAGCTTTAAAAAAAAAGTTAGAAAAAACCGATGATAGAGAACCTAATAATCCCGGTGATAGCTCATAACGAGCATAAGTTATTGTTTTTAAACCATATTTTTGCTTAAGGTATTCTTCCATTTCTGGCTGGGAACCAAGAGCATCAATTAGGCCTAACTCTTGAGCTTCCACACCCAGAAAAAACTCACCTGTAGCAATTCCCCTTACTTTAGTTTCGCTTAACCCGCGATTTTTAACTATTTCATCTACAAAAAATTGGTGAATTTGGTTAAGCTTGTTTTGCAATAAACCTCGTTCAGTGGCAGTTAATTCACGATAAGGAGTGCCCAGATCTTTGTTTTCTCCAGCCACCAACCGTTCATAGCTTACGCCATACTTGCTCATCAGTCCGCTGAATTCTAAGTAAGAAGAGATTACACCAACGCTGCCTGTGACCGACATGCGGTTAGCCATAACATAATCGCTAGCTGAAGCCACCCAGTAGCCGCCGGAAGCGCCTACCTCCCTAATTAAGGAGATCACTGGTTTCTTAGCATTTTTAACGGCACGAGCTACTTCATCTGAAGCTACCGCGGACCCGCCAGGAGAATTTATTTCTAACAGAATTATCTTCACTAAAGGATTTTCATCAGCTTCCTTAATGAACTTAACCAAGTCCCTGGAAGAAACGGTGTCCTGGGAAAAAACAGAACTGCTTTCTGAAGCCACTATCACTCCACGGATGGGAATAACACCGACATTCCCTGCGCGCAGGCCAGTTACCGAAGAAAAACTTACCGGCAAGATAAATAACCCCACGAATAATATCGCAGCGAGAGTCAGAACCAACTTTTTATATTTAACAAAAACTTCTCTTACCCTCTTTTTCATGAAGGTACAAAAAGAAAATATGTTTATAAATTTAGTGGTGGCCATAATAGTATAACGTTAGTCAGAAGCACAGAACGCTGCCAGTATTTTTTATGGTTTTCACTAAAGCCACTTCTTTAGAAATGTTTATAAAGAAATCATAGTTCTAGGTGTTAATTCATGGTAACTTGGAAATTACTATGAAGCTTTAGTATGGCTCAACACGCAAGAATAAAATTGGCTAGTATTGAAATAGACAAAATCAATAGAATCTGCGCTGATATTAAAGAGATTGCTGAAAAGACCGGTGTAGATATGCGCGGCCCGATTCCTTTGCCAACCAAGAAATTGAAAGTAACTACCCGTAAATCTCCTTCCGGAGAAGGAAAAGCTTCTTGGGAACGTTATGAAATGAGAGTGCACAAGCGTTTGATTGACATCGGCGCTAATGAGCGAACCCTGCGCTTGGTAATGCGAGTGCCGATTCCAGAAGGATTGAACATTGAAATAGAGATGGTTGATGCTTAAGATTTCTTTCTTGGCCTTAATTTTAACCTAATAAAATCATAACTGGCAGACGCAGTAAATATTAATTGCAGTGTAATGAAAATAATATCGCCTAAATAAAGGCTGTAAACTTCCAAGCATATTCCGCCAGTGATGTAAAGAAGATCTTCATTTTTTCTGTTTCTGGTAACTACACCAATAGAAATAAGTAACAATCCGATTATACCTAAAATACTAAAAATATTTAGCACAGGATAAAAGATAGTTAATTTGTTTATTAACTTATTTGTTAATGTAGAACTTGAAACAAGACTCTAATAGAAAATTGGAAAAGAAACAACTACATGGAAAATTTATACTTTTCAATGAACTATACTAACTGTAGGTAATATATGGCCTTACTTTTTCTTTTTGAGAATATAAGTAATATTTACTATTTGATCTCCAGTTTCTAAAAAGCATTCAATTTGCTTATCAATAACCACATAATGGTATATTTTAGAATTTTCATGGATAGTAAGTACCTCTCCTTTAGAAAGAGGAATTCCGCCTTCAAGAGCTTCTAATTTAACATTTTTTTCTCCTACGAAAACAACTTTAGTTCTCTTTCTAATCATACTCTTAATTAATTTATTTTCTTTAAAAATATACCTATTTTACAACCTTAGTTTATTTTTATGACTTTAGTCAACCTAACTCTATAACTGCAGAGACAGGCAAATGGTCAGAATAAGCCAACTGGTGGTGAACTTGCTCTGAAACTAGGCGAGCCTGCAAAGGATGTCCAATCTTGTTGACTGCTAGAAGATAATCTATCCTTTCTCCCCAATCTGGATATTGTAATGGTTGTCCTAAATTAACTGTAGGAATGGAACCAATATATGTCCCTGGCACAAATTTATCACTCGGAGAAGCAAATAATGGCAAATCTAAGTTATAACTTAAAGCTAATTGATTGCATTCCAGAACTTCTTGAATTACCATCCATGTTCTATCTCCAGCGTACTTCGCCCTCCATTTTCTTCGGCCAGAACCAAAGCCAGTGGTTGGAAATTCTCTTAATTGCGATCCTGTCGGCACGGTATTGAAATCACCAGCGACAATAGCCGGAAAATGATCTAAAGCAATATCATTAATCAAAGCTCTAGCTTCAGCTGCCCTTGCCGCTTGAGATCTAGGCAAGCTGCTAAAGTGAGTCGTGTAAAGGTACACTGGCTGATCTTGATAAGTAATTTTGGCTCTGATAAAGCCTTTTGAACCAACATAACAGTTAGTGATAGTATTAAATCCTATCGGGCTAAAAGGCTTAAAAGAAACACCTTGTATTTGCGACAAGGGTATAGTGCTGGCTATTGCATCTCCATGATCTAAATCCCAGTTGGCCAAAAAACGATGAGTAACATTTGGCCTAAAAGCATAGTAAGCTTTTTTAGACAATTGAGTTATCTGATCATCGCCTCGGGCAGCGCCGCGTTGAATTTCTTGAAAAAAGGCTACATCAACCTCCTCAGAAGATAATAACTGTTCTATGCCTTCAATTCCCTGTTGAGAAATATCCCCCATCCAGCGATGATAGCCTACTAAATCGCACACCAGCAGATGATCAAAATGGTGAAAGGAACGGCCTCTTCCTCCAGCCAGGTTGGCTGTCATTACTTTAATCTGTGAAGAAAGAAGCGGTGAATCTTTAATTTGCGGAGGGTTAAGAAAAGTGTTAGTTTTGCCATAATCTCGGACTACAGCCCTGGAATCAAAGCCAAATTCCAAAAACGGTTTTTTATAACCAATAACCGCTGCAAGATTAAATAAAGCCACGCTACCAGTAATAGTATAACCCAGGATTTGAGCTAATTCTTCTAATGATGGCATTAGTTAAAAATAATTTTTGCTCAAATAGATTAATGTTACATATATATTATTGATAAAATAATAACTGCCAGTTGGCGTTATCTAAATTAAGAAAACCTTCTATCCGACAGCTATCTAATTTTCTCATATTCACTTTTGCTAATGTCGCCAAAATTGTCGCACCAAGCTTGTTTAATCCAAAAACTAGTGGCTTTAAGCAACCCCCAACTCTGGAAACGCCGCATAGAAGTGGTAGCATAAGTGTTTACACAAATAAATTCCCCGCGATTAAGGAGTTTTAAGATAAGATTTTTTTGTTCTCTAACCACTCGCTGGTGATCATAGCCGTTAACTGCTTCAAAGTCCTTTTTCTTGCATATTAAGGCGCCACTAACCCAGCCATTGTAAATGCCTGTGTTATTGACAACATTTTTAAGAGCAGCGAAAAGTTTAAATTTAATTTTTGGATCATCTGGTTTTACCCTAGTTATGCCAACTGTATGCCTTTCAGTGAAAGCTGCATTAATTTTTTGCAAAGCTTCATTTTCCAAAATAGTATCAGCATCAAGAAATACTAACAAGTCGCCTGCGGCTTTACTAGCACCATGATTTCTAGCGCGGCTTACATTAGGTTTGGAAATTTTTAACAACTGTAATTGTTCTGAAGATCTTTTGTTTACTATTTCTTCAGTGTTGTCAGTACAACCATTAGCTACCACAATTGTTTCAAAATCCTGGAAAGTCTGCTGCTTAAGCGAATTCAATGTTTTTATCAGGTAATTTTCTTCATTATAAGCAGGAATGATCACAGAAATAGCTGGCTTCACCCTGCCTGGATAAACAAAGTACCTTTAAAGGATTTGTATACTTTAAACTATAGGTCTAAATAATTAACTGCCCAAAGCATGCTTCTGTCACAATAATAGAACCAAGTTTTAAACAACTTTCCTTGTGCTGTTAACACCTCGGGAAACCCAAAGTACTCTTCAATTAACTGCCTATACAAATTTTGATATTCTACCGCTTTGCTTTTATCTACTGATTTAACTAACCTAATAAACAACAATCCCATCTGCGTCCAGATAGCATCGCTTTCATAACCTCTCATAGCTAATGCTTCCTGCCAAATAAAGTTTACTTCCCGGCGTTTAGCAGTATACTTTAGTGGCAATGGCGAATCTAAACCAGCTGTTTGTATGGACTTAACCGCCGACTCCACCATTTCTTTATCTTTAACTAAACCGAGAATAAACGGAAAAATGTTAGCATCACCCGCGACATAATCTTTTTTACGCAAATCATCATAAAAAAATTCACCACTCCAGAAATGCCGCTTAAGCAATTCTGGATAATTAAATTTATTTAAGGGGTGGTTTAATTTCATACCTGACAAATCACGGGCTAATAATCCGACCAAGCAATTATCGTAACAAGAACTTTTTCTAACAGCAAAATCTTTGATCGAAGAGAAATGTTTATTTGGTTTAACTAAACCAGTGTTGGGATCAATAACTTCTTCTACGTAACGTTTTAATTCTCTGTTTATAAAACCTTGAAAAGGCAAGTAATGAAACGCGGATAATTTAATAGCATGAATCAACCAAGGAAGGGAATCCACGGCTTTCGTTGGAAAATCAAACGGCCGGCCTTGGCTAGAAATCGCCGTAGTAATTTTACCTGAATCCTTAAACCTATTCAAGGCGTAACGCAGAGTCTGATGCACTTCTGATTTATAACCCTGTTTTAATAAGGCCTGTACACAAAGCCCGAAGTCACGAGCCCAAAATTGAGAGAAATTTTGTTTTGAAGATTGAAAGTAGCGGCCATTCCAGCAGTCTTTTACTATCTTTTCACAAATTTCAGGAGCTGAACCAGAATATTTCTTAGGAGATATCCTAGATTTCCAACCAGATAAAAAGATGTTTGATCCTTGAGTTAAGTAATCTTGAACTGAAGTCATAATATCTAACTTAAGCCACCAGTGATATAAAAAGTTATTGTGACAAAAGTTTAATCATTCTTAAAAAAATGATTAAGGCCTAATTGTTCTAACTTCCTCAGCTCACTTTTTTTTCTTAAATTTCTTAAGCGAATACTTTCATTTAACACACATAACCAAGCATTCCTATTACAATAAATAGTCATTACTTTCAGGGTGATGTCATTCAATCCTGCGGAAAAACTAAATACTGTGAAATTTACCGATAAGTGATTGTAGCAATATTAGCTTAATGCACCTTTGGCCAAGTCATTAGTAAAGCTTTTAATTGATATAATCTTGCTTTGGGTATGGTTAAATTTAAATTGATTAAGAGAACTGCAAACAGGGAGAAAGGTTTGGTACTTAGGGAGTTTGATTATTTTAAAAGCTTAAGAGAAGCAGTAAATAATTCTAACTGGTCAAAAAGTAAAAGGTTAGCAAGAAAATTAGGGAAAGTAGAGAGAAGAGCAATCCAATCGAAACAAGATTTGTTTGCGGAGATAGACATTTTAAGGGGATCTGTTTTTGATGAGCATCAACATATATTAGATGAAACGAAAAGGCAGATTGAAATTTTCATGGACATCATTCTTAAAAGAATTTCTTTGGTTCAAGGAAGAATTCCAGACTTATTAAAAAAGAAACCGGTTAATTGGAATGGACTAAGTAAAGAAGTTGAGATCTGCTTCACTAAAGGAATTGAACCACTGTCTGTCTTGCTGGAAAATTTACAAGAATTTATTGATGAAATAGAGAATGAAATTACTAAAAAAGTAAATGTTATTTTAGCTCTTAAGCTAGATCCATCAGACAAAGTTATAACATTGCTCGTGTTATTTGGAAGAAAATCAGCGGGAATGATTAGCTTAAATCTAGAAACTTATGGAAAAAAGTACGGCATAGTTGAGAAAAAAGGTCTGTATTTTATTTATGCCAAAAGTGATATTAATTTTGATCGAATGGATATAGCTGAATTTATTAGTAAACTAGATAATTTAGGCTTAAGCCACCATCACCGGAATTACATTGTTGAGGCTTATAATAACGAAAACAAAAGAATAAAAATAGAAAGGATAAATTTTTGGATTGCTAAAGGTAAGGCTAAGTTGCAGGCATTGTTAAACGCTACTGGAGACATAGAAACTGGAAGAGCATTGGGATATCCAGAAACAGCAATAGGCTCATTGAACTCATTGAGGACAACAGAATATCTACAACTGTTACAGAAAAAATATACCCAGAAAAGTGTTCCTGAAGAATTATTATATATAATATTTACTCCAAAATTTAGTGAAGGTAAAATTCGTGAAGAGCATGTTGCCTGGGGACAAGAAAATATGAAGTTAGTAAAATATGTCGCCCCAGATTTACATGATGAATTCATTAAGGAACGTAAAAGAGCCTATTTTAAAGTATAATACTAATTATAAGTAACTAACTACAATTTTCTTTTCTTTAGCAAGATTTTATAAAAAGTTGCCTTTATCTGTGCCTATGGTTAAAACTATCGCTATTGCTGAAGCCTTACTAACAGATGCAGTTTTTATAGATACTAGAACTCCTAAGGAATTTGCCATAGACCATATTCCTGGCGCTGCCAATTTACCCATACTCTCCAATGAGCAGCGGCATCAAGTTGGCATTACCTACAAGCAGGTTTCACAGCAGAAAGCCATTGAGCAAGGCATTGGATTTTTTTCAGCTAAACTTCCAGAATTTATGAAAGAGGTTGATAAGCATAGAAGCAAATTAATAATCTTTTATTGCTGGCGTGGAGGGATGCGTTCCAAAGCAGTGGCAGCCTTGCTGGAAGCGTTAGGATATAATGTACAGCAGTTAATTGGAGGCTATAAATCTTATCGGTCTTATGTTATAGAACGATTACAAAATTACTCATTTAAGCCAAAGCTGTTAGTGTTATGGGGATTAACTTGCTCTGGCAAAACTGAATTATTAAACCGCTTTGCTAATTCCCTGGACCTAGAAGGTTTGGCTCAGCATCGCGGCAGTTTATATGGGGCTATCGGTTTGGCGCCAAATTCACAGAAACGGTTTGAAACATTGCTATTGCAAAGACTAGAACAACTGCAATCTGAAGAAATAGTAATAATAGAAGGAGAAAGCCGTAAGATTGGCGAAGCGCAAATACCGGGATTCTTATATCAGCAAATGCAGAATGGAATAAACATTTTAGTAAAAAAGTCGTTAGGCCTTAGAGCTGAATTCGCCACCAAGGAGTATTTTTCTGACCAGGAATCTATCCTTAAAATCAAGGAAATTACTTCCAGTTTACGAAGATTAATCAGCAATCAACAGCGCCAGGAACTGCTGCAACTATTAAACCAGCGCCAGCTTAAACTTGCCGCTAAAATACTAATTAAGAACTATTATGACCCCTTATACAACCATACTTTAAGGCAGTTAAAGTTTGCAGCAGAAATTAATAATGATAATCTAGCAGAAGCAAAAGCAGAATTATCTAAAATCATTCAGCAAATTAAAGCGAATCATAGTAATTCTTCATCACTGCCATAATCTCTAGCTTAGTTTTAACTTTTAGTAAATTCTCTCTAAGCTTTTTGCTGCCACTGCTTCCTTTAGAAAAATTCATGGCTTGCATTTTAATATTATTAATAGTTATAGAATGATACTGTTCGGTATATTGCAGGTACTGAAAAAAAGCGTTTAAGCATTCTTTAGCAGATATTTGGAGATACTTTCCTGTGGCAAGAAGCTCATTTATTTGCCGAAACAGAAAAGGGTTTTTGGCTGCCGCTCGGCCTATCATCACATAATCACAATTAGTTTCTTCCAGCATTTTCTTAGCGTCTTCTGGTGTTTCAATATCGCCGTTGCCTACTACGGGTATCTTTACTAGTTGCTTTAATTCTTTAATTAAGGCCCAATTTGATTTGCCAGAATAACCCTGCTTTACAGTTCGCGGATGAAAAGTAATCATGGCTATCCCTTCCTCTTCAGCTATTTTAGCAACGGTTTTCCAACAATCAGGCTTGTCCACGCCTGCTCTGATTTTAATAGTAACAGGCCGGTTGGCAGCAGCCACCATCGTTCTAAAAATTTTCCGAGTTAACTCTGGCTGTTGCAGCAAAGCAGAACAAGCCATCTGTTCAGTAATATGCGGTGCGGGACAACCCATATTATAATCAATAATGTCAAAATAAGGATTAACAATCTCAATAGCTAGTTTTAATTTTTCTAAATCTGAGCCAAACAATTGAACCGATAGCGGTCTTTCTAACGGAGAAAATTCAATAAAAGAAGCAATATCCTGTTGCTTGGCGGTGATAGCATAAATGCTTGTAAATTCTGTCACAACTAATCCCGCTCCTAATTGCCTGCAAATTAAGCGCAGTGCCGGATCGCTGACACCAGCCATGGGAGCAAAAAAAACTCGGCTAGAAAATGCGGGAAGAACTGTAGTAGAACTGAAGTGATTCATCGCACTTCCATTACAGCCACCATTTAAATACTTTAATCTTCAAATAATACAATTGTATTCTCTGGTATTTTAGCAGGATCTATACCATCGCCTGATTTAAAGCCTTTTCTGGGAATAATATAATAGGTAGTAGGGTAGTTCCATTCCTTGCCAGCAATTTCTAAAGCTGACCTGGTTGATATAACTCTGCCAGCATAGATATATCCGACAAAAATACTGGTTTTGTTAGGTAAGTGATTAATATCTAAATTAAGTTTGCTTTTATCAGCCTGGTTTTTTTTCATCTCTAGCAAGATTTCTTGTCCGGTTCTTACTAGGCCATCTGGAAAAACGTAAATGGTTGTTGCCGCAGCATAATCATCACCAGCAATGGACCAAGCAGTATTTCCATCACTGCCAATAACTTTTGGCCTTTCTTTTTCTGGAGGTTCTTCCTCTACTTTAACAGGATCTTCAGTATTTCCATATAAGTAATTGAATACTACATTAATTTTTTCATCCGTTGACTTTAACAGCCGTCCTGCAACGATATCTGGATCACTTCTAGGTCGGCTAACGATTCCCAGTTTAGACCTGGTAGCTACACGGCCCAGCAGCATAGCACATTTTCTTCGCGGACGATGTTTTCGCCGATTCCACTGATTAGGATTGCCATAGGCTACTTGACAATGAGGCAGAATTAAATTATCAGCTACTCCATACTTAATTTTAAGCATAACTAACAATTTTTTGATTGATGCTTCCTGTAAGAGTGTTAATTCACGATGATGATAGCCCACAATCTCAATACCTACAGAATAACGGCTTAGCCCAGCCAAGCCATCCCACATGCTTCGGCCAGCATGGTGAGCCATCTTGTCTGAATCAATGATTAGTTTCACCTGGCCATTCCTATAAACCAGATAATTACAACTGCCATCTTTTTTTACTGAATGCAAACTGCTGCCATCGCTCCCTTCGGTAGTATGAAGAATAATCAACTTAGTAACTGGCCGGTTAGGCCGAGTTTTGTTCCACTTGCTGTAATCTCTGGTGATAACTAAGGCCGTTGCAGCTTGAACTTTTTCTGTCCTCCCTAGCAACCAACTAAAAAAACCAGTTGCGCCAGCTGCAGCCGGAGCTACCGGTTTAACTAATCCTTTTCCTGCAGTGGCTGCTAACAGTATATTTAACTGTCTCTTTAAAGGATCAACAGAAGAACGATCAATAATATTGCCTAGAGCGAGTAGACAAACTGATGGCTGAGCCAGATGTTTTTTAATTTGCTTTATTTGCGCCGCTATCTCTTGCGCAATTTCTCGGTAAAAAGATTTAACTATTGTATTTTCTTCTCGTTTAGCTCTCCGGTAAAAATAATAGTTCTGCCGTCTTAATTTTCTAATCAATTCCTTCCTCTGGTGTAAATCAGCGGAACTGCTATTCCAGTTTTGTCTTAAAGAAACTGCAAACGATTTTAAGGCATTAAGCATGTCAGAAAGGCTGCCTTCCAAAACTATATTTTCTTCAGACACAGTTAAAATTAATCAACAAGGATATTTAAACTTGCTTATTAGTATTATTTGAACCAATAATTAATCAAACACTCGCAACGATATTACTTTATGGCTGGTTCAGAATTTTGGCTATATGTTCAAATTAGGCTTAGTAAAAGCCAACTAAAACCAGGTGATTTTTATTTAGTGATTTAAACAAAAAGCTTTTTAAAACAATCATCATTTGTAGTTCCTAGCTACAGCGAAGTAGAGGAGTTTGGAGTCCTCACTGGGCTCATAACCCAGGGATCGCTGGTTCAAATCCAGCCTTCGCTACTCTTATTTTTTAACCGATGCTATATATCACTTCTTTTTTTCCATCACCATAAGCTTGAAACAAAATTTCTCTTACTTTTAGTATCATGCCGTTTTTAAAAGTAAAGCTATCTCCCTCTGTTAACCAACTGCTTTTTTTTTAGTCTAATTTAAATTGCACCCTATCAGGCTCCAAGAGGTATATAGTTAGATTCTCTGAATTGATATCAACAATTTCTCCTAGTTTTATTGTTGGATAATTCATTGTTTTAATGATGTTCTGTTCAACAACAGCTGCCTGAGCGGCTTGAGATTGATTGTAGCATTTGCTAGTGTTAAAATTACACCCAAATTCACATTTTTCTGTTTTTTCCCAGGCACAGCTCTCGCGTTGAAAAGCCCGCTCATAGCTGTTTCGGCACTTAAACCCGGGAGCGCAAAACCTTATTTCCTTTTCTCTGCAATTACCATCAATACACTCTGTTTCACAAGTAGTGCGGTTAACAATATGGCAATTTTTATCTTGGTAAGCCTGAACACTAGAACTGATACAAATATATTTGCCAGGACACGGGCCTGAACTTTCTGGTGTTATTTGCGCGCTAATATTAGTAATATTGCCCTTAACACCCGGTGTTTCAATAGCGCAACTAGTAATTAACAGCACTAACACTAATATCATTATCATTAAGTTTATTACCAAAGGCTTCTTAGTTTCCATTTTCTTAATTTTAGTTTAGGTTAAAGTCACAAGGTATAAAAACTTTGAGATAGGTTTAAATTATAACCCTAGTTAAAACGATAATCAATATAGCCAGTTTAATAGGCTACGGATAAAGGTTTACTAATTATGGCTACTGATTACGGTCATGAACAAGCAGTAGTTACAGCTTTCGTTAATAAACGCATTAGTGGCATGTTAAGTGCTATTTCTGCGCCCCTGCCGCGATTGAACTTAACTTACGAGCTTAGGGCAGCCCGTGGGGAGCTGTTTGGCGCGCCAGCTGCAACTAATAGACTTAGAAGTCAAGAATTAGGGCATGATCTAGGCTCGCTTGTAAAAGAAGAGTATCTTACCAACAAAGGAAATAATTCTAGAACTAGAAGCTATGACAGCAGTTCTGTTAGCGGAGCTAATTATTTAGGGATAGCTAAATTAGTTCAATCTGGAAAGCCTTATCAAGGATCAACTAGCTGTTATCAAGCTAACTGTAACTATCAATAAAGCTTATCAGGCCAAGAGGAAAACAAATATTTTTCTTATTTGGGCAGACTTTTTTTTCTTTGCTCACAAAATGCTTCAGCATACCATTCCAACTCTTCTAAAAAAATAATAATTCCGGCATTGTGCCACTTGTTTAAGGCTTGGCCTTGGCCATCAAAGGCCTCTTGCACTTTAGGGATAGGAAAAGTAGTAGGAATGGAAGGCATACCTAACTCAGCCAACAACACCCGCAACTGCATGGCAGCCCTAACCCCGCCAAATTGGCCTGTAGAATAACTAACAATTGCTGACGGCCGCCAACGGTATTCTTCCCAAAAATGATCTAGTAAATTAGATAATGCAGGTGGGACGCTGTTATTATATTCTCCGCTTACTATCACAAAAGCATCAGCTTTGCGAAAAATTCTAGCTAGTTTTTCTAGCGCCACTGGAGCCTTGCCCTTAGGATAATCTCGGTAGGTTTTATGCAAAAGAGGAAGCTGGTATTTCAGAGGGTCTACTACGGTTACATGGTGTTTTCTCTGCTTAAGCTGGTTAAATATAAATTTAACGGCTTTAATTCCTTGCCGTGATTCACGAACAGAACCATAAATCAAAACTAGGTTTAAGGATTTAGTGGCCATTTTTAATATTTATTTCCAGGCACAAACATAAAGTATTTAATTTATAAAAATATTTCTCTTTAAGAAGTATGGCGACCTACAAAATTATTGGCTATGGAAGTTTGCTTTGCCATGTTTCACTTAAAAAAACCATTTCTGACCGAGAATTTAAGCCAGTAATGGTAAAAGGATATCAAAGAATTTTTAATGTGCAAGCAAAAAATCATAATGATTTACTTAATGTAATTAAAAGGCGAGGCTATTATTTTAATGCTGTTTTATTTCAAGTAAATCAGTCAGAATTAGCTAAAATTAAGCAGCGGGAAATTCCTGAATACAGCTTAAGGCAAACTTGGGCTCACGATTTTAAAACTGGCAAAAAAATCGCTTTAGCCAAGCTAGCCGTTGACATTCATAAATTTATTGACTTCAGGAAACATCAACCTAATCGGTTTTATTTTAATTGTTGCCGAGAAGCGGCCTATGCTATAAGCCATAAATTTGGACAGGTATGGGATAAAACCACTTATACTGCAGATGGCCAAAACGTTAGCCAATGGCTTAAACATAATAACATTAAGCTTACAACCAAGTTTTAACTAAAATTGGTTTTGAAAATTCTAGGCGTAACTCTAAATATCTACCAATACCGTAGCCTGCCATCCGGCAGCCATCTTTTTAACTTCAAACAAATGCATAGTAATAGCTTTAGCATCAACCTTAAGGCCATGCTTTTGCGGATTAAGTTTTTCACCAAAAGCCAGGCAGGTTAATTTTAACCCTATTTTGTTTTCAATGATTTTTACTTCAAATCGGCTAAACAACAACTGTTCACTGTCTTTGTAGAACAACAACTCATTAAGAAAGTCAAACAATAATCGTTCTATTGATTTACTAGTTAAGTTAATCACTTTAGTCACTTTAGGCAGGACTGTCTTAACTTCTACTTGGATTTGTTGCACAGCCAGAGCGCATTGCTCAAATAACTGCCCTAGATGTTCAGCCTTAGCTTTAAACAAAATGTCCGCAGTATGCTCAATAAACTGGTATGATGGTTTCATAACCTTACCAAATCATGATAATTTTTAACTTTTCCTAAACTGGTTATATTTTTTCCTCAGCAGCCTAGCTCAAATTAGATCTAAACCGTCTTTCAAAATTAAGAATAATAACAAATAATAAAAAAAAGATAAAAAAAGCTCTATCTTCTTCTTTTAGAGGCTCGATGCGCTTTTCTTTTAACCGCTTTCTTTTTACCGCCGCGTTTGCGGCCACGAGCCATTTTAGCTTTGGCCACATTTCCATTTTTATCTATGAAATACAAGTAGCCCGAAACTTTTTTAATTCCTGGTTTAGCTACCACTTCTTTCTTAGTTTTACCTTTCTTTCTGCCAGCCCGGCTCATCTTAGCCCGAGCTACATTGCCATTTTTATCTATAAAGTAAAGGTAGCCGCTTTCTTTTTTAACGTTAGTTCTTGCTACAACTTCTGCCATCTTTAAACACCTCCTCTTTAAGTATCACGATAACCCTCGTGAACAATGCTATTAAAGAAATTTTTATATTTATAAAGTTTTCTTTTTACCGACGGTTGCTTGCCTTAATAATTCCTCGGCGGCTAAGGCATCATTTAGGTTTATCACGCCTTTAGAAAAATTTTTCTGATCATCTAACCCTATTCGTGGACAGGCGGTATTTACCCAAACTTCAATAAAAGGAAAATTTTCCAATTGGTCAAAGGAAATGTTATTATCAATAAAGTAGTAATATTTTTTATGAGGAAATTTTTTTTCTAGAGCCAGGCTAGCTTGAAGCTGTTCTTGTCCTGGCTTAATGGTAATGATAACACCTATTTTTGTGGCCTGCCAGAACTTCATTAACGAACTTCTAGAGAGATCCAGGATAGTTTTAACTTGCTGCTCATTAACCAGAAATAACTTATTTTGGATAGGATCATTGCCAACAATTTCTTTCTTATCAGGTAAATTTTTTTGAGCATATACTAAAGCTAATGGATGAAACTGGCCATCGCCAATATAAAGATAAGCATCAAGGTTAACTAACTCTGTAGATGATAAATTAAGCGAAGAATGGTAATTATCGCAACCTAATAATTGGGAAACTGCATTGGCGCGATCTGCCTTAGAAGTAATTATGCTTATTTTATGCTCCTGCAGTTGTTGTTTTACACTATCTAATTTATTGACAAACTGCACTGAGGCGTAAAGAGCAACTTGGGAATACTTTTTTTTCTGAAGATAGGACAAAACTTCCTGGCATAATTCCACTTTCCCAGTGTATTCAGCTTCTAGAAATAAAATTTCCATCGTTACCAGCCATCTTGTTTTTTATTAAAGCGGTTATGCCCCCAACTAACTAATAGGCCTATTCCCATCCGCTGCAGTCCCAAGGGAACATCACAAGCCCCAAAATTACTGCCCAACCAAATAAACACTCTAGCCTTAGTTTCCGAGCTGATTTTTTCTTCAATTTCCTGGGCATAAGGTTTCATGCCTTCCGGTAACTGAAGACAGACAGTTTGGGCTTTTGATTCCTTAATTTTACTAATAACCCGGGGTAATTCTAAGTTGTAGAGAGTCATTTTAATTAGCCCCTAAGGCATACCTAATCTCCAATAACAGCTATCGCAGAAAGCATTTGGATCACGAGCTGAAATATACTGCGCCCAAGTAATTTCACCAGCTAATACTCTCTCACTATGCACAGTAGTCATAGGGCAATATTTTCCATTAGCCGTTTTCCTTATTTCATTATCGTGATGACTTAAACCAAAGACGTGCCCTAGCTCATGTAATGCTTCGATGGCCACTCGTTCTAAATAGATCCCTGAATTAACTCGTCCAAAGGCCTTATCTGCTGTTGAAACACAAGCTACTCTCGATTCTCTTCTTCCACTTCCAAACAAACGGTTGTCATCATTAACTACACCTAAAGAAGTAATACCTACCGTGAACTTACCATAAGCTTCCAAATACGTCAGAAATTTACCCTTTTCGACCCATCGCCCTGGCGCAAACAAACCATCTTTTCTTTCTGATTGTAGGATATCTCCCAAATCGCTTGCTCTTAATCTTTTATTTATAACATAATCATTAAAAGTAAGATGGAAAACTCCTACTACTCTTTCTCCTACTTCGGCTAATCTGCTTCCTTTGTATTCAATAGGCTGAATTTTTAGTATTGGTTTCATATTTGCAACGAACTTCTCTAGAAACTACCAACAACATTTTTATAAGCTTACTTTATATACTTTACTGGAGATAATTATGGATATAACTTTGGAAAAATTGATCTGGAAAATAATCTACCAATTTCAAGACTATCGGACTAAACGGCTGCGTAAACCAGCCCTCTGGTTAATTAGCAAAAACATTTCTGCCCATCAGCTCACTCTGCTTTCTCTAATCTCTGCCGCAGCAGCTAGCTACTTTTTCTTGATTAATTGGTGGCTGTTAGCATTATTTGCTGCTGTGCATTTAATTCTTGATTCACTAGATGGAGTGGTAGCCCGGTTAAGCCAAATTAATGGCAGCGGCCGTTATTTTGATTTGCTAGCTGATGCTTTGCCCATTCTGCTAATACTATTAAAGATCGGTTGGCAGTACCAAGATTCATTTTCCTATTTAGCTGCGGGCTTATTTTTAGCCTCGCTAATTATTTATTTAACATCTAAATTAAAAGCTCCATTTATTCATCCGCGCACCATAGTAGTAGTAAGCGCAGTTATAGCTACTCTTCCACTATGGGAAACTCCGCTAAAGCCATTAATGATAGGTATTTATTTAACCTCCAGCATTTGTTCAGCTTATATCTTAGCCAGACAACTGCAGTGGTTTATCAGCCGCTAATAAAGCTTCAAATCGCAGTACAAGATTTACAAACTACTAATAGACCCCAGAATAAGTCATTAAGAAACCTAACCCCCAGCAAATAAGCCTAAACAGCTAAATTTTAGTTTTATTAATTCCTAATAAAAATCCTAAATAATTAACAATTAAATGCAATAACGGACTGATAATCATTAACACCAAGACTACTTCGGAGGGAGGAACATAAACAAAGAATCCTAGAATTAACCCGCCAAATACAAAGTCCATCTGGTCAAAAGGTATCCACGGCTGCCCTGGCGCAATTCCGGCCTTGCGCTTATAATAACTTTTTACTAAATCACCTAACAAAGCCCCTAAAGCAAGCAAAAAACCGAGAAGCAAAGAAAAATCATAGTAATCAATCAATGCCAACTTCTTCCAACCGGCATTATACACCGCCTGCTGTAAAGCAAAAAGTAAAGTGCCAGTTAAGGTTCCTATAATCAGGCCACGCCAAGTTTTATGCCTGCCAAATAACTTCTCTTGGATAGGCTTATCTCCCCAGGGCAGCCATTTAAACAGTACTGGAGCCATATTAGCTAGATAAGCCGGCAGAAAAAAGTACAGTGAAGTTAGAATTAGTTCTAATACCATGAACTGGTTAAATAATCAAAGTTTAAATGCTTAACTGAAACTTTTCAGATTAAAAGCAAATAAATGTACCACCGCGTGTTGTTCAACCTGTAGATTAAGTGAAGGCTGTTAAGAATTCTACTATTTTTAAGCTATTTAATCTTCTCTTGGCCAGGTTCAAGAATTCAGAATTAGAAAAAATTGGAACAAGCCTTAAGAAAAAAATTGAAACCATTTTCGGCAGAAGTTTGGCTATCCGTGAAGTAGATACAGGAAGCGATAATTCTCCAGAGATAGAATTAGTTAATCTTACTACTCCTTATTATGCTGTGTAACGATTTGGCATTTCCTTTGTAGCCTCTCCACAACATGCCGATATCTTAATGGTAACAGGTCCATTAACTCATAATATGGCTCTAGCTTTAAAAAAAACCTATGAAGCCACACCACAACCTAAATTAATAGTTGCTGTGGGTGATGATGCTTGTGATGGAGGAATTTTCAAGGATTCCTACGCCGTGCTAGGGGGAGTAGAAAAAGTTCTTCCGGTGGATATGAAAATACCCGGGAATCCGCCTTCTCCAAAAGAAATTTTGCGAGGGCTGTTGGCGCTGATGCATAAGATTGAAGGTAAATAAACTAACGAGCTAGAATATATAGTTAAAATTTTTAATTTTGAAGAATTAATAAAATAATAGACCTAGCTTTATTTCCTTATTTCAGGTGCATACGGAATGTAAAAGCTATATGGACATCCAACTCCCTTCCAAACTTTGTCAACATCTGGATGAGATGCTTTACATCTTTCTCCATGTCCTCCTGCGGTATATTGACACTGAACAATGCTTAAAATCGTATTGCTTCCTGGGCGTTGATATATTTCCACTTCAACACTTACAGCATCACTCAGGACTTCATTGCCTGATTTGTCTCTGCCCTTACATTTAATGGGGTAAGTTTGGGTTACGCATTCATCTACTGCCATAGTTTTGGAACTATAATACTTTCTTTTAAATCTTCGCATTATTTTTACTTAAGATTTTATTTAAGCCATGTACTGAGAGACACTTGCCCACCTACCCGATTTTTCAATTTAAGAAAATATTTTTCTAACTAACATCGTAGCATAACTGCCTTTCGGCAGAGAGAAAGTAACTGTAACTTTTTTCCGGCCGGAGTTAAGTTCATCTTTTTTCAGCTCATCGATAGCCAAACCATTAACTTCACAAAACACTTGGCGCCACTCTCCTTCCACTGAAACCTGGGGCAAAGACTTGATAATAAAATCTGTTTCGTTTACGTTTTCTTGCCGCATTAGATCAATTATCACGGCTTCCAGCACAGAATCATGAACTGGCGGCCTAGCAAAACCTAGCAGGGGAATTTGTAAATTAATTATTGGCTGTTGAGAAAATAAAAATTGGCCTAATGAGTAATTAACCAACTTAAAATTAAAACATTTTTTCTCCAGGTATCTTTTAACTGTTTCATTCCAAAGATAGCTTTGATAAGCATGAACATATAACCGCAACAACCGGAGAGGAATTCTTTGCAGCGCGCCAATATAATCTGTAGGATGTTTTAACCGATGATTTTGGTATTGTTGATCTCTATTAATCTGTTGTAAATCAATATTGGCTACTGCCTGTTTAAACTCTTTTTTTACCAAGGCCCGGCCGATAGCGCAGTTATCTCCAGAAAATCTTTGTTCATCAAAGTAATTTTCAAAAAAAGCAGGTTTAGTTAATTTTTCTTGCGTTAAATTTCTGATTACAATGGTAAACTTATTTCCCGCCAAAGCCCCCAAAGTTATAGGTTCATGGCCATAACCTAAAAAAGAAATGCTTGCCTTAGGTATTCTTAAGTTTGAAATGGTTTTAGCTGAAATTCCTTTAACTGACATTACCTGTTCAGTTACAGCGCTCTTATCCTTATTTCCAGCAAAGCCGATCTGTTTTTCTCTAAGATTTAACTGTTTAGCTATTCGTTGCACTACAGTTAAGGTATCTAAATCTACTTTTTTAACTTTAAAATAAGCATAACTACCATGGTCTTGCAGCAATAGAGAGTTTTGTTCAGCTACTTGGAAATCTTCAGGAAGTTGTTTCAGTTTATACATCCAGTTTTGTATTTAGTCCGCTAATTATAAATTTATAACCCGTAAATTATATAAATATGGTTTTTTAACGGAAACAAGATGAGTTTAGAACAAATAACGATCGGGGTTTTACCTAAATGTACTGGTTTGGATGAAGTTTCAGCCGGAAATTACTTTTCAGCCATTCATAGCAGTCAACCATTGTTAGAAGGAAGAATCATTGACCCTTTTAAAGAACTTTTAAAGCAACAAACAGGATATGGCCCAGAACACTTGCCTCCAGCTCCAGTAACACAGTCGTTTAAATACGGTAATATTACTTTTACCATTGACAGTTCAAAACGAACCAAACGGCCGGAATGGAAAGAAGTATTTGAAGGCCTGGTAGATTACTTAAAATTCATAGATGATGGACATAAAAACAGAGTACAAAGAAAAGGAGTGCGCGCATTTATGCATGAGAGCTTGTTAAAGCCATATATTTCAATAGAAGACGTTCTAAAACGATTGGGAGAATTATCTGCTGAAGTAACGGTAGATGAACTAAAACAAACCAAGCCAAAACTAGATTTTACTGTTCAAAAGATAGAACCAGTAGTAGTGCCATTATCAACAGAAATAACTTTAACTGAAGGTAATGCTTTGTTATATGTGATGGCTAGTGCCTTAGCAGAATATCTTCATAGTGAAGTAATAAAACCGTTTGAGGACCGACTGAAGAATGAAACTGGTTATAGTAATGACAATGTTCCAGATAACATGCAGAGGCATACCACGCAAGTTGGCAAGTACTTGTTTGAAGTAAAAACTATTCCTAGAAGAACACCACAATACGCTGAAGTAATTACTGACATCACCAAAGAACCGCCAGAAAGAATAACCAGTAGATCGCGTATTGGGGATTTAGAACGTATTAGGAGAGGTCTCCCCTTGGATACAGAATTGTATGACCCAAAAAATGCTGTTGGCAATAAAGGTAACGAGTTCATTTCTGTTCGAGGCATGCTGCAACGGTTGGAAGAGTTAAAAGCCAGGCGCACTTCTGCCGTGATTAATCAGCCTATTATGGTTTATCCCATTAATTAGAACAAATACTGCAAGTAAGCAATCTTAGCTCGTTTGGGATTGTCAAAAAAAACTGTCTGTCGGCAGTTTTCATAAAAATGGAAAGCGCCGCCCTTGATGACCCTAGTGATATTGAATCCTGTTCCTAATTGTTCCAAAGCCAGTACAAAACCAGCTCTACCTATCCACAGCATCAGCCGATGGGGCAGCTTGTCTTTAGTGTAATTAAAGATATTAGAACTAGTTTCATTTAGAAAATAAGCTACTTCATCTTGCGGTTGATGATTGACCCAGTTATACAAATCAAATGGCTCTGAAAGAATTGATGCATAATGCTGGTTAAGTGAATCTACTACTGTCCACAATGCTTGTAAAAAATCTGATTCATTACACACAGGGAACTCTAGATAAGAATAATAACCTATCACTTGCAAGGCTTTTGGCAATTGTTCATTGGGATTTATTACCATTTTCAATTTATTTTGCTTGCCCCCAACAAACCATACACTTTTAATTTTTATAATATTAGAAAACAAGTTAATAGATATATAAATACTGCTAAATTAATGAAACTGAGATAGAATCGATCTAAA
>CAZRCV010000008.1:0-7814 GCA_964598745.1 uncultured Methanosarcinales archaeon
TCGGCTCGGTCAAGGCCTTAGTTATCGCTGTTAAGAATGGGCTGTTTTCCAATGCTGATGGATTGTTCATTTTAATTTAAAACAAAGTTATGGCTTTAAAAGAATTTCTAACTTTTTAGATAAATTTACGAAAATTATTAAAAAGAGAATGTGCCTACCTTAATTCATGGCGACTAAATGCATTATCTGCAAGAACAACCTACAAGAATTATTTTTAGAAAAAAAGAAAGGAACCATCATTAAAAAACATGGCTCCAGCCAGCAGTATGATATCTGTTTTGAGTGCCAAAAGAAATTCAAAACTAAAGAAGAAATACTTAAACAGATTTCTTAAGCACGAGATAGGTATGCCTGCCATCTTGGTAAGAACCTACTTCTTCAAAGCCTTGCTTCCTAAACAGTGTCAATGGAGCTTTGTTGCGTTCTTCAATACATGTAAGAAAAGCTGTAATGCCAATACTTGATGATTCCTGCATGAACCTAGATGCTAACAATTTAGCTATCCCTAACCTTCTTTTCTCAGGAACAACATAACCCACCGCCAATTCAATCGTACCTGCTGCTCTAAATTCGTCAGCATCATTTCTATAACGATGGCCAGCTTGAAAACCAACCAATCGGTGTTTATCCTCGGCAACTACAGCCATATCTACTGCTGATTCCAGATCTCTTAAAGCTAAGATTGCTTGTCGAGACGCAGTAAGATGGTTTCCTGTTTCGCATTGGAAGGCTTCTAATAATAGCCTTAGTTTAGGTGCATCTACAGATTCATAAGGGCGGATGAACATCAAATATCTTTTACACAGGTTAATTTATAAAATATTGTCCTAAATTCAGCAATAATTTAAAATAACAGTTATCATAGCAATTAAATCCCGCCCCTGTAGCATAGTGGTAGTGCGTTCGCCTCGTAAGCGAAAGATCGTGGGTTCAAATCCCATCAGGGGCTTTTACCCTTCGGGGATTACTTTTTTCTATAAGGGTTGATTCGTTAAAATATGCGACTTTTAGCAGTTGGTTAAGAACAGAAGAGATTTTAACATTTTTACTCTTGAGATTTTTATACACACTTTTATCTAAGGTTATGTTAACTCTTACCTTCTTTTCACTTTGTGATTTGGTCGGTCTTGGCATAATACTAATTCATAACCCCAAAATATTTTTTTACTAATTCCTCATATTTTATGTCATCTACTAAATGAAAGGCATTCATAATTTTTGTAAAATTGAACTCGGGGTTATTTAAATATAACATAAGCCGTCTACAAGCTTTTTTATTGAACACTATAGAGTTTAATGTTGGAGAGGCTCCAGCCAGTCTTGAAATTAAATCCTTAATAGTTTCGTCTAAACTTAGGTTTTTTTTAATATCGGTAACAGATTCGAACATCAATTCTTTTCCATATTTATCAAACATTTCTATAAAGAATGATGAACTAAAGAATTCTACTTTCTTCTCTTCTGAAATTTTCTCTTCAATCTTTTTTAAAGCTTTAATATTATTCTTTAGGCAATATTTTTTGTTCTTTTTAGTAATCAATCCTTCGTTTTTTAGTTTGTCAATTTTGCTTTTAAAGAAACTATAGTTAGATTTTTGTGTCATATCTACCTTTGTCTCTTTGATAACCAACCGAGTTTTAGGTAATTTCTTACCACGTAAAATTAGAGAGTGTTTAATTTTTTTCCCAGTTGCACACCTAATGTCTTGTTTCCATCCCCTTGAGAGGTTTCCCTGCTCTTTTTTTGGATCTAATCTTTTACATATCTTTTTCCAACGATCTAAGTTAAATTCTCTAAAGTTATTACAGGTTTGCAGTTGACAGAAAGCACGTATTTTCTTCTTATGGATTATGTTTAAATTTTTATCTTTTATGAGCGATACAATAAGTTCAGGTACGCTCTTTGGTCCATTAGTTAATTCTAAAATAATCTCGATTTCTTTATTGTTGGTCATTTTGGTTAATAGTGCAATTATTATTTATATTAACCAACATTCTTATAAATGTTATGAAAGAGTAGAAATAACATCATGAAACGAACATCAATAACTATTCCCGAAGAACTTTACCACAAGGCTAAAACTAAAGCAGAAAATATAGGAGCCACGTTTAGCGGAATTGTTAAGGTTAGCCTAAAATCAATGTTAAACGGAGATGATAATAAAGAATAAAAAATAAAGAAAAAACTGATAAGCGATTAGTGAAGGATTTTGTTATTTAAAAATCTTTCTTTAATGCAGTTCTTTTTCTGGAGGATAAAATATGGATGAACAAGGTAGCGATAGCTACAAATCAAAAAGTGATTTGTTCGAAGAAGAACAAAATTTTGACAACTGGCTTGAAGCGCATGAAGAATCTAAAAAATTAAGGAGGAAAAAAATGGAGATTGAAAAAGTAGGAAATATTGATTGGACTAAATTTGGGTATAGTTATGTTAAATTAGATGACGGTGAGCCAATAGATCTTGAACTTACTGATTGGTGTGAAACTGAGGTTGAGTTTAGTGGTAAGCTACAGAGTGCCATAAAATTCCAGGTTATCGGAGAAAATGGGATTAAAGTTGATAAAATTTGGACAGTATCATCAAAAAAGCTGGCCACAACTCTAAAACAACATGTTGAAAGAGCTGAAAAGCTTGCTGATAAATCATTTAAGGTTAGAGTTTTGAGAACTGGTCAGGGATACAACACCCAATACTCAGTTAAGGCTCTTAACTAATTTTTTTCTTTTTTTAAAATGAAAATCGTTATTGATACACGTGAGCAACTTGACTATGGCAATCACTTTGAAGAAAAAGGTCAAATTTATATTAAAGGAACTTTAGGAGTTGGAGATTATTCTATAGTAGGATATGAAAATAAATTTTCAATAGAAAGAAAGGCAAGAGACGATTTCGTTAGTTGTGTTACATCATCAAGAGAAAGATTTGTAAGAGAATTAGAACGAGCTAAAGAATTAGATTATTTTGCTATAATTATTGAATGTTCATTTTATGACATAATTAACCATAATTATCGATCAGAAACATCACCAAATGCAGTAATTTCAACTATATCCAGTTGGAGTATAAAATATCATTTTCCAATATTCTTCGTAGAACACCGGCAGGGAGGAGCTCTAATGGTAGCTAAACTAGCAGAGCATTTTCTAAAGAATGTTGGAAGATAATTGGTCAATGGAATTTATGCAAGCTAATGGCGTTTCCTTAAAGATAGCTGCTGAGATAGAAAAGGCATTAAAGTTTAATGGTTTACCTTCACTGATTCCGATTATCAACTGTTTGTCTATTAGTTTGAAACTACCAGACCAGATAAAACAAGCTAACAGCACATTATGTATTTCCCCGAAGGGTTTTGGTAAAAGTACTTTATTAATTTATATCTTAGCTAAATCAAATCCTAAATTCTTTACAATCCTTGATAAAAATATTTTTGAAAGTCAACTCTTAGAGAAACCTAGGGAATATTTTGAGGGTAAGGTATTAATCCATGATGATTTAATTTCAGCATTTGGCGGTAAGAATAGGAAACAGAGAGAACAGTTAACTTCTTTCTTTAGCCAGTTATTATCTGATGGTACATATTCTAGAGAAGGTAAGAAATTAGAAAATGTATGTTGCATTGCACAATTTGGTATTGCTAGAGAATCATTCGAAAAACACCGTAAAGATCTGTTAGATGGTACTTTCTTAGATAGGTTTCTAACCTATTCAGTAGAACTTGATAATTTACAGAAATTAGAAGTTTTACAACATAGAGATCACATGATGGATTACAATGTTCAATTACCAATTATTAAATTGCCATTCTCAAAAAGAAAGCAAGAAATTAAGTTAGTATTGACTGAAGAGCAAAAAAATAAGGTTAACAAGTTAGCTATACAATTAGAATCCTACAGAGTGATGAGTTCTACCAGAACACAGAATTTTATTAAAATATTTATGCTATGCAATGCTTTACTGAATAATCGTAAAGAAACTTGTCAGTACGATTTAGAGCTTTACGAAGTATTACATCAGTTCCATTTGAATAGCGCATCACAGATGTCAAAAAAACAGCAAATAATAGCCTTAAAACAACAATTTCCTGACAAAAATAACGAAGAATTGATAGATATTTCAGGTATTCCCAAGACTACTTTTTATAGAAATTTGTAACTTTTATTCGTAAGTTAGCTTCGTAGAGTTCCAAAAGTTCCATATAACAGAAATATATTATATAATGTTTCTATTAAGTGGGAAAGTGGAACGCAAAGTTAATATCTATATTTTACTTTAAAATAAAATAATGCCTAATCTCATTCCAATCACAACCTCGGAACAAGCTAGAGAATTAGGCCAATTAGGTGGACAAAGTAGATCTGTCAAGAAATCTCAAGCTGCAACACTGCGTGAGCTGAAAAAGAAATCTTTAACAGATGTTTCGGCTAAGAGGATAGTAGAAATGATTGAAGATAGAGACTACTCCGCATTGGACATATTACAATACTTGGATTCTCTCAGAGAGCAATGCACGACGGTGGAACAAAAGATTAAGCTAGGCAATCTACTAGTAGCTTGGCATAAAAGTCATCATGGTGACAAAAAGATAACTACTACTGTTGATAATGGATTTGAGTCTATCAGAGATGCAATGTTTGTCAATGTACAGGGTAGGGGTAAGTAAAAGAGATTAATAGAATATAATCTACCGCTTCGGGAAAATTTTTATTAATTCTTAAGTAGTCTAATTGTCCAGGATCTATAATTATTTAAATTAAAACTAGGTATGGAGTGTATGTCTCCTTCAGAATTTTTTCAGTGGATTGTCAAGATAATCAAGAAGCGAATACTAATTCTAGTTTGTTTTTTCTTCTTAGTGGCTATAATCTTCTCTTTTATTAAATTCACGGATATATTATTAAAACCGTTGTGGGAAACATTAATTATGGATCTTGGTTCAAATACATTATTGGGTTCAACAGGAGCATTCATGTTATGTGTTGCTCTTTTTTTAATATTATACTCGTTTATCCAGTTTTATAATGATTATTTTAAAAAAAAGTTTAATCTATTACTCTTTGTGATTATTTCTATTTCTTTAACGGTATTAGTCGTCGGATTAGTATTCATACATTTTGCAATATATCCTCAAGAAAATAGTTGGAAATTAAATGAAATTACTAATGATAATAAAACACGCCCTACAACAATAATGATTAAATGCACTAATAGTTATGGTAGATTAATATCAGAAGATCTCATTCATTGTGAAGTAAATAATTTGAAAACAGACTATGAAGTATTAAAGAGCTCAGTGACTATTATATATAAAAATGGCACTATGAAAGTACAGAAATTAGATTTTATTGGAAGTAAAGAAATAGATCAGATTTCTTTTTATGCTAGATTACATAATAAAATGATAAATAAAAATGAGACGATGACTTCTGTGTTCCGCCCAATGTTCTATACTGCTTCTGAAGAAAAAGAAAGAAAGAGAATGTTTTTGACTTACTTCTGGGGATTACTATTTCTAGTTATTGTTACAATTCCAACTACTATAATCAAGATCTACGAATCAATAAAAGAATAAATTCTTAAGGGTAATTTACACAACTTCCCTTATGCTGGTAAGTCTTACACCTTAAAATTCTGTTAATTGTTTTATACCAACCTTTGAAAAAACCATCTTTTCTTACTGCTAGAACTCCATATTCTGAGCAAGAAGGGTAAAAGCTACAGACAGTAACTCTTCCTTTCTTACAATCTTTTTTAGCTTTAAATGGTTTAATTATCCGTCTATAAATAATTTTTATTCCCCAGACGCTGAATCTTACAAGAAGACTATTCTTGTTTTTTGAAATATTTTGCTTTTTTAGTGACATTAGAACTACCACATTTTGGACAAGATTTTAACTTTACTTTCTGTTGCTGCATATGTGTAGTTGCATTAGAAGCTACAGCTGTTCCACAAGGATTACACATTAAGCAAAAACCAAGCCCCATTAAAGCGTTCCCTTTTTCTGTGGACCCAATCCGTTTTTCTACAGAATCTAGGTAATACCACTTCTCTTTACAAGAATTGCAAATACAAGCCCATTCTTTAACATATTGTAATCGCTCTGACCATTTAAGATTTTTATATCCCTCGTCATCCAAGTCCCTATTCTTCATTTATTCAATTGCCCTACAATTTTCATTCTACTCAAAACCGTTCATAAAATTAGTATCGAAACGAACACTGGCAATTACTCCCCCCATATAATCAGTTACGTGTATTCCAATCTCCTTCTGATTATTAGAACCAGCAATAGCAATATCAACAATTACATCCTTAGCTATGTAGGATCCAGGTTCTAAATAACTCGTTACAGAAACTTCCTTTCCAGTAGTATATTTCTTGTCATCTTTATCTATTATATTAATTAACAATTGGGGTATTATTGACTCTGTACCTTTATTTTCCATAATTAAGGTTATACTTTTTAACTTCCCATAATCATCAGATTTTTTTTCAAATCTATAACCACTTACTATTAGAGTAATGCCATTTTGGGTGTTTTCATAATATTTGCCTAGTGGCTTTTGCAATGGTGCTTTGTTTGCAATAACAGAACTTCCAGGTAGGTTAGAATCAATATAATAGCGGGAGTCATAAATCAATTGGTCTAAGTCTCCTGAAGCAATGGACGCAACTGTTCCAAAAATTATACCTAATGCAGCAAGGAGCCAAATGTACCCGATAAAACTCAATATGGAAATAACAATCCCAGCCACGGCCAAACCATGTCCCTCCTCATGTGTTTTCTTTATTTGTCTTAAGGCAAAAATCCCAAGTATGAAACCTAATGGAAAAATTAAAAATGCAAATATTAAAGATAAGATTGCTAATATATTAGTGTGGTGTTGGGTCATTTTTGATAGGTCACAAATCTGTCTGGCAATGAAACATCAGCATTTTTTAGTTGGTTTAACAATTGTCTATTGAAAGTATATTCTTCTAGTAATACTCTTTCATCATCTCTATAAGTAAACACTTTTCGTTCATAAGGTAATCCGCTATAATCGTATACAGATAAGCTTTCAACATATCCCTCTTTATTTATAAATTCTATAATAACTAATGATTTTCCATCCAGTAATTTAGTTTCTACTATTCTGGCATTGGGTTGAATGCTAGAAAGTATACTAACAGGAGTAATGGATAACAATTCTTCGGAATAATTTAATGGATATAGATTCCTATAATCTGATGAACATGAACCACCGAGACTACAAGTTCCAAAGGCAGTTTTCTTAGAGTTGTCTAAGTGAGCTTCATCAAAAAATATTTTCTGTTCTAATCTTTTAAGTATTTTGTAAACTTTCTTAACCTTATCATCTTTAATGTAGGCATCATACTTTGGTAATTCCTTTAAAGTGCCTTTATCTGTTATTACTCGTCCTGTAAACGAATATTGATAATTTGTTTGTGATTTACCTTTTTCAACTAATTCATTTATTTTAGTTGACAATTTCTCTTTAGGCAAGTTGTCACTTTCAATAGGCTCTTCTTGTTTAATTGTTTCATTGGATAAATCATTTTCAAAACCAGATTCCATTGAAGGTATATTTTGAACAGTAACACAAGAAACTACAAACAAAGAAATTGTGATCAAGATTAAATTTAGTATTGGTTTTCTAATCATTTTGCTCTCTTTAATTGTTTCTAATATTACTTATAAAGCTTTTGGTCACATTTTGGTCTTATTTGATTATATAGAAAATGGTCTTATAATGGTCACACAATGGATATTTATCTTGTGGCCTTTGTTAAGAGAGCTAAAAATAGGTTA
>CAZRCV010000008.1:7824-29955 GCA_964598745.1 uncultured Methanosarcinales archaeon
ACTGGTAGTACAATCGTTAACAAAATATGACTAAAGAACCAAGCCATATAAATAACATGTAAACTTATCTCCAGGTATCTTTAAAAGAAATCATTTAATTTCAAATTAAGGTTCTCTTTTAAAAATTTTATGAAATATCCTTCCAACTTCTCACCGTATAATCTATCCCCCATTTTCTCCTTATCTAAATAATGCTTATTACCTACAGATACAGGACTTCTTCCCTGATAAAAATCAATAACGCCGTTAGGAATGCCTAAATCTAAACATTTTGAGTAAAACCAGTTCCTGATATATTTGGGCCTAAGTATATTTTTATGTTTGGCTAGAAAACCAATTAAACCGGTTTCTGTAACTTCCTTAGGTACTTCAAACCAGTTTGGTAAATAGACGAAATAACATTTCTTGGTTATTCTATCTGAGTTCAAAACAACTTTGTAATATTTCTCATTTTGGATGATCTTAAATCGGTGTGGTTCTTTAACATAGCTGATCATTTCTCTGATTCGTATTCCTGAAAAAATTAGACCTAAATAAAACAAGTAATACTTATTGCTTGAAACCTTTAACTGCTCAAGATTTCTTACCAATTCTTCATCAGAAGGAGTATAGATATCAACTCCACAGTGTGGTTTGTGTGCTATCTTTCTGATCTTTGCTATTTCCCGGAGTATTCCTTCATTATCTAAATATTGTTCCTCAAAATAATTACAAAGAGCTCTAACGGCTTTATAGAATCCATCTTTGCCAAATTTATCCTTAACCATTAATAATTCTTGATAAACGAAGAGGTGTGTATATTTACTCAATTTTATGGCATTATTAGCTAATTTTCGATAATGTATTTTTTCGTAATTTTTAGCCTTAATCCAGTCGATAAACTGGCTAATATGATCATTTAACATCAACCTGCAAGAAATCCCATCAGGGGCTTATCTCTTCTTTGTTCTTCGTCCTATCCCTAACCTTTGCCTTACTACATCTTGATGCATGATGCCTGGTAGTTCTATTCCATTTGCTCTCATTCTAGTTGGCGCTGCCTCACTTAACAGAGCAATGTCCAGCCTTTCATACAGATTTATCGCTTCTCTAGCATAAGATTTAGCTTGATTTAAATTCCCTTGTCTTTTGCAGATAACCGCCTTAGCATAAAGATTCTCAGGTTCTGTTCTAATGAAATAAAAGTTTATCTTACTTTAAACGACCATGGATCAACCAAAGCAGGACGAATTGCCAAGTTGGCTAAGATTGATCGCAACAATTGTTATAATCCTCTTAAATTAACCTGGTAGAAAATATTATATATATCCATAATTTAGCTATAGGCATGAAAAAAATAGCGATAGTAGTCTTAATAATTTTGATAACTGTTAGTTATGGTTGCATTAAAACGTTTCCAGAAACGCCTGAAATAGCCAAAGTAAATATCCTAGAAAACGCTGCCCCAACCATTAATATTACTAGCTTGCCCCCATCAGTTAACGAAACAGAAGTTATTACCATACGCTGGAAGATAAATAGCGAACAACCTCTTACTACAGCCCATACCGCCATTCATTACGATTTAGTCAGCCATGACGGAATCTTTACTACCGAAGTTAAACCAGAGGCAACTGGGTACACTTTCTTAACTAAGGAATGGGTTTCAGGAGAGTTTTCTATCCCCCGCGAGTTTGCCACGAGTATGGCTACCCCCCAAAATGCAGAAACGATATATCTGCGAGCTCATGTTGCCATAAATAATAAAAATTATTGGACAGAAGAAAAAAAGATAGTGATCATCAAGAGTGGTTGTCAATATAATAACCCCGGCTGTGGAGAAAATTATAATTGTATCAATAACCAATGTTTGCTTAAATCTGGATGTTCTTACAATAACCCAGCTTGCTCCGGAGGCTACAGCTGTCAAAATAATCGCTGTGTAGTAATAAGGGGTGGCGGTGGTGGTTACTAAGCTTATTCTATTGCTATTTCTTTTACTTAATGGGTGTAGTTATACAACCATAGAAACTTCTATTTCATTACCAACAGTTTTGCTAGCCAAAGAAGATCTTGAACCAGCCTTTACTCTAGTAGAAGAGAATACAGGTGTAAGAACTAAACAAGATTATGACCTTGAAGATGAAGAATGGGAAGAATTTAAATGGAAAGGCGGGCACAAAATTACTTTTGAAAATCAGCCGGAAGCTAATGATAATTATGTAGCCATCTTTAATTACAATTCTCGCTACCTAAACCAAGAAGTAATGTTTAATGAATACAAAGAAAGTAAGCATAACGATAAGAAATTTACAGTTATCCCTATCCCGTTGATTGGAAAAGATAGTATTGCTTTCCTTTTTTCTTATGAAACTAACGAGAGCAGAATAAAACAATGGACGGAACTAGACTTGACCTTCATCAAATATGATATTTACGAAAATATTGGAATTCTGAAGCCCAGCAATGACATTAAGATTGATGAGACCTTAGCACAAGCTATAATCTATGCCCAAGTACTAGAGAAAAAAATTGACCAAGCTGTTAAACAAAAATGATCCGTTGGAATAAATGCGCTATCTGAAAATCGTAGACTTAAACTACCTTATTTTATATTATATAGCTGGACTAGATAACGTTTTTCGTATCCCTTGTCAATTTCAATTTTACTAAATGCATTCACAGCAGGGCCATCCAGATGGCGAGTTAAGTCCATTAACACAATTTCCTGCTGGCGCTGCGGAGAAATCAACCGCCAAAAACCTGCATCGTAACGCAAGATTATTCGTGCCACCCCCCGAAGTAAAATATCTTCCAGGAAACGCACTAAAGCCCTACAACTGTTTACATTTATGGAGATAAAACAACTATCCTTATGTGGTTAACCGTGAATAAGCCATTTGCTATACTGATAAGTAACTCCTTTATGCCTTACCTTAACCTTTTTTTGGAAGCCCTAATAGCCAAAAATTAACGAAAGTTTTAAATATTTGTGTTATATCAGATGATATAACATGCAAGAAACAGTTACAATGGACACTGAAAATATCCTACGCTACCCTCGTTTGGATACCGTGCTCATGGTTGAAGAATTTATCAAAGAACATAACGGTGAGTTTAAGAAGCGTAAGCTTTGGGAATCACTTCCCAAAAAAATGATGTATCAAACGTTTTGTGTGGTTATCGATTACCTTCTTTACTCTGGTAAAATATCCATAGACAGCGAAGATAAAATTGGTTGGATTTACTACCCTAAACTAGCTAGAAAATATCATGCTCGAACTGACTTACGGTAATTTAATGAAACTCCCCTCTACCTACAGATTTGCAGATGAAAAGATCAAAGAAGCATACTACAAATTAGAGCATGGAGACGACCAAGAACGAGAATTATTCAAACTCATTAAACAAGCACTGGCCAATATTGAAGAGAATGCGTTTTGTGGGATTCAAATTCCCAAACGACTTATCCCAAAAGAGTATGCACAGAAATATGGTGTTGGAAATGTATGGAAATATGATTTACCCAGGAGTTGGAGAATTATCTACTCTATTATTAGAGAAGAGGTTATTGTCGTCAGCTTAGTCTTAGAATGGTTTGATCACAAAGAGTACGAACGACAATTCAATTATTAGGCCGCTACGTTTTTAACTACTATTTTCTATCGAGATTGTTCCAAGCCTTAATGTTCCGGAAAATTAGAGACTCCTCCGCAATTCGCTGTGCTCTCACTTCATTCCACCCAGTACAGTTCAACCAGATAACGTTTTTCGTATCCCTTGTCCATCTCAATTTTACTAAATGCATTCACAGCAGGGCCATCCAGATGGCGAGTTAAGTCCATTAACACAATTTCCTGCTGGCGCTGCGGAGAAATCAACCGCCAAAAACCTGCATCGTAACGCAAGATTATTCGTGCTACCACCGAAGTTGTAGTGATTGGTTCAGCTGTGGCTGTTCTAACTAGTTTACCGGTCCCATTAAAGGTTAATTCCTCCAGAAGAGCAAGTTGCGCCATAACTAAATCACCTCTTTTTGTAGTCACTAGAATTATTATCACTATAAAAATCGAATGAGGCTTAGTACTAGATTTCAGTTGCAGAAGAAAGGCTTATATTAGATTTAATTTTATTTAAGTACAGATCAAGTTTGAGTTTAATTTTATCTTTCATTAGTTTATCTATATTCAAGCGATCCACTTCTTGATGCCAACCAATAACTGGAAGTTTGGTTAGCGTACCCCTAAATTGCCTGCCAGCGATTTGCGCTTGTTTTTCAATTTCAGCAGCAGTTTTTGTTCCAAACAAATTTGTGGCGCGAAATTTAGAGATAGAGTTAGCCCCAGCTTTAAGCAACAAGCTTACATTGGCTACTCGGTCTTCCCAAATCCCCCCCTGGATGTCCAATTTAGGAAAATTTAATCTTAATTGGGCAATCCACCACGCTTGCTCTTCTCTTGTAGGAATTTTAGCTTTTTCAAAAATTGTGCCTGATTGAGGAATCAAGCTATAAACGTGAATTTTATCAATGCTATGCTCTTTAATGAAGTTTATCAACAGCTTAAGATCTACCCTCGTTTCACCCATCCCTACGATAAAAGTCATGGCAGTTTTCAAGTTTAATTTTTTAGCTGAACGAAACATAACTTGATACGGCTCTAGGGGCTTGGAAGGACAAATTTTTTTATGCAGTACTGGATTAATGGTTTCCGTTGAGCCAACCACCCCTTTTATGTAAGGAAAATAACGCAACAACAGTGGCGAGGAGATCGGGCCAATAGAAAGCCACAACTTTTCACCGATGATTTCCACAGCTGATTTTAATAAAAATTCTAATTCCCGCGGTGTCAATACGCCAATTCCACCAGTAAAGAAACCAATATCCCAGCCCAAATGTTTAGCTAAAATAAATTCAGCTAAAATAGACTCATTGCTTCTTTTCGTTTCTCGCGGCGGTTTGTCAGCAGGCTGTGTGCTCATGTAGCAAAACGCGCAATCGCCGATAGTGCAGCCCCAGCTAAAAAAAATAGCTCGCTCAAAAGAAACAGAAGATGAAAAATTTTCTAAATAAACTTTCTCAGCCTGAGCTACCAAAACCGCTGTTTTCATTAAAAACTAAGCCCAATTCTAATTTATAAAGCTATGCATAAATTATTTAAATCATTTATACTACTTCTGCCCAGAATGGATTTAGAAAAAAAGCCAGCAGCCGAAGAAATTGAAATAACAGAAGAGGCATCACAAACTGAACCTGAAGAAAAAGATGTGTTTGGATCATCAACTACCACCAAAAACATCCTGATTTTGATCGGGGTTACCGTAGTTTTATTTGCAGCAGTTATTACCTCTTTTAAAGTTTACAACGGTTTAACTAGCGCGGGAGTAGCGACTATTGACGAACTTCACCAAGAAAACTTGGAAGGAACATTAGAAGATATAGAAGGATATGTTTACAATGGCTTCAGCTTCGTTAAAGCTGATGGATTATGGTGGACAGAAATAAATAAATTTGGCACCAGGCTAAAAATTCCTTTGCATTTTGCTCCAAAAGAGTTAGAGTCATTGGAAATGCGCGGCAATTTAAATCCAGCTTTTAATGACGGTGACGATGTCTACATGGCTATAAACCCCAATGTCGCTAACCAGTATTATTCACTAGCCTTATCTGAATTAAACATCAATTTAGTCAAGGGGATGAACCGCCGGCCGGTTGCTACCTGCACTGAAGAACATGAAGTATGCACTGGACGAGAAATAGTCAATTGTGAAAATGCCAACGGCCGGCCGGTAATTCAATTGGAACTTTCAGAACCGGCGGGAGTAGAATTTATTGATACCTGCATCAAAATCAAAGGAATAGGATTTGATTTAGTAAAAAGCGCCAACAAAGTTCTTTATTATTGGTATGGGATTATGAAAAAATCTTAACCTAAAAAGAGTATAAACCACATCTAGCTATAAATTTATAAAACTTAGAACTTTTCTACTTTTAGATGTTAATTAGTTTCTTCGAAGAGTTTCCTACCCCCCATAATCTTGCTAAACTGAAGTATATTACTTGGCGGAGTAAGTTATATCTAGCTGCATCCAGTTTTATGGAATTCCAGAATTTAACCGGCAAGATTTCCAATCCCTTAATCAAAATAGTGTATTGGCCAGTTTTGAAACAAAACGAAGGTTATTGGATCTCGCCCTTTTCAGAAAGAAAGGCCCTGTTAAGGATTTTTAAAGAACTTTCCAGCCAAAAAATTCCAGTGATGCTGGATTTAGAACTGCCAAACAAAAATAGATTGCCGTTGTACTTTAATGCTTTAACTAACTTCAAATTTAACCAACAATTGATTCAACATTTTATTAACAATTACCCTGGCCAAATTTATCTAGCCGAGTACCACCTAGATGGTTGGAAAGGAAAGATACTGCAAGGGTTAGGGTTACATTACCCTAATCCAAAAGTTAAAATTATCAAAATGATTTATCATTCCCTGCATTATTTTTCTAAAGATGAACTCAATAAGAAGTGTTTGCAAGGAAAAGCCAGGTCTGGCTCTAATTTTTGCGTAGGCTTGGGAACTACAGCGGTGGGAATAAACAACAACGAACCAATTTTGACCACAACACAACTAAAGAGCGATTTACGCTTGGTTAAGAAATGTGGCGTTAAAGAAAGTATTATCTTTCGATTGGCTGGCTTAAGTAAGTTACAAGCTAAAATGATCAAGGAACTAGCTCAAGGCCGCTAACAAATCCCAACATAATATAAGAAACCTAGACAATGATTGCAACAAACTTCCATTCTAGAACAAATGTTTAACAAAACTGATTAAACGCGGCTCTTTTAATAAGGCTCTAGTAACTAAAGGAATGGGGTTATCACGGGTGTATTTTTCAAAAATAGCCTTAACCTTAGTTTGATTAATGTAAGAAATAAGTTTGTCCCAATCCTGGTCATTAAATCTGTTGAATATTTTTTGAACTTGGAGATGCAACCATAACTTTCGGCGCAATTTAATCAACTGTTGAGAATAATCGTTATGATTGATAATGCTGTCTGCCAATATTTGCGCTTGCTGCAAGGCCGGAACAAGGCCGCCCAAAGTTGTAGCTTTAACATAGCCTGAAGCATCGCCAACTAAATAACAGTTATCTTGGTAAAGTTTCTGCTGGGGATGGTAAACTGGAATAGTTCCAGCCTGCATCTGTTTAATTTTGAAATTGTTTTTGGCTATAAACTGGTCAAAATATTTCTTGGAATCGTTCTTAGCCGCCAAACCTACACGGGCGGAAGTTGCTGATTCTGGAGTTACCCAAGCAAACAAACCAGGACAAACCTTATTGCCAAAATAAGTTTCAATTGTAGAGGTATCGAATTGGCCATCTACTATTGCCTGTATCCCATAATAATTCTCGCGCTGCGGGTGGTACAAGCCGAAAGCCTTGGCAGTTGCTGACAACGGCCCATCTGCAGCAATAATTATGCCTGGTTGTATCTTTAGTTCAGTTTTGTTTACAGAATCATAAATTATTATTTTCTGCCCATCCTTCCTTGTAAAAGCATGATTTAAGAATATTGACGCTCCAGCTTGCCTGGCTAAATTAGCAAAAAAATTATCAAACTTGTAACGGCAAATAATATAATCTTTTTGTTTTATGGTTACGCTGTTGTTGGGAGAATTAACTTTAATCTGGTTGATAGTATTAACTAAAAATGAATCCATCGGCAAATTTAATTCATCAAAATCAGAAGTAAGAATTCCAGTGCATTGGATGGGCATTCCAATTTGGGAATGGTTTTCAAAAATCTTTATTTTATACCCTGCTTTGGCTAATAAATAACCCGTATAGCAGCCTATAGGGCCCGCGCCAATAATGGCTATATCCATAAGGAAGATTAAGCTAAAAAACCTTTAAAAAAGTTGTTAAACAGTTTTATTGAAATTTCTTTATCTGTTTAGTAACTAAGAAATATAAAAAAAAAAGAAAAAATAAATTCAAAACTTAGTAGTAAGTTTGGTCGTCTTCGTCGTCTTTACGAAGCCTGCTGAAGCCTACGATCAAGCCAATGATTACTAACAATACTACTAGAACAATCAAAGCTATTTCTAGTCCATTGCGTAATCCTACTGAATCTTTAGCCGAAGCAGAACCGTTGTCAACAACGTTGGCATTCAGAGCTACTGTTTCTAAGGTTTCGTCACCAGACATTACGCTTACTGAAGCGGTATGAGCCCCAGTAGTAGCATTATCTGCAACCTTCAAGTCAACATACACTACTGCGTTCTTGCCAGGTTCTAGAACAACTAAGCTCTCGCTCAATGATGCCGAAGCCCAGTCTCCTGTAACTGCTTTCAAAGCGTAAGCTTTGGAAGCGCTGCCAGCATTAGTTAAAGCAATGCCATATGAAGCTACAGTGCCTGCAGCAACATTTTGCATGTTTGGACCAACTGCTAATACTAATTTATCGGAGTTAGAAAATTGTTCATTGCCTACTACATTTAACTTGAATACTTTTCTAACAGTATCTCTTAAGTCATTGTATTGAGCAGTAACAACTACATCATATTCTCCTGCAGCTGCATCAGCTGGGATGTTTAACAACAACCCACCATCAAAGTCTCCTAGCACACTTTCGCTGTCTCCATTATTGATCTCATCAATGAAATCAGTAGAAGTCAAGCCTAGTGCTGGAATAGCTACAGTAACTTTGACATTTTCTTCATCTTTTTCACCATAGTTTTCTACCAGAACAGTAGTCAACAAGGAACGGCCTGCTTTCACAGTGTTGCCAGGTGAAAAAGTAACGTCTTCAAGGTCAATAGAGTGCCGTTGTGATTCAACTTCTAAAGGGAAATCGAATTGCATTGGAGCTCCATTTCTGTCCAGTACCAGTATTCTCAATGTGTTCAGACCATTAGTTAAGTCCCTAGGAACAGTTAATTCTAAATTAACAGTTTTACGGGTTCCTTCACGAACGTCAAACAAGGAAGTGGAATCTTCTAACGAGAATTCATCAGAATATTCGTATCCGCTTAATCTGGCCACAACTTCAACGCCTTGGGCGTCATCAGTGCCAGCAGTAGCTGGGTTTCCATCATTGCGAAGAGTAACTTCGATGTCCAGTTTTTCACCTTCTTCCACAACTAATGTGTTTGGATTGGCTCCTGCATCTAGTTCTTCACCATTAACTTCAACCGTGATTGCACCAGTAGTCGTTCTTAACCCGCCCAAATCGCTAGCGGGAGGAACAGCTGCCACTAAAGAGAATGACAACAAACTGATAACCAATACGGCCATTATACTCAAAAGTGCTCTCATTTTATATCTCCTCCAAATGCTTTAAGCTTTTAACAATTAGGACTCCTAAACCAGTCCTCATTATCATCTAAACCTGCCTTATTTTTTAAATGTTTCGTACTTTTTAGTATTCTAGAGTGGATACTTCTAGTAACTATTAAACAATAAATAATTTAGTTTAAATAACTTATGGAAAATAGGGATTGAAATAATAGATGTACTATTTGCTTAATACCGGTTTAGCGCCAAATTTCTTGCGCCAAAAATCTAGGAAATAACCATATGGGCGGCCTAATACAGCAGTAGTGCCTAATCCTCCCGCTAAAGATTTAATCACATTTTCTAAAGAAGTTACACCTGAAATATACAATTGCAATGAATATAAGGGAACTTGCAAGCACCAACCAGCGGTGTCAGTAACATATTTTCTAATCCAGGAACTGTCAGAGTCAGTCTTACATTGCTCTGACCAGTATTCCCTAAATTTTCCCAATGGTCGAGCTAAAACAACACTAGTTAGCAAACCGATAGCTCGCGAATAAAAAACTTGTTTACTGCTTAAACCAGTACCAAATTCCACTGCTGCCATAACTGGCGTCCAATATAACCAAGAAGCGGAAGTATCAATCAGATAACCCCTTAGTGCGGAAGGTTCGGTTCTTTGCTGGCAAGTAGTTACAACATAACTATCGCTCAATAACTGTTCCAAATTTTGATGGAGAAACATAAAACAAATCTAATTAGAACTATTTTAAAAATTATTCTGATGGTAATTAATTTAGCTTAATCAAAATGTCAAACTCCACACCTGATAAATAGCACCCACTATAAACATCATGATCAATACTGTTCCCAGAGCGTAGTGTTTTTTTAAATGATACTCCGGTTGCCGATCGCCTAATTTCTTAGCCTTCCAATACATCAGAATTATTAGAATACCATCCAAGCCCCCGGCCAGCGTTCCGGTAATTCCCAGGACTGAAATAAAAGTAGTTAAATTTAACAAAACCACTATTAAAGGTATAGAAAAGGTAAGTATCAATGCTGTTAAGCGCGACCACTTAAAATCATAATGGTATACTTGAACTAAGGCTAAGCCTAAAGTTAAAAAGGAAGTGAACATTGATAACACCGCCAGAATATTAGCAAAAATACCCAGAATATTATTAGAATAAATGCTCAAAGCCACTGTGGCAATGCGCTCATTAGCTTCCAGCAAGGAAAAATTTTCTACGCCTACTACCCCTATTATGGTTATGGTAAAGATAATGTAAACTATGATCGGCAGGATTGAGCCAGCCAATATTGCCCGCTTCATCAAATGTTTCTTATTTTGCAACACTTGCTGGACTTCAGGAACCCCCGGCGAACCCATAAAAGCAAATAACAGTACACCGTAAGGCAAGAAGAGATTGCCCCAGTAAAAACTAGTAAAATAGTTGCCATTAATCTTATTAAGTGATAAAACAGCTATTAATACTACCACTGCCAGCAGCATAGATATTAGATACATTTCCATCTTTCCGGTAGCTTTAATTCCTTTATAGACAATAAATACGCTCACAGCAAAGAACAACATAGTCCACATCACCGGCGAGCCTAAATTAAAGATGGCTCTTAATGTAACACCTTCACCAATTAAATAAGCCGTTAAGGCACCATAAATATTGATAAATAAAGAAAAAGCCATAAAACCCTTGCCAACTTTTCCTAAGTACTTTTCAGCATAACCTGTCAACTGATGCGTTCCTTTAGTCCTAAGAATCATTTCACCAGCAAACAAATTCAAATAGACAAAAGCTATACCTATAGCGATCATCACCAGCAACCCATACAATACTCCCGATTTTGCCACAACATAAGGTATTCCCAAAATGCCTGCACCAATAATCGTGCCTACTAGGGTAAACATAGCCATCCAAAGGGCATGTTTAGCAAAAAAACCAGTGATAGGAACTTTAGATTCCTCTTCTTTTTTAAACATTATAATGAATAAAACAGTTAGAATTTATAATATTTTGCGACGCTGGACTTTTGATGAATTTATATTTTATTAGCCAATAAAAAAAATTCAAAGCATAATAACGCCTGGAGTTAAAACGTGGGGCTGCTGGGACAGCCAGGCTGATACGGCTAATTAAATCACCGTATCAAGCCATTTGAATTTCCGAATAGCAGCTTTTCCTGCTATTTCCCAGATCCGAAGCTGTCTGCAAGGGAAAGTTGTTGTCATCGCTTAAGCTCAACCCTCCAGTACTGGAGGCTCCTATACTACCGGCTTATACTACAGCCCCACTCCTTTTCCTAGGTTAATGTTTATTTATTAATTTTCCGGCGAACTCTAATATGCACCAATTGATAACCATGATTGCATATCACAACAATTTTAAATACTATGCTTGCCTCTCGATTACCAATGAAACGAGCCTCAGCTAGCTTGCCCACTAAATATGGTATGTTTAGAGTTTATGTTTATCATGATAGCAACAACCGCGAGCACTTGGCCTTAGTAAAAGGCGAAATCCAACATCAAGAAAACGTTTTATTACGGCTGCATTCAGAATGCTTGACAGGTGATTTATTTGGTTCTTTGCGTTGTGACTGCGGGGAACAATTACATCGAGTTTTAGAATTGTGCTATAAAGAAAAAACGGCGGTTATCTTATACTTAAGGCAGGAGGGGCGCGGCATTGGATTGTTAAACAAAATAAAGGCTTACGAACTGCAAGATCATGGTTTGGATACTGTAGAGGCCAACCACCATTTGGGATTTAAATCTGATGAGCGAAATTACCAAAATGCGGCAGAAATAATTCATGATTTGAACATTAAATCAGTAAAACTTATTACCAACAACCCTGCTAAAATCGTCGGCTTGGAACAACATGGAGTAGTTGTTAATCAACGAATACCATTAGTCGTACCACCACACCAATATAACCTGCGTTACCTTACCGCTAAAAAGGAAAAATTAGGTCACCAGTTATGATCGAATTGGATGGCAGTTGGGGTGAGGGAGGCGGAGCGTTGGTGCGCACAGCCTTGGCTTTATCTACCTTAACTGGTCAAGCCTTCGTTATTAATAATATTAGAAAAAATCGTCCAGAGCCAGGGTTAAAAGCACAACACTTAACGGCTATTAATGCCTTAAAGCAAATAGGTCAAGCCGAAACTAATGCTATTGATATTGGCTCGACAGAGTTAAGGTTTATTCCTGGAAAAATCCTGCCTGGAATTTATAATTTAGATATTGGCACTGCTGGAAGTATTTCCTTGTTACTGCAAGCGCTGTTGCTGCCTTGTTTGTTTGCAAGAGGAAGAATTACCATAAAAGTTAAAGGCGGCACCTGCGGAAAATGGCAAGCTTCAGTATATTATTTGCAAAACATCTTATTGCCGCAAATTCAAAGATTTGTGGAAAAGATTGAATTAAAAATTATTAAGCCAGGATACTACCCCCGGGGCGGTGGAGAAATTAGCTTGATAATCAGCCCAAAATTTAAGTTACAAGATTTTGACAGCAATTCTTTATTGAAAGAAGTAGTCTTAAAAACCGCCAAAATAAAACTGGATGAACAGGGAACATTAGAACAAATCAAAGGCATAATTAATTTATCTTCTGAGCTGCAACAGAGTGAAGTTGGTGAGAGAATAAAAATGGCTGCGGAAGCAGCTTTAAAAAAATATGGCGCAGTTAAAAATATTAGGATTGAATATGCCCGCGCCTTAAGCATAGGTGGAGAAGTGGTTCTCTGGGCTATTTTTAGCGACAATGGTAAAATTGATTATGATAATCCTGTTATTCTGGGAGGCGATGCTTTAATTGAAAAAAACAAAAGTTCAGAAGAAATCGGCAGGGAAGCAGCTGTTAAATTAATCCAAGAAATTTCATCTTCTGCCGCAGCTGACCATCATTTAGCCGATCAACTAATTCCTTTCATGAGTTTATTGCCAGAATCAAAGATATATTGTTCAAAAATTAGCAACCACTGCTTAACCAATATTTATGTCACAGAAAAGTTCATGGGAGTAAACTTTAAAATAGAAGGAAACCGGATTTGGTCTGAAAGTTTAGGGTAAAATTTATAAACAAACTAAATTCTGGTATTAAAATGGAAAGCAAGTTATCTTCTGTGACTAAAAAGACTGTATACAATGATCCTGGAGCAGCAAGGTTCCTCTGCCCGGCCTGCGGCCAGCAGGAAATCATTAGAAGCACTGAAGAAAGAGTTAATGCTATGAGATACCATTGCCCTTGCGGATTTGTAGGGCCAAATTAAGCGGACGTAACATATGGCTAAAGCTGTGATAACGTTTAAATTAATGCCGGAATCGCCGCATACCAATTTAGGTTTTGTTAAAAAAAAGGCAGAATCAATAGCTAAGGAACGCGGAGCAATAGGCCAGATGCAAATCAAGGAAGAACCCATTGCTTTCGGGTTGAAAGCTGTAATAATCATGGCTATGTACGAAGTGCAGAATTCAGATTTTGAAGTTATAGCTGAAGAAATGGGAAAGATAGAAGGAGTACGGAGCGCGGAAGTAGCTAAGATGGATTTAGCTTTGGGATAAACATTTATTAAGGTAAATAATTCTTCGTTAAGTTAGTATGAAATTAACTTCTCCAAAATTTGAGAACGGTGGCAAAATCCCCACCAAATATACCTGTGATGGAGAAAATGTTCTTCCGCCTTTAGAAATCAACGGTGTACCAAAAAATGCTAGAAGCTTGGTATTGATCATTGACGATCCTGACCTTCCTTTAGAAATAAAACAACGGTTTAAAATAGATATATTTGATCATTTAGTGTTGTTTAATCTGCCTGCGGAAACTAAAATTATTACTGAAAGTTCTCTTTCCCGGGGAATTTCTGGTTCTAACAGCCGCGGTGAAAAAAAATATACTGGACCTTGTCCTCCATCACAATATCAACCAAAAGAACACCGCTATTTCTTCAAATTGTATGCGCTAAACAAACAGTTAGATCTGCCAGAAGGGGCAACTAAATTGCAGGTGGAATCAGCCATGGGCGGACATATTATTTCTCAAGCGGAATTGATGGGAAAATATCAACGCATTTAGGGCCTGTTAAAATTTATTTCTTTTTTTCTTAAAATTTAACGCCGCAGAGTTGATACAGAACCGTTTACCGCTAGGCATTGGGCCATCATCAAAGAGATGGCCCAAGTGGCCACCACAAGTCTTGCAAATCACTTCCGCCCGATGCATACCTAGGCTATTATCTGGCCTTAACAAGATATTTTTGTTATTAGCTTCATAAAAACTAGGCCAACCGCAGCCTGAATCATACTTTGTTTGCGAAGAAAATAATTCAGTATTGCAAGCTGCGCAATGATAAGTGCCTTTATCTTGGTTATAAAGAAGTTTACCTGTAAATGGCAGTTCCGTGCCTTTTTCGGTCAACACATAACGTTGCTCTGGAGTTAATTTATTCTGTTTAAGCTTCATTGAAGTAAATTTACAATTTCTTTAATAGTGTGATTTGTTTTTATCCCATAAGTTGAAAAATGCGTGCGCGTGCCATTTAATTTAATCCTGGTTTGTTCTAATTTAGGTGTTTTAATCCTATATCTTTTAGAAATTTCATGCAGATCATAAAATCCCACACTATCCTTTTCTTCAGCTAGCAACTGCAGAAATTTTCTTTCTTGAATGAAAGTGTTAATTTTTATCATTTTTTTAAGTAAAGATTTATCGAACAACTTACCAGCCCATAACGGGCCAATCGACTGATAACCTATTTTAAAATTGACTGAAGACAACTCCCAATCTAGTGTAGTTGGATTAAATAAGAAATATTTCAGCTGCTTGACAATCTGATCACAATCTGATTTTCCCTTTCCCGAGCGGAAAAAAATTCTAAAGTAGTGATCCTTATGATAAGCTAATATAGGGATCAAAGTTTTATCAAACTGCATTCCCTGCAATTGCACTTTTCTAATTATGATTCTTAATCCTAATTCGTGCATCAGGTAATTTTTGTTAATATCAGCCCAATATTTGCGCCGGGTAGTGTTAGGGTAGGTTCCAGTTAAAGCTGCAGTGTCGGTAGCTGTTATTGCTAAGATACCCGTTCTAGAGATTCTGGCGATTGCCGATGAAATAAACGGGTTAGGGCTGCCGAAGGGATCGATGTCAACGTAATCAAAATATCCGCAGAAACCGGGAGGTTTAGAATTGTCGTTTAACCTATTTAATAAAAATAAATTAGCATCCTCTTGATAACTGGCTAATGGTTGATTTTTTAAAGAATTTAATCTTAAATTTTCATTAAAGATAGGTATGAAGTTGCTTTTAATATCATTTACAAAGAGGTGGTTTATTTTGTTTTTTTTTAGTTCTTTAATAAAACGAATCGCAGTAATTCCCGAGCCAGCTAAAGGCAGGGCTAGATTCATTTTTTTGTTAGAAATAGCTTGCAATAACAAGACTGAAAGATTGCGGCTTGATTCCATGGCTGGATTATAAAATATTTCCATGCGCTTGCTGACATCTCCCATTGGAAGTTCCACCTTTATTTTGGAATTGTTTTCAGTAATAATAGGCATTAATTAAGAAAAAGAAGATGAATATAAAAAAGTTAAGATAAAATTTATACACAAGGCACAGCACTTCGATACAACTGGCCATCAGCATAAACACAAACATACGCGTTTTGGCTAGTACTGGAAGCATTTCTTTTAAGTGTATCCACAAATAGCTTATTTCCTATGTTCAAAGACCCGTTCATTATCGCTGTTTTTCCACGATTACCTATATACAAATTACCACCACTTTCTATCTTTAATATGCCCCTTACTAGAAGAGCTGTTCCAGTTGCATTCTCTAAAACACGTACTGATCCGCTCTCAACTACTAACCCTTTTCTGAAAAGAGCATCACTATAAACATCCAAGAGATCTTCGTTGAATCTAGGTTGTTGAGGATACAGTAGTTCTGCGATAGGAAGGCTTCTAACATGTAAAACAGGAGGCTGAGGGTTAATACCAAGAATCCGTTCTAACTTAACATTCCTCGCCTGAACGTCTTCTTGAACAACCAAATTCCTAGCACTCGCGCCGTTATTAACTGTTAAATCATCTGTAGTAACACTATCACTATCGACACTTCCCCGAACTACCGCATTGCCTCCCACGCTTAAATCATTGGTTTCACAAGTAGCATCGCCATCACAAGACGTAGCTGGCTTGGGCGGAGTTTGAATTTGCGGCAAGCTGCCAGCCTGCCCTACCCCTTGACATCCTGACAATACCAAAGATAGCACGGTTATTACTGCCAAACTAATTATCATTATTTTTTGTTTCAAATGAATCACCTCTAATTAAGCAAGTAAAAGAAACTGGAATTTTTAAAACTGTGTTACCCCCCCCCCCGAGAGTAATTTAGTTAAAATACACACCAGATAACTTTAAAAAACAACTTAACTCTAGTAATAACATGACTCTCCGTAAAATTCTGGTAACCGTAGTTGGACATGTAGACCATGGAAAAACCTCTTTGCTGGATAAAATCAGGCAATCAGCAGTGGCTACAGGAGAAGCCGGAGCTATCACTCAAGCCATTGGTGTTTCCATTATCCCACTTGAAATTGTAAAAAAGATTTGCGGAAAGCTGTTGGACGTCTTCAAAAATAATCTGACCGTGCCTGGACTGTTAACTATTGACACGCCAGGCCATGCGGCTTTTACTTCCCTGCGCCAACGGGGAGGATCGTTGGCTGACATTGCCATCCTAGTGGTTGATATTAATGAAGGATTCAAACCACAAACTATTGAATCCATTGAAATCCTGCGATCACATAAAGTTCCTTTCATCACTGCCGTTAATAAAATTGATTTATTGCCTGAATGGAAATATGATCACAACAAATTACTATTACAAAATATCTCTGAACTGCCATATTCCACTCAAGGAGAATTTGAAAAAAAGATGTACGAACTGGTAGCTAAATTCAATGAACTGGGATTGCAAGCAGAACGGTTTGACCGCGTGCAGAATTACACCCAGCAAATCGCTCTAGTGCCAATCTCGGCTAAAAGCGGACAAGGAATTCCTGAATTACTAATGGTTTTAACCGGACTAGCCCAGAAATATCTAGAACAGCAATTGAAAATAGACGAAGACGGGCCTTGCAAAGGCACCATTCTAGAGGTAAAAGAAGAAAAGGGATTGGGAACAACGGTCAATGCTATTATTTACAACGGCTCATTAAAGGTTAACGATACTTTAATTATTGGAGCTATCGGCCAACCATTAGTAGTTAAAGTAAGAGCGTTACTGGAACCAGCTGACCTGGCCGACATGCGCGACCAGAAAGTAAAGTTTAAGAATGTAAAATTAGTCACTGCTGCTACTGGTGTAAAAATTGTAGCTCCCGGACTAGATCAAGCTATTTCGGGCATGCCTTTTCGCGGCACTACTAATTCTGATGAAATTGAAATATTTAAGGCCGAGATACAACAGGAAGTTGGCGAAATCGTCACTGAAGATAGCGGAGAAGAGGGAGTAATGATTAAAGCCGACACTATTGGCGGGCTAGAAGCATTACGGGTATTGTTAAAAGAAAAAAACATCAGTATTGCCTCCGCTTCTCTGGGAGATCTTACTAAAAAAGATTTATCTAAGTTGGAAACTATCAGAAATAAAGACCCCTTTTTTGGAGTATTATTAGGATTTAACATCAAGATACCTGCAGAATTGGAAGATTATATTTCTTCCAAGCAATTAAAGATAATAACTAACGATGTAATTTACAAAACCATTGAAGATTATGAATCGTACATCAACGGGCTAAGAAAAAATGTCGAAATCCAACAATTGTCAAAATTAGTTAGGCCCTGCAAAATTTTGATTTTAAAAGGTTACGTCTTTAGACAAAATAATCCGGCTATTGTAGGCGTGGAAATTGAGGTTGGGCAGGTACATAGCGGCAGTTCACTGATTAGCACGGTTGGTAAGGTAATTGGTACTATCAAAAGCATGAAGGAAGGACAGGAAATGGTAAGTCTAGCTATGCAAGGAAAACAAATAGCTATGGCTATCAATGGAGCTACGGTGGGCAGGCAAATCCATGAAGGAGACACGATATATACTGATATTTCTGAAGATGACTTCAAGAAGCTTAAAGAGTTAAAAAAACACCTTACTGACAAAGAACTAATTATTTTGAAAGAAATTGCCGAAATTAAGCGCAAAGACAATCCAGTGTGGGGTGTTGGATAAATTGAACCAGTGCAATAAAATAAAGTTTAAATATAATTAAATTATTCTTTTAAATCAGAGGTGATAGTTATGAGTAAAAAACTAAAACTAAGAAAAAGAGACGGAAATGTAGTTAATTTGCCAACAGCAACCATCAAAAAAGTTCTGTCTAAGACCGGATTCACAGGCAATTTACTTCTGAAAGGTGTAGCTGGAGTTCTACGAGAGGCTACGGGCTTAGCTAAAGCAGGTGTAATTACTGTAACAAACTTAGAAAAGGCCATCGTTAAAGCTATAAGCAACACCAACAAAGTTGCTATGGACTCAGCACAAAAGTTAACAAAAAAAGTGCTTAAATAATTTAAGCATACCTTTTTAAACATTTTTACTTTTTGTAAGATTTGTGGAAAACCGATTCCTTAACAGCAGAGAAATAAGAAAAATTAAAGAGCAAGTAATCCAAGAGTTTGGTTATTTTTGGCAACAGGATTACGCTTACCTTCTTAACGAAAACCAGAAGCTGTTTGTAATCAACAAAGACATAAAGCGCATTGATCTCAAAAAACTAAGGATAGACAAAATTGGATTATACGTAGCAGAAGTAAAAGAAAACCAAGTGCGATTAAGCAAAGAGGGCGCTCAATTGCTAGCACAAGAAGCTGAGCAACGCCACCAAAAGTTAAACAATTTATTAGAATTAACCAAACAAGAACTGAAAGATTATTTTCATGGATCTGACCTTAATAAAGATTTAGGAACAAGTAGCCGGCTAGTGATCTTACACTATCAAAACGAAATTATCGGCTGCGCCCGCTATAAAGAAGGTAGGATTATCAATTTTCTGCCAAAATTGAACCGAGGAGAAGTTATTATATGAAGATGTTTGAAGAGGATGATTTAGGAAAACAGGTATTAATCGAGTTTAACTTTGAAAGAATCCAACCAGGGATAGGTATTTTAGTTTGTTTTACCTCAGGAAAAATTTTAGAAATTGGTGATCACAAAGCTACCATTGAAACAACAATAGTTGATGGATCGACTGCCATAAGATACCGCAGAAGGATAGGTTACGAATTAATTAAAAGCTACCAATTTATTTGAGAACTTCTTCAATAGGTTTTTTACCTTTAACCTTCTTAACTGCTTCTTTGGCTTCGGCTACTAAATCTATCCCCAAGCCCTTCAATTCACGAATATGTACTTGCATCAATTGCTCGACAATCTGCAAAATTCTTAACAATTCTTCGCGTTCTTTAGACAACGTTGCTAAGGAACCTTTATGAAAACCTATTTTTTCTTCCTTTGATTCAGCATCTTTAGCCATTATTTAATTAAAATATTATTTCTTTATAAACTTTCGTAAGTTGCTAAGCCACAATTATGCCGGGTTAACAAATCAGAAACATTTAAAACCAAAATTATTCTTTTAGCTACCATGGGATGGTTTAGCCGCAAAAAAGAAAAGGAAATAGATTTGGATGTATTAGCGGATAAAGAATTCTTTGATGAGCATAGTACTGATAATGATTTTACTGGTCAATCTTTGCCTCCTGATCCTTTATTTCCAGAACAGCCAGGCAGATTTAGTCCAGCCTCTGCGCCAGCACCATTGCCTGTTGACAGAGAAAACAAAGATTTAGAATTAATTAACAGCAAATTAGATACGTTAAAAGTTCTGCTTTACTCTATTGATCGCCGATTGGAAAATTTAGAAAAAGCTACTAAAACCGAAACCAAAAATAGGTTATGGTAAGCAGACAAAAGTACTTCATTTTTTTCTCAGTTTCGATGTTAATAGTAATCTTAATAGATCAGTTAACTAAGATTATTGTAAAACAAACACAACTGCATTTAAATTTATATTTATTTAAAATTATTTATCTTACCAATAGTGGGGCGGGCTTTGGCATATTACAACACCAGTTGCCATTATTAACTATTATATCACTACTAGTTTTAGTCGTTGGATTAACCATTTATAAGAAAGTCCCGCAGAAAATCTGGCCGCAACTATCCGTAGCCTTATTTATGGGAGGGACGGCTGGCAACTTAATAGACAGGTTGATTAGAGGTTACGTGATTGATTTTATTGACTTAACTTATTGGCCCGCGTTCAATGTGGCTGATTTAGCTATCAGCCTAGGCATTGTAGGGATGGTTCTCACGCTTTGGAAAAATCCTCAGGCCAAAGAAAACTAACCACCATCAAGTTTTAGCTAATACAATTATGAGCCTTATATCCCTTGCCTTTAGCGTCATCCTTGCTTTCCAACCATATTTGCCTATTTTTAGAAACCTTTCTAGCCCAATTACAGGTAGGAGCATGAAAAACTAAACCATTGCTGCTGGCAACATACAAGCCAGGAGAAAAAGTTTTAATGGTTGACGGTTCTTTATTTTCATTAGACTCCCCATTTTCAGCTACTCCACTGGGAGGTTCAAATACCATACTATGCGGTTGTTCTGAAATGGTTGGTTCTCCTTTATCAAGATGTCCAGAAGCGCGTTTCTTAGGAAAGGTTAAAAAAAACATTAAAACAGATAAAAACAACATTGTAACATACAATGACCCTTGCATAAACCATACTGCAGAAAAGTAAATCATAGAACAAAGGCTAAAATAAAAAAACAGGTATTCACCGATTGGTTTAACCCAGAAAATTAAGCCCATTAAACCAAGAATGGCCATCACTACCACCAGCAATAGCTCGCTAACAGCTTTGGTGAAAACATTACTGATTCCATAACCTAAGCTAGCCATCAACAAAATGTAGATTAAGAGTTTAATGGGTTGATTCATTAAAAAAATTAGAAAGTAACAATTATTTAAACATTTCTAAAAACCAATATTTATATTGGTGGTTTGCTTATTTTAAGCAAACACCATCCTTGCAACCCTTTTCACAGTAACTGCTTAAGGTATTGATACGATTAGGAGCAGAGCAAAAATATTGCTTCAAGTGTTTGTTGTCTTCGCCACACTGGTCAATGTAAGTATCAACACCAGAACGATGTTCAAAACTAACAATGCCCTTAACATATTGGTCATTAGTTTTGTCCGTTTCACTGCAAGCACCATCTGTGCGGCTAGCGGCATTCCCCGTGATATTTGTTCCCCGAATGGCTACAGCAATTACAGCTACAAGTACTATCCCTATAGCCAAATAAACAACATTACTTTGATTATTATGACTACCTGTCATTTATAACACCTCTTTAACTTTCTTTAGAAAGATTTTACTGTTTATAATTTTTACTATTTAATCGAATTCCCCTTCCAGATTTTTTAAATATCCTTTTTTCTTCAAAAATTCTATTTCAGCTTTGCTTCTGTACTTGAAAACCACGTCTCCTTTATCCTCCCCCCCCAACTCCCAGGGTTCAATTAATACGACATCGCTTTCTCGCACCCACAACGCCCGGCGCAGCCTGCCCGGGATTCGGCAAATTCTTTCCTTGCCATCCAAACAAAGAACTCTCATTCGACTACCCCCTAATCTCTGCTGGACGATGCCCAAGAGCTCTTTGCTTTGCGGGATTCTTACCCGAATAAGCTGCTGTTCTGGTTCTGGTTTAGACATTTAGCTTACCACTAGCTAAGTTTGTTTATAAAGGTTTGTGCCTGCTAAGTCGCG
>CAZRCV010000009.1:0-3438 GCA_964598745.1 uncultured Methanosarcinales archaeon
ATCAATTCCTGAAATTTTTCTACGAATTCTTTGGCATTATTCTGTAAGGCTAAAAGCGTTTCACGGCTTATTTTTGTTTCTGTTCCATATTGGAATCTTTCCCTTAGTTTGATAATGCTTCCTTCCACATTTGGATCTATCATTTTTATGTATTTAAGGTCTAAGTCTACTTTCTTTTGAAGTATGAAATATTCTATTGCTGTAATGCTACATTCTTGGTTTGTGCTTTCATATCCCCGTTTGTAAAGCAAAGCTAGTAGGGCATGGTACATAGCATAGAAAGAAGATGATACTGCCCAATCGGAATAGCCAAGTTCTATGTTGGATTGCGTAACCTTCAGATTATAGATGGCTTTTTCTAGGTGATGTTTAGCTTCTTTTAGATTAGGCTTTATTTCTATTAAGCCTCGTTCTCCGTTCCGGCCTTTCTTAAGGCACCAAGCAAACTTGCGTTCAGCGTGCATTCTTAATTGCTTTCACAAAAATTTCTTCCCCTTTTAGAACTATTCCTGCTTTAACGATTTCCATAATAGCCTTATTTTGGGCCTTAATATTTCTTGTTAAATCACTTTCTAACATAATTATTGGATTAACTTTTTTAGTTCTTATTTTAGATAAGCTTAGGCAGAACTCATTAACTGTTTTAATTTCCTTTTTATTTTTAATGATAAACAAGGTATCTACATCCTGAGCCTGTTCTTCTCTTAATAACAATGAGCCGAAGAGGAGAATGCATTTAGCGGGATATTTTTCTAAATCCTGGATATAAACTCTGGCTGTTTTATTCTCTTTTAATAACTTATTCTTTTCTTCAATTAAAATCAGTTCACATAATTTGATCGCTTCCTTATTATTAAAGTTAAGAGTATAATAAATAGCATTTCCCAACTCTTTGGCATTAACTATGCCTTTTTCTTCCCAATTTTTTAGTGTCTTGTGGACACCACCAACGCTTAACTTTAGGTTTCTAGCTATTTGATTAATGTTGTATAAATCAGCACTTCGTAGGATGAGGTTCAATATTTTCAAAGTGCCTTTGCCGATCATTTTTCATTAAAAGTGAATAATTATTCATCTTTAATGAATAGTTTTATATAAATCTTTCGGTGAAATCTGTTCCCCCCAATTTTGGTTATTTTTACAAAAGCTCTTCACACAAATCTTTATAAAAACTGAAAGCTTAGCTTTTTTTAAGTATGTACGTAGGGAAAAAGGAGGTAGTTTGGATAGTTGTAGTTATAACTATTTTTGTTGTTCTGTTGGCTTATTTTATTAAAATTGAGGGCGGTTTAACTGGCGCGGCTATAGGTTTAGATATTGAAAATATCACTAATGAATCTTTAACTAATAATTCTCTGAGTGATAATTTTGATTTAGGCAATAGTTTAGAAAATAATTCTCTGGCTATGCCTGCCATCGACATTCAACCGATTGTTGACAACGGCTCTTCTAATCAATTATTAAACGATACTGCCGCAGTTAACAATGAAACTTCTAATGATATTACCTTACAGCCAATTAATGAAACAGTTTCAACCAATGTTTCCTTGCCGATACTTATTCCCATAATTAATGATACGGGCAATGAATCTGTTCTTCCACCGCTCAATCAAACCATAAACACTACTGTGCCGCCTCCTGTGTTAAATTTCACTAACCAATCAGCCAATGCAAGCCAAAATATTTCTTCCAACCAAGTAATCATTGCGGTAGATGCTTGTGGAACTTTGATCAGCAGTTTGACCTTGACTAATGATGTTTCCGCTACAGGGACTTGCTTTACGATCGGCGCTTCAGGGATTACTTTGGATTGCGCTGGATTTACGGTTACTTATGGAACAGGCGGTGTTGGCGCAGGAGTGGAGAATAATGGTAATTATGACCATGTTACTGTTAAGAATTGTTATATTGAGAAAGGTGCTTCTGGGGGAACTTCCAATAACCACGGAATCAACATTACTAATGGTGCTGTTAACAATTCCATAATTAATAATACTATTGTTACTGGTGGAACTAGTAATAATTTTGGAATTAGTGTTTATAATAACTCGAATAGCACTAGGATTGAAAACAACACTATTTATACTAATGGTACAACTAATTCTAATCGGGGTATAAATATTGACGTGATCTCTCATTACTCTCAAATTTCCAGAAATATCATTGTCACTAATGGAACTTCTAATAATTATGGTATTTATTTGTTCGGGGGTGCCAACCACAGTTTCATAAAAGATAACAATATTTCCACTCGAGGTACTACTAATTCAAATTATGGTATAGTAATGGATATCACTAGTTCTAATAACTCTGCTTCTGGAAATACGATTTACACTTATGGAGGTTCCAATAACTATGGAATTTACAGCACTTCACGGTCTGGTCGAAATATCATTGAAAACAATACAATTTACACTAATGGGACTGGTGCAACTAATATTGGAATTGAATTTTTTGATGAAGATTATTGTCAAGTATCTGGAAATACAGTAGTTACCAATGGGACTACCGATAACTATGGAATACGCTTGAGAGGTTCCGCACATAATATTTTTACCAATAATAAAATAACTGCCGGGGGAACTGGTGCGGATAACTATGCTATCATAATTCAAGATCTTGGAGGTTCAGATGCGGGCAATAATACTTTTCTTAACAATAACCTCTCTGTTACCTCACCTTTTCCATCATGGGTTATCCGCGATGATAGTAACACTACTGTTAATCAATCGCTGATTTACAACAATACCTTTGGTGAAATTCGCTGGACAGGAGTTGGTAAGCAAGGAGCCATCACTGCCTTCCTTAGCAATATGACCCTTAACATCAGCAATGATCAAGGCTTAGGCTTAGATAGAAATTTGTTTATCGGCAACAATACCCTTGCTTTTAATACCTCTGCTTTTTCTAACTATACTGGTTTTTCTCAGCGAATCAACAACAGCGTTAGCTTGAGCCTGTATGGCTTGAATTTGTTTGATGTTAGGATGATCTCCATAATCCATAACTATACTACTAATGCTACCTTTACTCAAATTCAAGGTTCTAAATGTATCACTCCCAAGTGTAACATTTCCAGTTACACTGCGGAGGGCGGAATCTTATTCTTCAATTCTACCGGCCTGGGCAGCTTCTCGGCTAATGGTACAGATGGTGCAGCTCCAACCATCAACTTTATAGATCCAACCAATAACAGCAATTACAGCATTTTAACCATAAATGTGAATTTTACTGTAACCGATGAAACTGGATTACAAGAGTGTTGGTTTGGTTTCAGCAACGGCAGCAACGTAACTTTGTCTAGTTGCACCAACTTTACTTTGACACCTGGTCGTGGCAACCACTGGATTAAACTGTATGCTATGGATGTTTATAGTAATATTAATACCACTATGCCAGAAGTAAACTTTACTATCAACCGTTTGCCGGCGATTAGTT